>NZ_JBIRWQ010000012.1:0-174227 GCF_044388125.1 Actinoplanes sp. NPDC020271
ACCGCGTCCGAACCGCATTCCTGCGGCCCGCCCTCCGGGGCACTCGCTCTACTTTACCCGCCATTCTCAGTTCGTCAAATCCGTGTTTCGCAACCGGATTTTCCGCACCGAGAATTGCCACGATGCTAGATCGTGGGATCTTGGTAGGTTTTCCGTCAGGACGGCCGCTCCGAGCCCCTCGCGGGTCTCGCTCGCTCGCCCGTCTCCCTGGCGGCTCGGTAAACACTACCCGTCGTTCCCGGCAACTCCAAATCGGGGCGGGGCGAGCACGGTCACACCTCGGGCGAGGCACAAAACCTCAGGTCAGCGCCCTGATTGCCGAGAACGAGCCGGCCCGCCGCGTGGCGCAAAACTGGACAGAACAGAAAAGGCCCGGTCCCCCGATGAGGGGACCGGGCCGCGAAGAGACACCTCAGTCGGTGACCTCGACGCCGGCGAACGTGCGCTTGCCCCGCCGCAGGACCAGGAACCGGCCGTGGAGCAGAGCAGACGACGGCACGACCGCCTCGCCGTCGGTGATGCGCTCGTTGTTCAGGTAGGCGCCGCCCTCGTTGATCGTCCGGCGAGCCTCGTTGGCGCTCGCCACGAGACCCGTCTCCTTCAGCAGCGTCCCGACGGGCGGCACCGCACCCCGTACGGAAAGCAGATTTGCCTCGGCCAGAGCGGCGCGCAAGGTGTCGGCGGAGAGCTCGTCGAGCGAACCTCGCCCGAAGAGGGCCTGACTGGCGGCAATCGCCTGCCGGGCCGCTTCCGCACCGTGCACCAGGGTGGTGAGCTCCTCGGCGAGGGCACGCTGCGCGAGACGAGCCTGCGGGCGCTCGGCCGTCGCCTTCTCCAGCTCCTCCAGCTCCTCACGGGTCTTGAAGCTGAAGTACCGCATGTACTTGCTGACGTCGCGGTCGTCGCTGTTGATCCAGAACTGGTAGAAGCTGTACGGGCTGGTCATGGCGGGGTCGAGCCATACCGCGCCGCCCTCGGTCTTGCCGAACTTGGTGCCGTCGGACTTCAGCACCAGCGGGGTGACGAACGCGTGCACCGGGCCGGCGCCGCGACGGCGGACGAAGTCGACCCCGGCGGTGATGTTGCCCCACTGGTCGGAGCCGCCGAACTGCAGCTGACAGCCGTTGCGCACGTGCAGCTGGTAGAAGTCGTTGGACTGCAGCAGCTGGTAGCTGAACTCGGTGAAGCTGATGCCGCTCTCCAGCCGGTTGCGCACCACGTCACGGGCCAGCATCTTGTTGACCGGGAAGTGCTTGCCGACGTCGCGCAGGAAGTCGACGACCGAGACCGAGCCCGTCCAGTCCAGGTTGTTGACCAGGGTGGCGGCGTTCTCCCCGGTGTAGGTGACGAACGGCGAGAGCTGCTCGCGGATGCGCTGCACCCAGCCCTCGACCACCTCCGGCGGGTTCAGGGTGCGCTCGGCGGACTCGCGCGGGTCGCCGATCTGCCCGGTCGCGCCGCCGACGAGCAGCAGCGGCTTGTGCCCGCCCTGCTGCAGGCGCCGGGCGGTGCAGACCTGCATGAGGTGACCGACGTGCAGCGAGGGCGCGGTCGGGTCGAAGCCGACATAGAACGTGATCGAGCCACCGTCGAGTGCTTTGCGCAGCTCGTCGGGGTCGGTCGAGTCCTGGATCAGTCCGCGCCACGTCAGGTCGTCTACGAGAGTCACGCACGGATTCTCCCGCACCGGTCCGTGCGGATCACACCGGGTTTCGGGGATGCTGATCGGATGGGTCACCTGGGTAGCGCGAAACCGCCGATCGAGATCAGCAAGAAGAAGGCCGAGGAGCGGCTGGAGGCGGCGCAGGAGCGGCTGCTGCGCCTGCGCCTGACCCTGGGCGGCCAGATCGGGGACAAGAAGATCGGGCCGCCGCTGTGTGTGCTCTTCGAGGGCTGGGACGCGTCCGGCAAGGGCGGGGCGATCAAGCGTCTCGTGGCTCCGCTCGATCCCCGTCACGTGCGGGTCTCCCAATTCGCCGCTCCGACGTACGACGAGAAGCGCCACCATTTCCTGCAGCGTTTCTGGAATGTGTTGCCCGGTTCCGGCGGGATGACGGTGCTGGACCGCTCCTGGTACGGGCGGGTCCTGGTGGAACGGGTCAAGAAATTCGCCACCGCGGATCAGTGGAAGCGGGCGTACGACGAGATCAACGAGTTCGAGCGCACGCTGACCGCCGAGGGAATGATCCTGGTCAAGTTCTGGATGCACGTGTCGGACGAGGAGCAGCTGAAACGGTTCGAGGATCGGGCCGAAGACCCCTTGCGGGTGTGGAAGCTGACCGACGAGGACTGGCGTAACCGCGAGAAGCGAAAGGCTTACGGCGAGGCGATCGAAGAAATGCTTTCCCGTACGGATCAGCCGCGCGCCCGCTGGCACGTCATCCCCGGCGACGACAAGGGTTACGCGCGCTTGGCCGTCGTCGAGCAGGTTTGCCACGTCGTGGAGAAGCGGCTCGCCAAGCTCGGCCTGTTGAGCTGATTAGTCCGCTTTGCCCGATATCCTGAGGGCATGAGCAAGTTGCTGTTGAGTCTGGCCGCCGTGGTGGCGGGCGTGGCCGGCACCGCCGGAGCCGCGGTCGCCACCGAGCCCACGCCGCAGGCCACGGCCACACCCGTCGCGTCACCGGCCGTGGCCGTGTCGGCCGCACCCGCCGCACCCGCCGTGCCCGCCAAGCCGCAGGTCAAGGGCAAGAAGGCGGTCGCGGTGGTGGTCGTGCGCACCCGCTCCGGGGTGACCGGTCAGTCGGTGTTCACGCTGGTCGGGGCGTCCACGAAGCAGGAAGCCGCGATCCTGCGCCTGGCCTCCACGCCGGCGTTCCAGACGGTGCGCCCGAAGTACGTGGTCGCGAACACGCGCGGCCGGTACACGTACAACATGGAAGTCGGTTTCGGGGACAAGACCAAGAAGCGGGTGATCGTCGTGGAAGGCGCTCCCGGCACGCCGAAGGTCGCGCTGGACCTCATCAAGATGATGACGAGCCTGGACGTACCGGACGCGGCGGTCAACTTCCCGCCCGGGTTCCCGTTCAACTGATGCCGATGACGGCCTCCGCCGCAGCGGGCGGAGGCCGTCGTCACACCACCAGCTTGCGCGCCGAAGCGGCATCCGGCGCCGCCACCGCGAGCTCCGCGAGGCGACGGCACTCGTCGTAGGTGTACCGCGCCAGCGAGGCCCGGACCGCCGGCACCGCGCGCGGCGACATCGACAGACTGCCGATGCCGAGCCCGGCGAGCACCGGGGCCAGCCCCGGATCGGCCGCCGCCTCCCCGCACACGCCGACGGGTTTGCCGCTGTCCCGCCCGGCCTCCCCGCAGATCGCGATGAGCTGCAGCAGCGCGGGCTGCCAGGGGTCGAGCAGGTCGGCCAGGTCGCCGCACATCCGGTCGGCCGCGAACGTGTACTGACTCAGGTCGTTGGTCCCGATGCTGAGGAAGTCGACGACGCCGAGCAGGTCCCGGGCCCGCAGCGCCGCGGCCGGCACCTCGATCATCACCCCGGCCTTGGGCAGTCCCGCCTCGTGCACGGCCGCCGCGAACTCGGCCGCCTCGGTCAGCGTCGACACCATCGGCGCCATCACCCACACGTCCGCGTCGCAGTCCTGCGCCGCCGCCGCGATCGCCGCGAGCTGCGTGGTCAGCACCTCCGGGCGCCGCCGGGCCACGCGCAGACCCCGGACACCGAGTGCCGGGTTCGGCTCGCCGTCCTGGTTCAGGAACGGCAGTGGCTTGTCGGCGCCGGCGTCGAGCGTCCGGATCACGACCCGCCGCCCGGCCATCCCGCGGAAGACTTCCCGGTACGCCGTGACCTGCTCGTCCTTCGTCGGTTCGGCGGTGCGGTCGAGGAAGAGCAGCTCGGTGCGGAACAGGCCGACGCCCTCGGCGTGGACCTCGTCGGCGGCCGGTACGTTCTTCGCCGACCCCACGTTGGCGAGCAGTTTCACCGCATGCCCGTCCGCGGTCGCGCCCGGACCGGCGAGCTCGGACCCGACCCGATTCTCCGCGTGGAAAACCGAATCGGCGGGCCCGACTTCTCCCGTCGCGCCGTCCACCCGGATCAGAGTGTGCTCCGGAATGTCCAGGATGCCCCGGCAGGCGACCACCGCGGGCAGCCCGAGCGCCCGGGCCAGGATCGCCGTGTGACTGGTCGGCCCGCCGATCTCCGTCACCAGCGCCAGCACCTGCGACGGGTCCAGGTCCGCGGTGTCGGCCGGCGCCAGATCCCGGGCCACCAGAACATAGGGGTGACCGGGCTGCGGCACTCCGGGCATCGGCAGCCCGAGCAGCACCGCCACCGCCCGGTCCCGCAGGTCGTCCAGGTCCGCGACCCGTTCCGCGAGATAGCCGCCGGCCTCGGCGAACATCTCCCGGAACGTCCCGAACGCGGCGCCGATCGCGTGTGGCGCGTCGGTGCCGCCCTCGACGTGCTCGCGGACGGCGTCGCGCAGTTCCTCGTCGTCCGCCATCAGCGCCTCGGCCCGCAGCACCTCGGCCACGGTCTCCTCGGACGCCCGGTCGGCCCGCCGTTCCAGCTCCGCGACGACCTCGGCGAGCGCCGCGAAGGCCCGCGCCACCTCGGCCTCGGGGTCGGCCACCGGGGTGGGCGGGGGCAGTGCGGGCGCCGCCGCGATCCGCAGCAGCGGACCGGCGGCGACACCCGCGCACACCCCGATCCCGGAGAGGCCGGCAACCTCAGGCATCGCCGGCACCCTCAAGAGCGTCCAGGTCCTTGGCGAGTAGCGCGGCCAGCCCGTCCAGGGCCTCGTCGGCCCCGTCGCCGTCGGCCTCCAGGACGACCTCGGTGCCCTGCTTGGCGCCGAGCGCGAGCACCGACAGCATGCTCTTGGCCGGCACCGGCTTCTTCTCGCCGACCCGGATGGTGACCTTCACCGGGGCCTTCGCCGCCGCCTCGACGAAGATCTTGGCGGGGCGGGCGTGCAGCCCGCTGGCGGAACCGACGGCAACCGTACGCGTGGGCATGAACCCTCCTAAGGCTCGATGGTGACCTTGATGGCTTCGCCGCGCTCGACGATGCCGAACGCGTCGATGGCCCCGTCCAGCGGCAGCCGGTGCGTGATCAGGTCGGCGACCGGGACCGCGCCGGTGGCGACGAGTTCGAGGGCCTGCTTGTTGTGCGCCGGGCTGGACCCGTTCGCCCCGATGATCATCAGCTCGCGGTAGTGCACGAGGTTCGAGTCGCAGGTGATCGTCGGCTTGTCCTTGGGCAGGCCGCCGAAGAAGCTGATCCGGCCCTGCCGCGCGGCCATCTGGATCGCCTGCTCCTGCGCCTTGCCCGAAGCCGCGGCGGTGATGATCACGTCGGCGCCACGCCCGCCGGTCAGCTTCAGGACCTCCTCGATCGGGTCGACCTCGGCCGCGCAGATCGCCGCGTCCGGCTTGACCAGGTTCGCGGCCATCTCCAGGCGCTGCCGGCTGAGCTCGACCAGGAAGACCCGGGCGGCGCCGCGGGCCCGGGCGAGCCGGACGTGCAGGCAGCCGATCGGACCGGAACCGATCACCACGACGTCGTCGCCCTCACCGACCCGGGCGAGATTCTGCGCGTTGAGCGCGCAGGCGAGCGGCTCGGCCACGGACGCCTCGGCGAACGAGACTCCCTCCGGGATCCGGTTCAGGCCATCAACCTTCAAGACCTCCTTGGGTACGACCATGAACTGCGCGAATCCACCCTCGAAGTGGTAACCCATCGACACCTGGTTCGGGCAGATCGTCATCCGGCCACGCCGGCATTCGTCGCACTCGCCGCAGGGGATCGCCGCGATCACCTGCACCCGGTCGCCGGGCGCCCACCCCTCGACGCCGTCGCCGACGGTCACCACCTCGCCGGCGATCTCGTGGCCCATCACCCGCGGCGGGTGGATGTGGTGGTGACCGAACTTGGAGATCTTCACGTCGGTCCCGCACGTGGAGCAGTTCCGGACCCGGATCTTCACCTCGCCCGGGCCGGCCTCGGGCTCCGGCACGTCCTCGAACCGCACGTCACCGGGAGCGTGGAATCGCACGACCTTCATGAGTTGCTGTCCTCTTCTTTCAGGGCCCCGAGCAGCCGGATCACGGTCTCGGGATCGGTGGCCTCGCGCAGTTCACGGGCCTGGTCCTCGTCGAGCAGGATCTCGGCGAGGGCGGCGAGCAGTTCCACGTGCCCGTCGCCGTTGGCGGCGATGCCGACGCAGAGCGTCACCGGCTCGCCGTCCCAGTCCACGGTCTCCGGGAAGCGCAGCACCGACAGCGCGTCCCGGTTCACCAGTTCCTTGCCGCCGAGGGTGCCGTGCGGAATCGCGACACCCTCACCGACGTACGTGGAGATCGACTGCTCGCGGGCGAGCATAGTGTCGACGTAGCCGGGCTCGACCGCGCCGATCTCCACAAGGGCCCGGCCGGTGCGGCGGATCGCGTCGTCGCGGTCCGCCGCCGTCTCGTCGAGCCGGATCGCCCGGCGGTCCAGCAGCTCAGACATTGAGGTCGGTGCCCTGCTGGATGGCCTTGACCACCTTGGTGACGGCCGGGTCGCCCAGGAAGACCTGGAACGGCACGATCGGCTTGCCGGGCGCGATCGAGCGGGCTCGCGCGGCCAGGCCGTTGTGGCAGACGACCAGGTCGGCGTCGGCCGGGATGGAGTTCACCGGGGTGTGCTCCACGGTGACCCCGCTCTTGCCGAGCTGTTTGCGCAGCGTGCTGGCGAGCATCACACTGCTGCCCATGCCGGCGTCGCAGGCGACGACGAGCTTGTGAATGTCCTTGCCGTTGATGATGGCCATGGCCGGGACCTCCGTTCGTGGTGGTTAGGCGGTTTGTTCCTTGCCGGTGACGGTCGCCTCGGAGGCGACGACCGGGTGCTGGGTGCCGGCGGTCTCGGCGGCCAGGATGGCCTCGTCGGACTCGGCCTCGTCGGCCTCCTGGTCGGACTTGAGCTTGCCGAAGCCGAGCAGCAGCGACGCGACCCCGAAAGTGACCGCGGCGGCGATGATGACGCCGAGAATCATCCCGAAGTAGCCGTCCTTCGCGGTGACCGCGAAGTAGGCGAAGATGCTGCCGGGCGCCGGGGTGGCGACCGTGCCCGTGCCGGTGATCATGAAGGTGGCCACGCCGGACATGCCGCCGGCGATCATCGCGAGGATCAGGCGGGGCTTCATCAGCACGTACGGGAAGTAGATCTCGTGGATGCCGCCGAGGAAGTGGATGATCATCGCGGCCGGGGTGCTGGGACGCAGCGACTTCGGGCCGAAGAACAGGTAGGCGGCGAGCAGGCCCAGACCGGGGCCGGGGTTCGACTCGATCATGAACAGGATCGACTTGCCGTGCTCCTGCACCTGCTGCACACCGAGCGGGCCGAATACGCCGTGGTTGATGGCGTTGTTCAGGAACAGCACCTTGGCCGGCTCGACCAGGATCGAGGCGAGCGGCATCAGGCTGTGGTCGAGCAGCCAGTCGACGGCGTTGCCGGCGGCCTTGGTCAGCCCGTCGACGACCGGGCCGACGGCCAGCTTGCCGAGGATCGCGAAGCCCGCGCCGATGATGCCGGCCGAGAAGTTGTCGATCAGCATCTCGAAGCCCGGCTTGACCTTGCCGTCGATCGCGTTGTCGAAGAGCTTCAGGACGTATGCGGTGAGCGGCGCGATGATCATGGCACCGAGGAACATCGGCACGTCCGCGCCGACGATGACGCCGAACGTGGCGATCGCACCGACGACCGCGCCGCGCTGGCCGTGCACGATCCGGCCGCCGGTGTAACCGATCAGGACCGGCAGCAGGTACTTGATCATCGGGTCGACGAGCTCGGCCAAGGTGGCGTTCGGGATCCAGCCGACCGGGATGAACAGGGCGGTGATCAGGCCCCAGGCGATCAGGGCACCGATGTTGGGCATCACCATGCCGGCCAGGTAACCGCCGAGCTTCTGCACCGAAGCCCGGAAACCGCCGCCGGTGACCTCGGGGGTATACGAAGAGGCCATGAGGATCTCCATTCATTGGACTGGGGTCGTGCTGGTCCCCCGTACTAAAAAATCGGTTTTTGTATCTGAATTTCGGGTTTGCTACGGGTAGCGGCAGGCCGCGACCTTGCGGCCGCCGATCATCTATCGGGGGTACGTCAGTGGGGGCTGATCGGTCGGGACAGGTCCGGGTGAGCATCCAGCCGGACGGTCGTGCGGTTCAGGTCCTCGGGTCGCGGCATCCGGCTGCCGGGCAGGCTGACCGCGGCCGCACCCCAGGCCAGGCCCTCGATCAGCGCCGCCTCGCCGCGCGCGCCGGCCGCGAGGAACCCGGCGAGCAGGGCGTCACCGGCACCGACGGTGCTGCGTGGCGTGGTGACCGGGGAGATGCCGGTGAGCACACCGGACTCGTCGACCAGCACCGCGCCGTCCGCGCCGAGGCTGGCCAGCACGGTTCCGGCGCCGGCCTTGCGCAGCCGGTCGCAGGCGTCGAGCACGTCGCCGAGCGTGGTGAGCTCGCCGCCGACCGCCTCGGCCAGCTCCTCCCGATTCGGCTTGACCAGGGCCGCGCCGGCGTTGACCCCGGCCAGCAGGGCCGGACCGCTCGAGTCGACGGCGAGCCGCGCGCCGGCCGCGACCAGCCGGTCGCAGAGCGCCGCGAACGCCTGCACCGACGGGCCGGGCGGCAGGCTGCCGCAGAGCACCACCCAGTCGGCCCCCCGCGCGGCGGCCAGCACAGCGTCGCTGACCTGGTCGAACTCGGCCGTGGAGAGCACCGGGCCGGCTTCGTTGATCTTCGTGACCGTGCCGTCCGGTTCGGCCACGGTGATGTTGGAACGTGTCCGTCCGGCGATCGGGACGGCCACCAGGTCGACGCCCTCCCCCTTGAGGAGGTCGACCAGTTGCTCGCCCTCGGCGCCGCCCGCCGGGACGACCGCGGTGGAGCGGACGCCGTTGGCCAGCAGCGCGCGGGAGACGTTGACGCCCTTGCCGCCCGGGTCGATGTGCGAGTCGGCGGCCCGGAGAACAGCGCCGCGCAGCAGCTCGTCCACTTCGAGCGCCCGGTCGACGCTCGGGTTCAGAGTGACGGTGAGGATCATGCTTTCACCAACCGGACGCCGGTGGCCTCGACCTCGGCCGCCAGCTCGTGGTCCAGGCCGTTGTCGGTGATCAGCAGGTCCAGCTCGGTGAGACCGCCGAACCGGGCCAGATAGTCGTTGCCGATCTTCGTGTGGTCGGCGAGCAGCACCACCCGGCGGGCCGCGGCGATCATCGCCCGCTTGACCGCCGCCTCGGCCGGGTCGGGGGTGGTCATGCCGCGCTCGACCGTGCAGCCGTTGGTGCCCATGAAGGCCACGTCGACATACATCTCGGACAGTGGCCGCAGCGCCCAGTCGTCCACCGTGGCCAAGGTCTTGCCCCGGACCCGGCCGCCGAGCAGCAGCACCGACAGGTTCGGCTTGATGCCGAGCATCGCGGCCAGCACCGGGGAGTTGACCACGACCGTGAGCTCCCGGTCGGCGGGCAGCAGCTGGGCGAGACGGGCGGTGGTCGTCCCGGCGTCCAGAATGATCGCGCCGTCCTCCGGGATCTCGGCCAGCGCGGCCTTCGCGATCCGCTCCTTCTCGCTGATCAGCACGGCGTCGCGGGTCGCGAGGGCGGGCTCGAAGCCGAGCCGCTCGACGGGGATCGCTCCACCGTGCACCCGGCGCAGCACGCCGGCCCGTTCCAGCACGGTCAGGTCCCGCCGGATCGTCTCGGCCGTGACCGTGAAGCTGTCCGCCAGCGCCACCACGTCGACCCGGCCCTCGGCGCGGGCGCGCCGCACGATCTCCTGCTGCCGTTCCTCCGCGTACATCCACTCACCGCCCTGGCATTGATTTTGCTTTGTCTTTGTTTACGCCCGCTTCTGTCCGAGCGCAATATGTCAAAGAGATTTCGGTCTCCTTACATGGGAAGTCGTGGTAGGCAAATCCGGCGCATATGGTCATCTCCCCCGCACCCGACGTAAGCGACATCGATGCCCGGTTGTGTGGCTTTCCCCCAAGAACGCGCGCCGTGCCCACGGCTGCACCCCAGCCGCGGCTCACCCCGCCGACCGGCGCCCGGCGTTGCCGAACAGCCCTTGAGACAACCACCCGCGCGGGTCGGGAGCCGGTGCCGGCGCGGACTCCTCAGTCCACGGTCCGGGTGGCGACCGTGGCACGGCCGGCTCAGTCCGCGGTCAGGGTGGCGACCGTGGCGCGGATCTGGGCGCGGAGCCAGGCGTGGGCGCCGTCGGCGTCGTACCGCCGGTGCCAGGCCATGGCGATCTCCTTGGCCGGGAGGTCGAGCGGGGGCTCCAGCGCGACCAGGCCGAGGGCTTCCACCGCACGGCTGCCGAGCCGGGCCGGCATCAGCCCGACCAGGTCGGTGCGGGCGACCACGATCAGGGCGGCCCCGAACGTCGGGACGGCCAGCGCCACCTGACGGGCCAGGCCCATGGCGGCCAGGGCCTCGTCGATCGGGCCGGTCAGCTTGCCCCGCCGGGACGCGCTCACGTGGTCCGCCGCGGCGTAACGTTCCACGGTCAGCGCCCCCGACGTCAGCGGGTGGCCGGCCCGGACGACGGCGGCCATCCGGTCGGTGAAAAGCGGCTCGACGACGATCTCCGGCGGCGCGCCCTGGATCACGCCGATGTCCAGGTCGGCCTGACCGTCGCGGAGCTGGGAGCTGCCGTCGGAGGCCGGGTCCTCCCCGAGGAAGCGCAGGCTCACCCCGGGCGCCTCGCCGTGGACCCGGGCCAGCAGTTCCGGGCCGAGCGCGATCGCCACGTCGTCGGCGAGCACGGTGAAGACCCGCTGCAGCGCCGCCGGGTCGGGCGGACCGGGTGGCGTGAAGACCGCGCGGGCGCGTTCGACCAGGGCGTGAACCTCGGTGCGCAGTTCGTGGGCGCGTGGGGTGAGGACCATCTGCCGGCCGGAGCGGACCAGGATCGGGTCACCGATCGCGGCGCGGATCCGGCCCAGGGCGCGGCTCGCGGCGGGCTCGGACAGGTGCAGGCGACGCGCGGCGCCGCCGACGCTGCCCTCCTCCAGCAGGGCGTCGAGGGCGATCAGGAGATTCAGGTCCAGATTCATATGCGTCTGACGCAACCTTCCCCTGCAAAGCATGCATTTGACGTTAGATATAGCCGATCCTAGCGTCGGATCCATGAGACGTGAGAACTCGACACTGGCCCTGACGTGCCTGACCGTGCTGGTGCTCCAGTCGCTGGTCGCGGGCATCAACCTGGCCATTCCGCAGCTCGCCGCGAGCGATCTGCACGCGGACGCGAGCGACCTGGTCTGGATCGTCGACGCGTACGTGCTGGCCTTCGCCGGCCTGCTCATCCCGGCCGGCGCGCTCGGCGACCGGCTCGGCCGCAAAGGCGTGCTGATCACCGGGCTCGCGCTGTTCGGCGTGGCCAATCTGGTCAGCGCCCTGGCCCCGAACGTCGCCGTGCTCCAGGCCGGTCGCGCGCTCGGCGGCGTCGCGGCCGCCCTCGCCCAGCCGGCCACGCTCGCCCTGCTGCTGCACACCACCCGGCCGGAACGGCGCCCGCACGCCATCGCTCTGTGGACCGCCTGCATGGGCTTCGGCGGCATGGTCGGCAACCTGGTCGCCGGGACCGTCCTGCAGTACTTCGACTGGCCCGCCCTGTTCCTCACCTTCGTCCCGGTGGCGATGCTGCTCGTGGCCGGCGTCGCCGCCTGGGTCCCGCGCGCGCCGCGACACGACGCGTCGACCGACCCGATCGGCACGGCGCTGCTCACCGGCGGGCTGTTCGCGCTGCTCTACGGCATCATCGAGGGCCCCGGGAAGGGGTGGACCGACCCCGTGGTGGTGGCGTCCTTCGCCGCCGGGCTGCTCGTCCTCGGCGCCTTCGCCGGGCACGCGCTGCGGTCCCGCAAGCCCCTGCTCGATCCCCGCATCTTCCGGATTTCGACGGTACGGGCGGGAGCCCTCGGCGTCGGTGCCACGTTCTTCGCGTTGTTCGGCCTGTTCTACGTGAACGCACAGTTCCTGCAGGACGTCAAGGGGTACTCGGCGCTGCTCACCGGTGTGGCCATCGGTCCGCTGGCGATCGGGATGGGAGTGGTGTCGCGGCGGGCGGTGCCGCTCGCCCAGCGCTACGGGCCGCGGCCCGTCATCACGGCCGGACTGTCCGGCATCGTGATCGGCCTGGCGCTGCTCTCCACGGTGGACGCCGGCACGCCGTACCCCGTCTACGCCGCGTACCTGCTGCTGATGGCGGCCGGGATGGGACTCTGCGCACCCGCCCTGACCGGTGGGATCCTCGCCGGGCTGCCGGCCGGCAGCGCCGGCCTCGGCTCAGGCCTGAACTCGGCGGCGCGGGAAGTCGGGGCCGCGCTCGGCGTGGCAGTCATCGGCACCGTGCTGAACTCGCACCACGCACTGCGCTCGCCGGACGACTTCCTCGCCGGCCTGACCGTCGGCTACCGCGTACTGGCCGGAGTCCTCGTGCTCGCCACGGTCGCCGTGGTGACGATGTGGCCGGCCCCCGCCCGTGACCCGGAGAAGGCGTCCGCGCTGGTCTGACCGGCCCGGTCGAGTCCCCGGCTGGTTCTGACGGTTGTTGTTCGCACCCCATGACAACCGCCGGAACCAGCCGGGACCGGGAGCACGGCCGCAACCCGGGCCCATGACGCAGCTCGCGCCCACACCCGCCCGCGCCCGGCAACCCGCACCCGACCGACCGCACCCCAGCAAGCCGGACCCTCGCCCGCGCCCGGCAACCCGCACCCGGCCGCCCGCGCCCGGCAACCCGCACCCGGCCCGCCGCGGCCGACCTGGCAGTGGGAGGACCAGCGCTTCGTGTCCGGCCGCCGGCACGCTGACAACTGCGCTCGGCTGCTCGGCGGGCGCGGCACCACGAAGTGGGGGTGCCGCGCCGGGCGTGGATCGGGGCGGGGTGGGTGTGAGTGTGGGTGGGGGGACCGGCGGGGGCGGATGGTCGCCGGGCGGGCCGGCACCGGGATCAGGTGGCGGGCCCGGACCGGGGACGGGCGGGTGCGGTCGGGTGCGCGGCTGGGTCGTACCAGAGACTGATTTTGATCTTTTATCGGTCGTCGGCCGGGACGTACGCGGGGAGGCCGAGCGTCTTGCGGATGGCGTTCTGGACCTCGTCGACGGGCGGGCGGCCGTCGACGTCGTGGACGACCTCTTTGCGCTGGAACAGTTCGAGGACCGGGCGCGTCTTCTCGTGGTAGTCGCGCAGGCGGGCCTCGAGCGCCTCGGGCGTGTCGTCGGAGCGGGTGGTCAGCTCGTGGCCGCAGATGTCACAGCGGCCTTCCTGCTCGGGGCGGTCGCCGATCAGGTTGTAGTCCATGCCGCAGTTCGGGCAGACGCGGCGGCTGAGGACGCGGCGGCGGACCTCGTCGTCGGGGAGTTCGAGGTGGATCACCGCGTCGAGGTCGAAGCTCTCCATGAAGAACTCGGCCTGCCGGCCGTTGCGCGGGAAGCCGTCGATGACGAACCCGTAGTTCCAGTCGTGCTGGCGCAGCCGATCCTGCACGACCGACTCGACCAGCTCGTCGCTGACCAGTTCGCCGGTCGCCATGGTCCGTTTGACCTGGGCACCCATCTTGGTGTGATTGCGGACGTTCCACCGGAAGATGTCGCCGACGCCGATGTGGACCAGGTCGAGATCCTTGGCCAGCAACTGGGCCTGGGTGCCCTTGCCGCTGCCCTGCACTCCCATGATCACGTACTTGCGCATGTGGCTGGCCTCCTCAGTCAGCCGCGCCGATCCGCAACGGGCCGGGCGCGGGGCCGGTCAGTGTGGTCGGGTCGATGCTCCAGGCGGCCGCGACCCGGAACACGTCACGTTCGGAGACCAGGATGGTGGATTCCTCCGGGTCGTAGTCGCCCGGGAGGCCCGCTTCCCGTTCGGCCGGGCCGGGCTCGCCGAACCACGAGGTGACCTCGCCGGTCTGCCCCACATACCCGAACGCGCGCACGAGATCACCCTTCACCGCGCGCTGCCATCGATGCAACTCTGTTACCCGATGTGTGGCGAAGTACTGCACCTCGGTGCCGAGCGTCGCGGAGAGCGCCACCACGTCCGGGCCGGGGGTCATCAGCAGCCGGCCCGGGGCCAGCACCCAGGACGTGTCGCGGGCGCCGGGCAGCGGCGGGGTCACCGCCACCCGGTCGTCGTTGAGGTGCGCCACGTCCAGGCCGTCACGCCAGCCGACGGTGCCGAGGTCACGCAGGCCGAGAGCGGCGAGGACGGCTTCCGGCGAGGCGCCGGCAACCGCCAGCCACGCCTGCTTGCCGCCGAAACCGATCATGACGTCATCCATGTCAGCAACGCTATCCGAGTGTCCGATTATGCCCAGCCGTAATCGTGCCGGAGCTTGTCCGCCACCCAATCGAACCGGGCCCGGTCGAGGATCGCGCCCTCGCGGCGGATGCCGTCCTCCTCGACCTCCAGGACCCGGTCGAGGCGCAGCCAGCTCGGGCGTTCGCTGCGGTCCCAGTCGCCGGCGCCGAGGGCGAGCCAGTTCGGCTGGCCGTCGCGCTCGCTCTGACTGGAGAGCATCAGGCCCAGGAGGGTACGGCCGTCGCGGCCCACCACCAGGACGGGACGATCCTTGCCCTGGCCGGGGTCGTCCTCGTAGGGGACCCAGGTCCAGACGATCTCGCCCGGGTCGGCGTCGCCGTCGAGGCTGGGGGCGTAGGCGATGGTGCGCCCGCGGTCCTGGGTGGGGATGTGCCGGGGTGGCCGGGGTTTCGCGGGCGCGGGGGCCGCGGGCCGGGTGGTGCGGCCCGTGGACTTCGGGGGCTGTCCGCCGAAGATCCGGCGCAGGAGGGAGATCAGTGTTTCGAGCACCGCTGAACCTTACGGCCTTCCCGGAACTGTACGGCCATACAGTATGACGATACAGTCCGCGCCACCGCCGGCAGCCGGGAAGGATGCAGGACATGACGCGCTATGGACCCATGTTCGGGCCGGACCACACGTTCCTCGGAGTGCCCGCGTGCGACTGGCGCGAGCCCTCGACCTACGCCGACGCGGACGTGGTGATCATCGGCGCGCCGTTCGACGGCGGTACGTCGCACCGCCCCGGCGCCCGGTTCGGCCCGCAGGTGATCCGCGGCACGGACTACCTGGCGCACGACGGCACCCGCCCGCACCTGGCGATGCGCGTCGACGCGCTCGGCGCCGACCTGACCGTCAAGGACGCCGGCGACCTGGAGGTGTTCAGCGGCGAGATCCAGCGCAGCTGCGCGACCATCGAGGAGGGCGTCGGCTTCATCGCCAAGCACGGCGCGATCCCGCTTGTCCTGGGCGGCGACCACACCGTGACCTGGCCGGACGTGGCCGGCGTGGCGAGCGCGCACCCACCGCAGCGGATCTCGGTGATCCACTTCGACGCGCACGCGGACACCGGTGACATCGAGTTCGGCTCGCTCTACGGTCACGGCCAGCCGATGCGCCGGCTGATCGAGTCCGGCGCGGTCCGCGGCGACCGGTTCCTGCAACTGGGCCTGCGGGGCTACTGGCCGGGGCCGGACGTCCTGGACTGGATGGCCGACCAGCGGATGAACTCCTTCCACATGAGCGAGATCGTCGAGCGTGGGCTGGACGCGGTGCTGGACAGCGCGTTCGAGATCGCCATGGACGGCTGCGACGGCGTCTTCCTCTCGGTCGACATCGACGTCTGCGACCCGGGGCACGCGCCGGGCACCGGCACCCCGGAACCGGGTGGGTTCACCGCGCGGCAACTGCTCGACAGCGTCTCCCGGATCTGCCACGAGCTGCCGGTCGTCGGCATGGACATCGTCGAGGTGTCGCCGCCGTTCGACCACGCGGAGATCACCGCGATGCTCGGGAACCGGGTGGTGCTCGAAGCGTTGTCCGGGATGGCGCGGCGGCGCAAGGACGGTGACGGGCCGCGGTGGAAGCGCTCGACCCCGCTGCTAGAGGGCCGGGGAACGGCCCAGCAGGCGGGCTAGCGCGTCTTCGAGCAGCTCACCCGCGGCGGCCCGGTCGATGGCCGGGTCGCCGAGGACCACCGGCAGAGCGAGCCCGTCGATCAGCGCGAGCACCTGCCGGGCGGTCCGCATCGGGTCGCCGGTGGTGATGTTCTCCGCCAGCAGTTCCCACCACCGGGTGTAGTCACGCAGGACGTCGGCCCGGACCTCCGCGTCCCGGGACGCCCACCGCCAACTCTCCACCCAGAGTCGCCAGGTCGTGTCGTTCCCCAGGTGTGTGGCGACGGCGAGGAGCCGCTCCCACGGGTCGGTCAGCGTGGCCAGTCGCTCCCCGACCAGCTGGAAGTCCCGCTCGGCGGCGTGCCGGAAGACCGCGATCAGCATGTCCTCACGGGTGCCGAAGTAGTACTGCAAGGTGGACACACCGACCCCGGTCGCCGCGCTCACGTCGGTGAACCGGGTCGCGTCGGCGCCGCGCGCCGCCACCACCTCACCGGCCGCGGCGAGCACCTCGACCCGCTTGGCCGCCGACCGCCTCACCGGGCCAGTCTGTCACCCGACGAAGTCCTGGGTCATCCAGGTCACGCCCTTGCTGTCGCGCACGATGCTCAGGCCGATCCGGGTGAAGCTCTTGCTCAGCAGGTTCTTGCGGTGCCCGTCGTTCGGCGCGACCTCGGCCAGCATCGAGTCGGTCAGCCCGTTCGCGGCCTTGATGATCGCGGAGGCGCTGCTGCCGCTGGAGCCGTACCCGATGTTCTCCCCCGCGCTGCCCCACTCGACGCCCTGCGCGGTGAACCGCTTGCCGATGTCACCCTCGCCGGAGCACTGGTGGGACAGCCCGCAGCCGTTGATCATCAGCTTGTTGTGCAGGGTGGACGCCTTCGACAGGTCGTCGTCGAGCTTCAACGCGGACAGGCCCTCGGCCTTGCGGGCGGCGTTGAGGTGCGCGAGCACCTGCTCGACGACCTGCTCATCCGGGGACTGCGTCGACACCTTGGTCGTCACCGGCACCTTCTTCGGGGTGGTGCTCGGGCTCGGCCTGGTGCTCTTCTTCGTCACCGAGGGCGACGGTGACGGGCTCGCCGGCGTGGTCGTCACCGAGGGGACCGGAACGACGCTCGGGGACGCCGGGGCGGCGAGCGGGACGTCGGCCGGACGGGGGTCGGCGGACGCCTGCCGGCCCAGGCCCATCACGATGAATCCGGCGCCGAGGGCCACGGCCGCCGAGCCCGCCCCCACGGTGTAACGGAAACGACGGGCAGCGGCGAGCGACACGGGATATTCACCTCGGTAGGCCGGACAGGGGACGACGCCCCATGACTATGCGCGACCGGCCGGGTGTGTGCGGTGCCGGAAAGGATTCCTTAAGGAACGGCTCACGGACTCATAAGGGTCGACGTGTCCCGACGTCGAACTCGCCGGCCCGCACGCCCTCCAGGAACGCGGCCCACTCCGCGTGCGTGAAGACGAGCACCGATCCGTCCGGGTCCTTGGTGTCACGCAGCGCCACGATCCCCGGGAGGTTGCCGGCGACCTCGACGCAGTCGCCCCCGTTACCGCCGCTCCGGGTGCTCTTGTGCCAGACAGCACCGGTCAGGTCAGCCATCGCTCTCCTTGATGATCGCGCCGATGAGGTCATCGGAATCGGACTGGCTCAGCGCCGTGGCATCGAGCGCGGCCCAGATGTGCTCGTAGGACTCGACCTCGCCGAGCTTATCCAGGTAGAGCGCGCCGGTGAGGTTCTCGCAGTAGATGGTGGTCGGCTCGGGCGAGGCCGTCCCGACTGCCGGGAACTCCAGGATCGTGAACTGCCCTGAGCTGGACGCCTGGTGCGGGCCGGCCGCGAACGGGACGACCCGGACGCTGATGTCCGGCCGGGTGGAGACGTTGACCAGGTGGGCGAGCTGTTTCTGCATGCCCAGCGTGTCCGGTACCGAGCGGCGCAACACACCCTCGTCGATGATCACTTCCAGCCGCGGCGCCTTCGGGCGGTTGCGGCGCAGCAGGGACTGCCGTTCCAGCCGGACGGCGACCGCGTTCTCCACGGCGGCCGGGTCGTCGCCGAGCCAGCGACCGAAGACGAACTCCGCGTACTCCCTGGTCTGCAGCAGACCCGGGATCACGCTCGGCGCGTACTGCCGGAGGCGGGACGCGGCCTGCTCCATGCCGACGTAGAGCTCGAACCAGGCGGGGACGACATCGCCGTACGCATGCCACCAGCCCTTCGCCTTGGACTCCTGGGCCAGGCCGACCAGCACCTCGGTCATGCGGCCGGGAGCGCCGTACACCCCGCACATCGCGATCACGTCGTGCTTGCGGACCGGGACCTCGCCGTTCTCGATCCGGTACATCCGCGCGCGGGAGAACTCCAGCTCCTGCGCCGCCGCCATGAGCGAGATGCCGGCCTGCTCGCGCAACTGCTTGAGCAGCCGCCCGACCTGCCGTCTCGGTACCGTCGAACCCGTCTCCGACATGCGCGGCGACCTCCTCCCGTAGCACTCCGCCCCGCCTGGCGGTGTGCACATCGCCTCGCCGCGACATCGACCGGTGTCTCGAACGAGACGATCCGTTCGACTACATCGAGACGCCGGGAATCCATTTGCGGGATTCTCGCTGCCACGGCTTGAGCCCGAGCCTAAAGCACGCGACGCTCCATTGTGTAGTCGTCGAGTTGCGGAAGGTAAGGGTGCAGATGCTCGTACCGCGGACCGAACACGTCGGCGAGCGCCCCGCGTGGGACTGCCGGGTCTGCGGTCAGCCGTGGCCGTGCGCGACCGCCAAGGTGGAGCTCGCCGAGCAGTACCAGAAGTTCCCGCACGGCCTCGCCGTCTACCTCGGCTCGTGCCTGATCGAGGCGATCGACGACTGGGCCGCCGGGGCCGGCGGGCCGCCCGCCGACCTCTACGAGCGCTTCCTGGGCTGGGCCGGGCCGGAGGCGCCCTGAACCACCTTCGCCTGCAGCGCCTGATAGAGCTGGGCATCGTCGACAGTGGTGAACAGCGTCGGATCAGAACCGGTCAGCACCACCCACGGGCAGGTCTTGGCGGCGCCGTTCAGGGTCGACTCCGCGATCTTGCGACCGGTGGCGACCTCATACACGCTGAGCTTGTAGCGGCCGACCATCAGGGGCATGTCGGGAGACGCCGCGACGTCGGTCCGGCAGTCCTTGACCTTGGCTCCGCCGCCGATCAGATCCAGACATGCGACGAGCTGCGCCTGCTTGGCGGCCGGAGCCCAGGTCTTCTTCGCGGCGGCTGAGCCCGAGAACGCGTAGCGGTTCAGCGTGCGGGCCGAGCGGTCACCCAGGTCCAGACGCTCCCGGGCACTGATGACGACCGGGTGGGGGCCCTTGCCGGCGTACTTCGGGGCGGTCGGGTAGTAGGTGTTGCCGCAGACCGCGTCGAGGTCGGCGGCCGCGGCGACCGGCTTGGCCGCGGGCTGCGGAGCGGTGGGCGACGGCGAAGCGGAGGACGGCGTGGCGGCGGGCGCCGGCGAGGAGGCCGCCGACGGGTCCGCCTCGTCGGAGGTGAAGACGCCACTGCAGGCCAGGCAGAAGCCGATGACCAGGACTGACGCGAGACCCGCGGCGATGAAGCCGGTGCGGCGGGTGGCAAGTCCACCCCGTTTTCCCGTACGGCGTGAGCCCTGCTCGCCGTCCGCCCCGGCGCCCGCCGAGTCGTCGTTCTCCTGCGGCTCCCCGGCCAGCACCATCGTCAGCTCCCCAGCCCCGTCCCGATGGCGGCGAACTATACCGACCAGTAACACGCTCGTCACCAGGAGCGCGTCGACCCTCCGGGATGGATCAGAACGACCAGGGACCGAACCGGCCCCAGGCGACCACCGCGGAGAGCACCAGCAGGATCAGGCTGGGCAGCACGGCCTGGTTCTCCTTGCGGCGCACGTGCACCACGATCGCCCCGATCATGGTGATCGCCAGGCCGGTCGCGGCCATCGGGACCAGCACCGGAGCGACGTCCAGCAGGGCCGGGAGGAGCAGGCCGACCGCACCGAGCACCTCCGCCAGCCCGATCAGCTTGACCTGGCCGTCACTGAAGTCGGCGGCCCAGCCCAGCCCGGAAGCGATCAGCTTCTCCTTCGGCTGCAGCATCTTCATCGCCCCGGCGGCCAGGAAAGCGGCCGCGAGCAGACCCGCGATAATCCACAGAACGACGTTCATGATTCCTCGATTCACTTCAACAGTTGACGGAAAGTTAGCTCCATTGACTTAAACACGCAAGTGATCCTCGGTTAAACGCTTGAGCTATGCTCGGGACATGGAGAAGACCGAGCCACAGTGGCTGAGCAGCGAGGAACGCGAAGCCTGGCTGGTCCTGATGAGCCTCTTCATGCGGCTCCCGTCAGCACTCGACACGCAGTTGCAGCGCGACGCGGGGCTCAGCAATTTTGAATACGGGATCCTCGCCGGCCTCTCCGAGTCCCCCGGTCGCACCTTGCGGATGAGCGAGCTCGCCGTCCTCGCCGAGGGGTCCCTGGCCCGCCTCTCCCAAGCCGTCGGCCGCCTGGAGAAACGGGGCTGGGTCCGCCGCACCCCGGATCCGGAGGACGGGCGCTACACGCTGGCGGTGCTCACCGACGACGGCTGGGACAAGGTGGTGGCGACCGCCCCGGGGCACGTCACCGAGGTTCGTCACCTGATCTTCGATCAGCTCACCAAGGCGCAGACACGCCAGCTGCGGGACATCGGCCGGCGGATCATGCACGCCGTCGACCCCGACGATCCGTGCGGCGCCACCCGCCTCACCGCCGACTGACCTTTCCGCGGGAGAACGCGATGTCATCACTGTTCAACCCGGCGGTGCCCGCCGGGGCGTACGACGAATTCCTGATCGAAGCCCTGCCCCGGGCCCGCGCCCAGCGGGGCTGGACGCCGGCCGACGGACCGCTCCCGGCTCTCTACCTGAGTCACGGCGCGCCGCCGCTCTTCGACGACGGGCCCTGGCTGCGGGAACTGTTCGAGTGGGCGCAGTCGATGCCGCGGCCGACCGCGATCCTGATCGTCTCCGCCCACTGGGAGAGCGCGCCGCTGTCACTCTCCGCGACCGGCGCCGGGACCCCGCTGGTGTACGACTTCGGCGGCTTCCACCCGCGGTACTACACGATGGAGTACGCGACGCCCGACGCCAGTGCGCTGGCGCAACGGGTCGCGGCGGTGATGCCCGACGCCCATCCGGTGCACCAGCATCCGCGGCGCGGCCTGGACCACGGGGCCTGGGTGCCCCTGATGGCGATGTACCCGCTCGCCGACCTCCCCGTGCTGCAGCTCAGCATGCCGACACAGGACCCCGCCGGGCTGCTCCGGATCGGGGCGCGGCTGCGGGAGTTGCGTTCCGAGGGCGTACTGGTGATCGGGTCGGGTTTCATGGTCCACGGTCTGCCGTTCGTCACCCGGGAAATGCTGTTCTCCGGAGCGATCCCGACCTGGTCGTCCGATTTTGATCACTGGGCGGCGGAGGCACTGGCGCGCGGCGACGTGGACGAGCTGGCGGCCTACCGGCACCGGGCGCCGGGGATGCCGTTCGCGCACCCGACTCCGGACCACTTCACGCCGCTCTTCGTCACGCTGGGTGCGGCCGACGAACCGGACGCGCCGGCGCGGACCGCGATCGAGGGCTACATGATGGGCTTCTCCAAACGCTCCTTTCAAACCCTCCCCTGACCCCACCGGCCCAGCCTGCACTCGCCGCCGCCACGCCGTCCCTCGGCGCCGGTCCTCTGTTCCCGCCCGGCGACCCCGCCGAGCACGTCGGAACACCTCACGCCCAGCTCCGCGTCCGGAACACCGCCCAGAATCAGCCCGGCGGACGCGGCCGGCGCCCGGCAATGGTTCGGGCGCGCCGAAGCACTGCTCGGGGCCGGCCGGGCGGCTCACGCCGGGGCGCGAACCCTCGTGGTGGGCGCTCGCTGCGGTCGGCCGGGGATGAACGGGTGCACTCGGTGTCCGCGGGGGTGCACGGTTCGCGGGGGTTCGGTGGGTTGTGGTTGGGTTGAGGGGTGGGATATGGGTGGATGGAGTTGCCGGCCGGGGCGGTGGACGTGGCCGCGCGGGAGTTGCTCGGCTGGCGGCTTTCCGCGAACGGGGTGACGGTGCGGCTGACCGAGGTGGAGGCGTACAGCGGGCTGGGAGCCGATCCGGCCAGTCACGCCCATCGCGGCGTCACGAATCGGAACGCGGTGATGTTCGGGCCGGCCGGTCGGCTCTACGTCTATCAGATCTACGGGATGCACTTCTGTGCCAACGTCGTCTGCGGCGAGGAGGGCAAGGCCGCGGCGGTGCTGCTCCGGGCCGGTGAGGTGGTGGACGGGGTGGAGACTGCGCGCGAGCGCCGGCCGGCCGCGCGGCGGGATGCCGGTCTGGCGGCCGGGCCGGCCAAGTTGATGCAGGTCCTGGCGTTGAACCGGGCTGCCAACGACACCTCGGTGGTCGACGGGAGCGGCCCGGCGACGCTCGCGCCGCCGACCACCGGGACAACGGCGATCGAGGCCGGGCCGCGGGTCGGGGTGACCTCGGCGCACGACGTCCCGTGGCGTTTCTGGATCGCCGGCGACCCGACGGTCAGCGCCTACCGCCGGCACACCCCCAAGCCACGCCGACTCCGCACGTAGCCGAGCACCCCGGCGCCGCCGCCCAGCCGGACATGTTGAGCCCACCCGGCCGGGCAACGCCGACGCTCGGCCCGGCCCGGGCCCGCCGGGGCCGGACAATCCGGATGCCCCGGTCCTCCCTGCGGGCGCGGTGCACGACGTCGATCGAGTGACCGGGCGGCCGGCGGTAGGGGTGGACGTCAGGACTCGTCGACGCCGGCCTCGAGGGTGAAGACGCCGAGCCGCTGCGTCGGCCGGGTCAGCGCGACGTAGAGGTCGTTGGCGCCGCGCGGCGAGCCGGCCCGGATGCGCGCCGGGTCGACGACCACGACGGTGTCGAACTCCAGCCCTTTGGACTGGGTGACGGTGAGCAGCACGGCGTGGTCCTCCAGGTCCGGCGACGAGCCGGTGGTCAGCGCCGGCAGGGCCGCGGCCAGGGCCGGCAGCACGTCGGCGGGGGCGATCACGGCGAGGCGGCCGTCACCTGCGGCGGTGATCTCCCGCGCGACGTGCGACGCCAGGTCGGTGAGCGTGCCGGTCGCCTCCCACGGTTCGACACCGGTGGAACGGACGGGTTTCGGTGCGACGATCGGCGGGTCGGCGTCGGCCAGGGCCTGCTCGGTCCAGCTCATGATCTCGGCCGGGGTGCGGTAACTGACCGTGAGTTCGGCGAGCCGCCACCGGTCGGCGACGTAGGGCGAGAGCACGTCCGCCCAGCTCGCCGGGGCTCCGAGGGTGCCGCTCTGCGCGAGGTCGCCGACGACGGTCATCGAGCGGCTCGGGCAGCGCCGCATCAGCAGCCGCCACGCCATCGGGGACAGTTCCTGCGCCTCGTCGACGATGACGTGGCCGAAGACCCAGTTCCGGTCGGCGGCGGCCCGCTCGGCGGCGGTGCGGAACTCCCGTTCCTCGAGGTGTTCGGCGAGCATGTCGGCCTGCATGACGTCCGCGATGTTGGGGATCGCGGCCTCGTCGTCGTCCTCCAGTTCATAGGATTTCGAGCCCGCGGTGATGTCGAGAACCCCTTGCGCGTACGCCAGGCGCCGTCCCTGCTCCCGGGCCGCCGCTGCCCGGGCCGCCCGGTCGTCCGCCCCGAGGAGTTCGGCCGCCTCGTCGAGCAGCGGCACGTCCGCCGCGGCCCAGCCGGTGCGTGGCGCACGGCGGAGCAGCACGGCCTCGGCCGGATCCAGCAGGCCGGATGCCGCCGATTCGAGGGCGCCTTCCACGGCGTACAAGTCGATCAGCAGTTGATCGGGGGTGAGCACCGGCCAGAGCGAGTCGATCGCGGCGGTGACCACCGGATCGGCCGCGAGATCGCCGCGGAGGTCCGCGCGATCGGCCGCGTCGAGCAGGTTGGGCGTGGTCAGCGCGTCGTCCTCGCCGAGCGGGTCGTCCCAGAACGGGTCGTCGCCGATCCGGTCGGCGACCTGGGCGGCGAGCGCGTCGAGGACGCCGGCGACGAAGATCGGGCGGGCCCGGTTGTGGGTCAGGCCGGAGTCGCGGGCGCGCTGCCGGGCCGGCTCGCAGTCGGCCGCGGTGAGCCGGAGCACGTGCCGGTCGACCTCGACCTCCAGGGGTTCGGCGGGCACGCGCTGCCGGTCCCGGACGGCCGCGGCGAGCAGGTCGACCAGCACGGCGCGACCCTTGATCTCGGTCACCTCCGGCGCCTCGGCGTGACGCGCGGTGATGCCGGGATAGAGGTCACCCATCGTCGCGAGCAGCACGCCGGTCTCCGCGAGCGACGGCAGGACCTGCGAGATGTAACGCAGGAAGGTCGCGTTCGGCCCGACGATCAGCACGCCACGGGCGGAGAGCTGCTCGCGGTACGTGTACAACAGGTACGCCGCGCGGTGCAGCGCGACCGCGGTCTTGCCGGTGCCGGGGCCGCCCTGGACGACGAGCACTCCCCCGGCCTCGGCGCGGATCACCCGGTCCTGTTCGGCCTGAATGGTCTCGACGATGTCGCGCATCCGGCCGGTGCGGTTCGCGGTGAGCGCGGCGAGCAGGGCGGCCTCGCCGACGATCGAGGTGTCGGCCCGGGCGGCGTCCAGGTCCAGGATCTCGTCGTCGAGTTCCACGACGGTACGTCCCCGGGTGCGGATGTGCCGCCGCAACGTCACCCCGAACGGGCTGATCGCGGTCGCCACGTAGAACGGTCGCGCGGCCGGCGCCCGCCAGTCGATGAGCGGGGGCTCGCCGGTGTCGTGGATCCCGATCCGGCCGATGTGGAGGGGGCCGCCGTCACGCAGGTCGAGACGGCCGAAGCAGAGTCCTTCCTCGACGGCTTCGTACTGGGCGAGGCGCTCGGCGTACGCGTAGATCGTCGCGTCACGCTGGAACAGTTCGCCACCTCGGAGGCGGGCCTCACTGAGGCGGTTCCGGAGCTGTTCGCGGAGTTGATCGAGGTGGCTGTAGACCTCGTCGAGGTGGGATTGTTCGCCGGCGAGACTTGACAGACTTGACACCGTTGCCCCCAGGACGTATTCTGATGGTGGTTCTTTCGGCTTTCTTTGCCGAAAAGTGTGGCAACTGGCCAGGCTAGCAGAGTTTCGCCGTGTCCCGCTCGGGTAGCCGCGCTTCATGACAGCGACCGTCACCTTCATCGGCAACGCCACCACCCTGCTCCGGCTGGGCGCGTTCACGCTGCTCACCGATCCCGCCTTCGGAAGCGCGGGCAGCCGCGTCTACCTGGGCAAAGGCATGTGGACCAAGCGTCTGACCGACCCCGCCGCGGCGTACGCCGATCTCCCCGCCCCCGACGCGATCCTCCTCTCCCACCTGCACGGCGACCACTTCGACCGGGCCGCTCGCCGGGCGATCCCGCGCGACCTGCCGATCCTCACCACCCCGCAGGCGCAGCGGCGACTTCGCCGCAACTGGTCGGCCGCACAGGGCCTGCCGGTCTGGGACGCCCAGGAGTGGCATCGGGACGGCGAGACCCTGCGGGTCACCGCGCTCCCCGGCCGCCACGGCCCCGGCCTGTTCGACCTGCTGCTGCCGGACGTGATGGGCTCGCTGATCGAATGGGAGCGCGACGGCGAGCCGATGCTGCGTCTCTACATCACCGGCGACACCCTGTACCGGCCGTTCCTCGGCGAGATCAAGCAACGCTGCGGGGACGTCGACGCCATGCTCATCCACCTCGGCGGCACGCGGGTCCTCGGCATGCTGGTGACCATGGACGGCCGGCAGGGCGCCGCGCTCACCCGACTGATCCGGCCCAAGGTGGCACTGCCGATCCACTACGACGACTACCGGGTGATGAAGTCGCCGCTCAGCGACTACCTGGTGCGCTGCCGCGAAGGCGTGCACCCGCTGGTCCGCGGCGACACGTATGACCTACCGGTCCGGGTGCGCTGAAACCTCTCCACGGCCGACCGGCGGGCACTAGCGTCTGTCGGTGATGATGTCGCATCGGGGGCTGCTGCTGTACAGCGTGCTGTGCGGGGCCGGGGTGCTGTGGTCGGGCGGGCTGATCGTGGCGCTCGCGCTGGGCCACCGGCCGGTCGACAAGGTCGTCGCCGTGGGCGTCGCCGCGCTGCTGACCGTGCCCGGTTTCGCGGCCGCCGTCCTGTCCAACCGTCGCGGTTACCGCACCCAGCAGCCACGGCGCCTGTGGGCCCTGGCCTCCTGGGTGCCGCCGCATGTCCCGGTCTGGGCGGCACTCGCGGCCGGGGCGGTGTTCTTCGGCTTCTGGCTGGCCATCGTGCTCGCCTTCGTCACCCTGAAAGGCAATCCGGAGGTACGCCCGGACGGGACCTTCGTCCTCGACAAGACCACCGTCGTCACCCAGGAGACGTACGAGCGGCAGGTCGACCACGAGCAGCAGATCTCGCTCGGGGTGCTGGGCGCGTTCGCGATCGGCGGCTGCTTCCTCTGCGCGGCCCGCGCCACCGACCACGAACCCGGTTGACGGTTTTCCCCACTGACCACGAGCCTCGCTGACGGTCTACAGTCACGGGCATGCGATGGCGGCCCGTCCTTCTCGTGAGCGGCGTCGTCGTGCTGCTCGCCCTCGCCGGGGCCGTCGCCGTCCGAGCCGGCCGCAGCAGCAGCCCGGCCGGCCCGGCCCTGCACCTCTCGGCCACCGCCGAGCAGTGGCGCGTCCACGAGGTCAACCGGCAGCTCGCCATCGCCCTGCACAACAACGGTGACGTGCCGGTCCACGTGACCCGGGTCGAGCCGGTGCTGCCCTCCTTCGACGGCGAGGCGGGCGTCGACACCGACGCGGTGCTGCCGGTCGGCGGGTTGCGCGTCGACGTCCCGGTTCCCTACGGCACCGGCACCTGCGCGACCGCCGCCGCGTCGCACGTCGTCGTCGACGCCCGCGCGGAAGGCTCGACCGTGGTCGAACACCTCACCCTCGCGCTGCCCGACCCGAACCCGCTGCTGGACCGACTGCTCCGCGCCGACTGCGCCACCCAGCGGATCCAGCAGAGCGTCACGCTGCGCTTCGGCCCGTGGACCGACGCCGGCGACTCCGGTCTGCGCGGCAGCCTGCTCGTCGAACGGACCGCCGCCGCAACCGGCACGATCGCAGTCCTGGAGCTGGACGGCAACGTGATGTACGCGCTCACGCTGCCCACCGGCACGCCCCTCGCCACGGTCACCGCCGCCGAGCCCACGGCCTCGGTGCCGTTGACGGCGTCGCCGGGACGCTGTGACGCGCATGCGCTCGCCGAGATCAAGAAGCCGTTCGAGTTCCTGGCGACGGTCACGTTGGACGGCGGCGACAAGCTGATCACGGCCGTCCCGGTGCCCGACGCCGACCGCAAGACCCTGGACACGATGCTGCGCCGCATCTGCAAACTCCCACCCGCCGGCTGACCGGCCCGACCCCCGCCGCACCGCGGCCCCGGCCGGGCGTCACGCACCGCGGCCGGCGCTACGGGGTGTACGCGGCGGCCACGGCGGCCGGTCTCGACCTTGCCCGGCGCCGCGCCGAGCCGGCCGGCAGACGCCGGCTCGCCGGGCAGGTCCTGGCCGATCGATCCGCGGCATCATCGGCGGACCGGAAGCGGGACGCCGGCGCGCCGTGAGGCTTGCTAGCATCCGCGCACCACAGATCGAACGGGGTCACGTTGCGCAGACTTCCTCTCCTGGTCGCGGCGGTTGTCACGCTGCTTCCGGTCACCCTTTTGAGCACCACCTCCTCGGCCTCGGCGGCGACGGGCAAGCTGACCGTCAAGACGTACGACCGGGCCGGGGCGACGTTCCGCACGAAGGTGCAGATCATCAATCTGGCCACCAACGAGAGCTGGACCGTGTCCAGCTTCACCGCGAAGGCGCTGCCCAAGGGCAAGTACGCGGTGATCACCGACATCTGGAACACCAAGGACAACACCGACACTCTCGGCGGGAGCATCGTCACCGTCCCGGCCGGCTCGGTGAGCGCCACGATCGACGCCCGCAACGGCCGGTCGGTCACCATGAACCTGGACAAGAGCCCCGGCACCGGCTACACGCAGACGGTCCGGGCGGCGATCTGCACCGTGGACAACGGCGCCCCGATCAAGATCGACGCTTGGAACAGCCCCGGGCGGCTCTTCGTCATCTCGAACAGCTCGACGAACCTGCGGTTCGCCTACTCCTCGATCTGGCAGTCCGAGGACGGGAAGGACACGTACATGGTGGCGCACGGTCCGTCGGCGAAGGTGCCGGCCGGCGTCCGGGGCACGGTCAGGACGGCCTCGCTGGGCACGGTCACCGCGTGGGCCCGGCGCGGGCCGGCCGGCAGTGACCAGACGAGCATCTCGTTCCAGGAGGACAACGACTGTCACGCCGGTTACGGGGCCGGCGTGTTCAACGGGCAGACGCCCGGTTCGGCCAAGGTCCACGCGAACGCCGGCAAGTGGATCCTCGACGCGGACTGGTACGCGGCCGAGTCGAACGGCAACACCGCCTCGATCGGGGGCGACACCCGGAACCTGACGGTCGCGGCCGGTAAGTCGTACGCCCGGACGTTCTTCGCCTCGGCCTGGGGACCCGGCTACCACGTTCCGGAACTGACCGGTTCGAGCCTGACCTTCGACACCGACAGCATGTTCCGCGATCCCGGCAACTCCGGCTCGATGATGGAGGCCAGCGAGCTGTCCCGGGTCATCCTCACCGACAGCCGGAACAAGGTGCTGAAGTCGCAGTGGCGGCAGTCCTGGGGCGACCACGGCGACCCGTTCTTCACCGCCCGGATCCCGGCCCGCGACTGGTACACCCTGCAGATCAACGCCCGCCGGTACCGGCCCGGCATCACCTACCCGGCCGACATGCTCTCGACCAGCGCGCAGCTCACCTTCAAGATGCGGCTCGACCCCAAGGCCAAGCCGCGGCTCACCGACGTGCTGCTGCCCAGGCTGACGCCGTCCGGGCTGAACCTGCGCAACGAGGCCAAGGCCGGCGGCACGACGACGGTACGGATCGACACCGAGCGGCGCACCTGGGACACCGACCTCGCGGTCGGCAAGGTCACCCCGCGCAGCGTCTCCCTGCTGGCGTCGTTCGACCAGGGCAAGACCTGGAAGCCGATGCCGGTGAAAAAGAGCGGGACCGCCTGGGTCGGCACGGTCACCAACCGCGGCGCCGGCACGATCTGGCTGCGCAGCCGGGTGACCAGCACGACCGGGGCGTACGCACAGGTCACGATCGCCCGCGCGTACGCCGTCGCCTGATCGGCGGGCTCACGAGGTCGGCGCGACTCCTTACGGATCGTGGAGGAGCCGCGCCCGACCGACCACCGCTGGACCCACTTGGCGGCCGTGTCCTTCTTCGTGCGGTCGGCCAGGTGGTGCCAGTCCATCCGGCAGCGGGTGCGGGTGATGTCCAGGACGCCGAAGCCGTGCCGTCCGTCTCGACCCACGGCCAGAACGACGTCAAGGAGATGTTCGGCCGGGCTTCACCCTGGTCAACTCGCCGGTAGCTCTGCCGGCGTCTCAGCAGGCGGCCTCGCTGAGGATCACGGGCGTCACGCCGCGCACCGGTTCGCCGCCGACCGGCAGGGTGGTCACCGGGGTGAGCTCGCGACGCGTGGTCTCGCCGATCGCGTCGCCGGCCGAGGCGGCGAACTCGTCGGCTATGTCGATCGCCTCGAGCACGAGGCCCCGTCGCTCCCCCAGGCGCACACATCGCCCGGCGGCCAGCTCGGCGCGCAACGCCGTCAGCTTGCCGAGACAGTCATCCAACAGGCCGAGCATCTGATCGTGCATGGGGGGGCGCCTCCGTTACCGCACACCGCGATCGGGCCGCCACCGGCACGGCGGCGGCCCGAAGCGCGTCACTTCTTCTTCTTGTTCTTCTTGTCCTTCTTCTTGTCCTTCTTCGACTTCTTCGCCATGGGTCGTCCCTCCTGATCGGCACTGAACAACAGGCTCGATCGTAGGCTCGACGGCAGGCCGTAGATAGCCGTTTGGTCACCCGTGGTAGATCCTACGTTTACTTTTTGTTCTTCCGGTTAGGTGCTTGTGAATTCCCGACTCGCGGGACGCATGACCACAACGCGGACACAGCGCACGAGGCGGATGTGCCAGAAACACGAAACGGCCGGCCCGATCGGGCCGGCCGCCGGAGCTCGGGTCAGGAGAGGACCGCCTCGACGGCGTCCTCGATGGACGGGCCGTAGAGGTTGTCGTCGCCGCGCGGACAGAGCCCGGTCGCCTCGAGCGCCTGCCGGACGTGACCCTCGGCGTTCACCACCTCGTAACCGTGACCGGTCCGCATCGCCCGGGTGTAGCCGACCAGCAGCACCTCGATGCACTCGCTGCCGATCAGGTCGATCCCGGCCACGTCGACGACGACCCGGGAACCACGCGCCCGGTCGAACGCCTGTCGCAGCTCACGGCGCAGGTCGGCGCTGGACCGGCGGTCGAAACAGCCGTCGAGGTGCAGGAAGACCGTCGAGCCGGTCTTGCCCGGATTGCGGTGGATCACACAGCGCACTTCGCCCATACCGACAGGTCTACCGAAGAGATGTGTACACACGACCAACAGCGCGATAAGACGTAATCCGCGAGCCATGAGGCCTGCGTCACTGTTCGCGCCCGGCCGGGCCCGGCCGTCTACCGTGTGGCGGTGGAGATCGAACTCTGGTCGGTGGTCACCGAACCGGAGGCGCTCGCCCTGGCCGGCCCGGGTGCGATGCTGCTGACCGGGACGGAAGCGGCCTATGCGGTCGGCCCGGACACGATCGTGGTGGTCGCCCCGTCGGCCGGCGAGGCGGGCGAGATCACGCTGCCCGGGCCCTTCCCCGAGATGGTCGAGGAACGGCTCGCCGGGGTGCTGCGGCCGGCGGTGTGCGCGTTCGCCCGATTACCCGAGGGCTGCCTCGCGCTGGGCCTGGCCCGGTCGACCGTGCTCGGTTACCGGCGCGGGGCGCTGCACGACATCCGGCTGACCTTCGAGGCGCCGGTGCCGCCCGGTCTGCTCGGCCGGGTGGCGCCCGGGCTGGACTGGCTGGAACAGGTGGGCTTCGACCCGGTCGGGGCGATGGAACGGTTCATCGCCGGGTGGTATCACGACGTACCGACCGGTAATGATTTTCCGTTCTCCGGGGGTCCGCCGCCGCTGCAGGCGTTCCATCGGGCCGCCGCGGGCCGGCCGGAGGTGCTCGGGGTCTCCTCGCGGATCCTGCCCGAGCCGGTTGCCGGGCGCCCCGATGGCCTGATCACTTTCGGCCAGGCCGGCGACGGCGTTTTCACGATGGTGATGGAGCCGGACGAGAAGGACCCAAGAATTTGGTACGACGGCCTGAGCGACCGCCTCCTCCCGGAACGGGAACGTCTCAGCGGCCACCTGTTGCAGTCCACCCTCGCGCGAGCCGCGATGGACGGCCCGCTCGGCGGGATGGCGTTCGTCGACCGGCCCCAGGCGCGGCGGGTCATCGCCCCGCTGCGCCGGGTGCCGCTGCGCCCGATGCGCTGGCCGTCGCTGTTCACGCGCTGTTACGCCGGGCCGGGCACGGTCGTGCTGCTCGGCGAGGACGACGCGGACTGGTTCGAGATGTACGTCGGCGTGCGTCACCCGGATCTGCTGCGCCGGCTGCGCAAGCTGGGCCTGGACTGGGAGTCGTTCACCGACTCGTGACGAGCAGGCCGTCCCGGGCCGAGGTCAGTTCCTCGATCGCCGCGTTCAGCGAGTCGGCGCCCGGCCCGTCGCCGGCCATCTCCCGCGCCATGGCGAGCAGCCGCAGCGTGTCGGTCATGTTCGCCGCGGCCGACTTCACCCGGCGGGTCAGGTCGTCGCGCATCAGGTTCAGCAGAGGCTCATCCACGGAGAGTCACATCGGCGGCCGCGCGGACGGCTGAAGGAACCCGGGCTTCCCATCTCCCGGGAATCTCGACAATCTCAACTGATTTAGTAGACAAGGTGGGTGATCGTCGGCCAGACTTCCGTCTCATGGACCTGACCATGGCGCTCGCGGGACTCGGCGTCGGGATCATCGTGGGCCTGACCGGCATGGGCGGCGGGGCCCTGATGACCCCGATCCTGGTGCTGCTCTTCCACGTCAACCCGGTCGCCGCGATCGGCAGCGACCTCGCCGCCAGCGCGGTGATGAAACCGTTCGGCGGCGCGGTCCACGCCCGCCGCGGCACGGTGAACTGGAAGCTGGTCGGCTGGCTCTGCGCCGGCAGCATCCCCAGCGCGTTCCTCGGAGTGCTGCTGCTGCGCCTGCTCGGCGACGACGAGAGCGTCCAGCACATCGTCAAGATCAGCCTCGGCGTGGCGCTGCTGCTGGCCGCCGGCGGCATGATCGCCAAGGCGTGGAGCAGCCGGCGCAACGGTGACGGGCCGCCCGCCGAGATCGTCGTCCGGCCGCTGCCCACCCTGCTCATCGGTGTCATGGGTGGCCTGGTCGTCGGCCTGACCTCGGTCGGCTCCGGCTCGCTGATCATCGTGGCGCTGCTCGCGCTCTACCCGAAGCTGCGCGCCAACGACCTGGTCGGCACCGACCTGGTGCAGGCGATTCCGCTGGTCACGGCGGCGGCCCTGGGGCACGCGTTCTTCGGCGACCTGCACCTGGACATCGCCGGTGCGGTGGTGCTCGGCTCGATCCCGGGCGTGCTGATCGGCTCCCGGATCTCCTCGCGGGCGCCGGGCGGGCTCGTCCGGTCCGCGCTGATCATCGTGCTGCTGGCCAGCTCGCTGAAGCTCTTCGACCTCTCCACCGCAATGGTGGGCGTGGTCACCGGCATCGCGATCGTGGTCGCCGTCGCAGCCGGGCTGATCAACCGGAGGAAGCCGGCCGCCGCGGAGCCGGAGCGGGAGCGCGTTCCGGCCTGACCGACAAGGACGGCCGGCTGACCTCATTTCCCTCCCGATCCGGCCGACATGATCGGTAGGAGGTCGGATGAGCGTTCGACGGAAGCTGCTGGCCGGATACCTGGTGGTGGCCTGCCTTGTCGTCGCCACCGCGGCGACCGCCTGGTTCTCCGGCATGTACTCGGCGCGGCACGCCGCCGCCAAGGAGGCCGCCCAGGTCGCCCGGGGCATCGGCAAGGACATCGCCCTCGGGCTGCCGATCGACACCCCGGGCGAGCAGACCGCCCCGCTCTACCAGAGCGCGAGGTCGCTGGCCAATTACATCGAGCGGCTGCACGACACCCAGCACCGGGACGTCGTCGCGGTCGACAAGAACAAGCGGATCCTCGGCGACGCGGTGCCGGAGAACGTCGGCTCGGTCTTCGACCACGACACCGGCGACGAGATCGGCCGGACCATCGCCGACGGCGAGTCCCGGATCTTCGTCGAGGAGAGCGTCGACTACCCGGCCGGGATCAAGCAGGTCGTGGTACCGATGCAGAACGCCGCCGGGCGCACCATCGGGGCGGTCGTCCTGGAGTACACCCCGCTCTACAACCAGATGCTCGCCTCCGCGCGGCGCGCCCAGCTCGTCATCCTCGTCGTCGCCGCGGTCGCGTTCCTGCTGGTCATCGTCCTCGGGCACCTGCTGGCCCGCTCGCTCACCCGGCGGATCACGTCGCTGACCACCGCGGTCGGCGTGGTCCGCACCGGCGACTACTCGCACCGGGTGCCCGGCGAGCCCGGCTCCGACGAGATCGGCCGGCTCGCGGTCGCCTTCAACGAGATGGCCGAGCAACTGGACTCCTCGGCCCGGGAGATCCTGGCCAAGGAGTACACCGACAGCATCCTGGCCAACGCCGGCGAAGGCATCTGCGGCGTCGACCCGGACGGGCGGATCGCGTTCGCCAACGCGGCCGCCGGGCGGATCACCGGCCTCGGCGTGACCGGGCTGCTCGGCCGGGAGGCCACGACCGTACTGCCGGACGCCGGGGACGGGCTGACCCCGGGCACCCGCGAGGTGACCCTGGAACGGCCGGACGGCACGAGCGTGCAGGTCGAGTACACGGCCAGCGAGATCGCGAAGGGCGGGCGCCCGATCGGTGCGGTGGTCGTGCTCCGGGACGTCAGCCGGCAGCGCGCCCTCGAACACGACCTGCGCCACCAGGCCCTGCACGACGGGCTGACCAACCTGCCCAACCGCAAACTGCTGCTCGACCGCCTCGAACACGCGCTCGCCCGGGCCCGGGCCACCGGCGGGCCGCTCGCCGTGCTCTACCTCGACCTCGACGGATTCAAGCGGGTCAACGACAGCCTCGGCCACAACGCCGGTGACCTGCTGCTGCGCACCGCGGCCGAACGGCTCACCCACGCGCTGCGGCCGCAGGACACCGTGGCCCGGCTCGGCGGGGACGAGTTCGCCGTACTGCTCGAGGACGCCGACCCGGAAACCGTCGAACACCTCGCCCGGGAATGCCTGACCGTGCTGTCCCGGCCGTTCCTGATCCACAACCGGGAATCGCTGGTCTCGGTGAGCATCGGCGTGGTGCCCGACGCGGCCCGCTACGCCGACGCCGACGAGGTGCTGCGCAACGCCGACGTGGCCATGTACGCGGCGAAGGAACAGGGCAAGAACCGGTTCCTCACGTTCGAGACCCAGATGCACGAGCAACTGCTGAACCGGCTCGACCAGGAAGCCCGGCTGCGCGACGCCGTGCACCGGGGCGAACTGCGGCTGCACCTGCAACCGGTGGTCGGTGTACCGGCCGGGCAGATGGCCGGGGCCGAGGCCCTCGTCCGCTGGCAGGACCCGGAACAGGGACTGCGGATGCCCGGCTCGTTCATCCCGCTCGCCGAGGAGACCGGCGCGATCGTCGACATCGACCGATGGGTGCTGTTCGAGGCGTGCCGCGCGGTCAAACGCTGGCAGGACGACGACCCGGCCACCGCGCCGGCCTGGGTGAGCGTCAACCTCTCGGCCGCGCACCTGGAGGTGCCGGACCTGACCGACCAGGTGGCGTACGCGTTGTCCAGCACCGGGCTCTCGGCCCACTGCCTGGTGCTGGAGCTGACCGAGACCGTGCTGATGCGGGACCTGGCGGTCACCTCGGTCCGGTTGGAGGAACTGCGCGAGCTGGGCGTCAAGATCGCGATCGACGACTTCGGGACCGGGTACTCGTCGTTGGGGTACCTGCGGGACATCCCGGTCGACGTTCTCAAGATCGACCGGTCGTTCATCGACGGGATGGCCGGGAACGGGCGACAGCAGGAACTCGTCAACGCGGTGATCCAGCTCGGTCACACGCTGGGGCTGCGGGTGGTGGCCGAAGGGATCGAGGACGCCTCGCAGTTGAGCCTGCTGACCGTGATGGGGTGCAAGTTCGCGCAGGGGTATCACCTGGGGCGGCCCGAGCCGGCCGAAGCCCTGATCACCCGCCTGTCGACGCCCACCCTGCACGCCTGACCCGTCTCGGCCGCGAAGCACCACTGGGCGCCGGCCCGCGGGGCGGGCCGGGTGCCAAGCGGTTCATCACGATCGTGGAGGCACTGCTGAGGTCCCAGCCGCCGGGAAAGGGCGGGACTCCGGGGGTGTTTCCGCACGCCCGAGGCACCCCGGGGAACCAGCCGGCCCCGCCCTCCCGGGCTGATCGGGTGAGCGGGGCCGGGGTTCCGGTTCGTCCGGTGCCGGATCCGGGCCGGCCGGACCTTTGTTCAGTTCTGGACGAAGACCGAAACTGTACGCGCCGGGACTGTGAACGTGCCGGTCGCCGCCGCGAACGAGGCCGTGCGGACCACCGGGTCGGCCGAGGACTGCTGTACCGGGTGCAGCGCGACCTTCGCGCCGGCCAGCGACGGCACCTTCTGCGTGGCCGCCGAGGCCGTGGCGTTGAAGACCACGGTGATCGACTTCCACTTGCCGTCGAGGCCGCGCGTGTCCAGCGTCATCGTGATCACGCCGGGCGTCTCGTCCTTGCCGGAGAGCGGGAACGCCACCCGCTGCTGCACCTGGGAACCGGTGGCCAGGCCGAAGACCGGCGACGACTTCCGGATCCTCAGCAGCTCCTGGTAACGGTTGTCGGCGAGGCTGATCGCCGCGCAGTCCGGTGTGAGGGCCGGATCGGCGAGCAGCGGCTTGGCGTACTTCCACTTCGACTGGTTGTCGGCGGCGGGCGGCAGTCCCTTGCCGAAGCCGTTGCCGCGGGTGCAGTCCCATTCGATCTCGTTGAACCAGTCCCCCGAGTTGAACGAGTTGCGGTCCAGCGACTTCGAGCGCAGCCGTTCACTGCCCGCGGTCACGAACCCGAGACCCTGCCCGAGCACGGTGGTCGCGAGCGCCACCGACTGGGCCCGGGCCCGGTCGGTCGCCGAGGTCGACGGCGGCAGCTTGTACGCCAGGGCGTCGTAGAGGATCTCGTTGTCGTGCGCGTCGACGTACGTGATCGCCTCGTCCGGCGCCGCGGTGTACCCGGCCGGCGAGCCGTTGTAGTCGACCTGCGACCCGGTGACCGTGGCGCCGCTGGAGTCGACGAAGCGGTAACCGGAGAGGTTCCCGGTCAGTCCGACCTTGATCAGATCCTGGTAGCGGAGCAGCCGGGCCTTGTCGTCGGCCGAGGTGCTCTCGGCCAGCCCGGACGCGAAGCCCTGGATCCGCGGGTCGTCGTCGAACGGGCCGCCGCCACGGACCGCGTCCCGGAGCCGGTCGTTGAACGTGCCGATCCCGGTGCCGGCCAGGTTCACCTGCGTGGCCTGCACGAAGCGGGCGTTGCCGGCCACCTCGCCGAAGTTCCAGCCCTCGCCGTAGACGTAGATGTTCTTCCCGTCGACGCCGTCGCGTCCGAGGGTGAGCTTGTCCAGCGCCTTGCGGACGGCCAGGATGTTGGCCTTCGGGTGGTGGCCCATCAGGTCGAAGCGGAACCCGTCGACCTTGTACTGCTTGGCCCAGGTGACGATCGAGTCGACGACCAGCTTGCCCATCATCGCGTTCTCCGGCGCGGTGTTGGCGCAGCAGGTCGAGTCGGCGACCGTACCGTCGGCGTTCAGCCGCTGGTAGTAGCCGGGCACGATCTGGTCGAGCACCGACTTGTCGTCGACGCCGGCCGCCGCGGTGTGGTTGTAGACGACGTCCATCACCACGCGCAGGCCCGCGTTGTTGATCCCGGCGACCATGGTCCGGAACTCCTTGGTGCGGCCGGCCGGGTCGACGGCGTAGCCACCCTCGGGCACCGTGTAGTGCAGCGGGTCGTAACCCCAGTTGTAGCCATCTTTGTCCGCCACCGCTCCGACGCAGGCCTGCTGCTGATCGGAATCGGACGGGTAGGACGCCAGGTCACAGGCGGGCCGGGCCTGGTCGGCCCGGTTCTCGGGGATCGTCGCGAAGTCGAACACCGGCAGCAGGTGCAGGTGTGTGACGCCGGATCTGCCCAGGTCGGCCAGGTGCTTCAGGCCGGCCGAGTTGCCCGTGAAGGCCTCATAGGTGCCCCGCCGGGCGGCGGGAACGGACGTGTCGGCGATGGAGAAGTCGCGCACCGACAGCTCCTGGATCTGGATCTTGGCCGGCGCCGTGGCGGCCGGCTTCTTCAGAGAGCTCCACCCGGCCGGCGCCAGCTTCGGGTCGGACAGGTCCAGGAACTGGCTCAGCTTCGAGTCGGTGGACAGCGCCACCGAGTACGGATCGGTCACCGATGCGGTGACGATCTTGTCGACGGCCGGCTGCCAGGCGGTGACCCGGAACTTGTAGTACTTGCCGTAGTCGCCGCGCGGCACCGGCAGGGACCAGACCCCGGTCCGGTTGTCCCTGGTCATCGGCTTGAGCGTGGCGCTCGACCCGACCGCGTCGTAGACCTCCAGCTCGACGTCGCGAGCCGTCGGCGCCCAGACCGACACCCGACCGTTGACGTAGCCGAGATCAGAATCGGTCGCCGCGGTGTAGACGTCGTCGAGCACGCCCGCGGTCTGCACTCCGGTCGCCGCGAGCAGCTTGCCGCTGGTGTCCCGCTCGGTGACCACGACCTGGCCCCGCAGGATGTCCGGCACGTTCTTCGCGTCGAGCTGGAACGCCCCGTACTGCCAGAGGTGCGGGAATCTCGCCCGCTGCGCCTCGGTCAGACCGGTGCGCTGCGAGGTCAGCGGGACGGACTGATAGGAACCGGTCAGCTCGCCGTCGGCGACGCCGATCCCGCCGGTCGCCGAGTACACCAGGGTGTAGACCTTGCCGTCGGTGCCCGCACCGACCGGCTGCAGCGTCGTGCCGGTGCCGGTCTTCCAGGCGATCGTCGACCGGTCCATCCAGACCGCCGACTCCTTGGTCACGTCGGCCGACCCGCCGCCGCCGACGGTCTTGACCAGCGGCAACAGCCGGGTTTCCTGCCCGGCGAGCAGCCAGACCTCGTGTCCCGACTCGGCGAAGGTGAGCCGCTGGTCGGTCGGCAGATCCTTGGTGTCGCCGTTGTGGATGAGGTAACTCAGCCCGGCCGCGCCCTCGGCGAGAGGAACCTCGAAGACCGCGCCGTACGCGTCGAACCGCGCCGGCTTCAGCGGACTGCCCCAGTCCGTGCCGGTCGCCGCGCCGTCCCAGACGTGCAGCCCCCAGCCGTCGTAGTTCCCGTCCGCCTTACGCCAGTGGACGACCGCTTTCGACTGGTCCTGCGTGACCGCCGGCGGCGTGGTGTAGACCGCCGGGTCGCCCTGCTTGAGCCACACCTCCGGGGTCTTCGCCGGGTCCAGTGAACGGTCGGCGTCGGTGTCCTTCACGTCGTCCTTGCCGACCACGATGAAGCCCATGCTCCTGGCGTTCGGCGCCAGCTTGACGTAGGCGAAGCGGCCGTACGCGTCCTCGCCGACGAACGGCTGACCGCTGGGCCAGGTGGTGGACATCGACGGGTCGACGTCACCCCAGGTGTAGAGGCCGTAGTCGTCGTAGCCGCCGGCCGGGCGCTGGTAGTGCACGATCGCGTAGCCGACGGTGGACGCGGCCACCGGCGTACCCACCGTGATGTTCGTCGTCGACGAGGCGAGCCGCCCCTTGCTGTCGCGCACCACCGCTTTGTATCTGACCGGAGTGTTGCCGGCCAGCCCGTCCAGGTCGTGGTAGACCCGGTAGGGCGCCTTGTCAGCGGTGCCCAGCAGCTTCCACGGGCCGTTGCCGACCCGCGCCGCGAAGGTCACCGTGGCGAGCGGGTCGCCGGTGGTCTCGGCGGTGAGCTCGGTGCGCGTGGCCACCGAGGTGCCGGCGGCGGGCTTCAGGGTCACGGTCGGCGCGGCCGGCGTCGCCGGAAGAGCCGACCTCGATTTCAGTACGAGCGTGGACAGCGCCGGCACGGTGATCGTCACCTTGCCGTCGGCTCCCGCCGTCACCGGGGCCGACCCGCCGTAGATGCCGGTGAACGTGGCGCCCGGCGACCCGGTGGCGAAACTGACCGTCTGGGTGGTGGTGGCGTTGTTGGCCGCGACCACGTACTCGGCCCGCTTCGCGGTGTCGGTGCGGGAGACCGCGAAGACGTTCCCGGATGCGTACCGCGTCGTCTGCACCCCGTTGACCAGGGCCGGGTTCGCCTTGCGGAGCTTCGCGAGCGCCGCGATCGTCCGGTAGAGCGGGTGCGACGTGTTGTAGTTGTCGGCCGCGTGGGTGCTGTCGGTGCCGATCAGGTCGTCGTCCAGGTAATCCGCGGACTTGCTGGCGAACATGTCCTGGCGGGCGTCCTTGTCGCCGCCCGGCCCGGTGAAGCCCTGCTCGTCGCCGGAGTAGACGACCGGCTGCCCACGGGTCAGGAACATCAGTTCGTGCGCCAGCTGATCCCGCTTGAGCTGCGTGTCGGCGGTCGCGGCGCTCGCGATGAACGAGCCGATCCGGCCCATGTCGTGGTTGCCGAGGAACGTCGGCAGCCGCTCGGCGCTGGTCGTGGCGGTCGTGTAGAGGTCGTCCTCGGCGTAGACGTTCCCGAGATCAGCGGCGTTGCCGGCGCCGGTGACGAACGCCTGCGCCGCCGCCTGGAACGAGAAGTCCAGCGTGGCGGGGAGCTCACCCTGCCGTACGTAGGTGGATTCGATCTCCTGATCGGCGCTGTAGACCTCGCCGAACATGAAGAAGTCGTCCTTGCCGGCCTTCTTCGCGGCCTTCCGGATGCCCGCCGAGAACTGCGGCCAGAAGTCGAGGTCGGTGTGCTTGACCGTGTCGAGGCGGTAGCCGTCGATGCCGGTGGCGCCGATCCAATCGGCGTAGATCTTCGTCATGCCGCGGACGACCTCGGGGCGTTCGGTCCACAGGTCGTCGAGGCCGTAGAAGTCGCCGTACTCGCTGTTCTCGCCGGAGAACGTGGAGTCGCCGCGGTTGTGGTACATGTTCACGTCGTTGAGCCAGGCCGGGACCTTGACGTTCTTGTCCTCGGCGGCGACCACCGGCGTGTAGGGGTAGCTGCTCGCGTCGACCTTCGGGAAGCCGTTCGTCCCGGTCGCGTAGTTGCGGTCCTCGAAGGGCTGACCCTCGGTGTCCGTATAGGGCGAGGTGCTCTTGTCGATGTACGAGTACTGGTTCTCCCGATACTTGATCACGTCGGCGGTGTGGTTGACGATGATGTCCAGGAAGATCTTCATGCCCCGCTGATGCGCGAGCGTGACCAGCTTCTTCAGGTCGGCATTCGTCCCGAAGTGCGGGTCGACCCGGGTGAAGTCGGTGATCCAGTAACCGTGGTAACCGGCCGAGATGTCGTTGCCGCTGCCCTGCACCGGACGGTTCTTGAAGACCGGCGCGAGCCAGATCGCGGTCGTCCCCAGCCCCTGGATGTAGTCGAGCTTGTCGATCACACCCTTGAGGTCGCCGCCGTGGTAGAACCCCTTGTCGGCCGGGTCGTAGCCGGTCGACAGCCGGTCCCCGGTGAGGCCGCCCCGGTCGTTGGACTTGTCGCCGTTGGCGAACCGGTCCGGCAGGACGAAGTAGTACTGCTCGTTGGTCCCGGCCTGCTGGTCAGCGCCCCAGTTCGCGATGACCGAGGCGCTGGGTTCGGCCGCAGCCGCGGTCGCCTCGGTGGCCGGGACCATGAGAAATGGGAGGAGAAGGCTGAGCAGCGCGGTCCCCCACCGCGATTTACTCGATGCCACTATGCGCCCTTCCGATCAAGAGTTCGTCCATGTCCATACATCAATCGGTGCGGGGTCATCCTTTCACCGCGCCGGCGCTCAGGCCCTCCACGATGTAGCGCTGCAGGTACATGAAGACGCCGACGGTCGGGATCGCGGTGAGCAGCGTGCCGGCGCAGAAGATCCCGAAGTTGGTGTTCCGGTCCGAGCCCTGCACCAGGCCGTAGAGGCCGACCGCGAGGGTCTTCGAGGCGCCGTCCCGCAGGAACAGGTTGGCCAGCAGGAACTCGTTGATCGTGCCGATGAACGCGAGCAGCCCGGCGACCGCGATGATCGGCGAGACCAGCGGCAGCAGGATCCGGAAGAAGATCCCGGTGTGCGAGGCGCCGTCGACCGTGGCCGACTCGTCCAGCTCCTTCGGGACCGTGTCGAAGAACCCCTTCATCAGCCAGGTGTTCACGCCGAGAGCGCCGCCGAGGTAGAGCAGGATCATGCCCCACCAGGTGTTGAAGCCGATCCCGGGCCACAGGTCGGTGATCGTCGAGAAGATCAGGAACAGCGCGACCACGGCCAGGAACTGCGGAAACATCTGGATCAACAACAAGAACAGCAATCCCGTACGGCGACCGGAGAACCGCCGGCGGCTGAACGCGAACGCCGCCAGCGCGGAGAGGAAGATCGAGAGCAGGCTGGCCAGTCCGGCGATCATCACGGAGTTGAGGAACCAGTGCGGGAAGCCGGTGTCCCGGAACAGCCGGGTGAAGTTGTCGAGCGACGCGCCGGTCGGGACCAGCGTGCTCGACGACAGCGTGCCGAGCGGGTTGAGCGCCGCCGACAGCACGAACAGGATCGGCCCGAGCGAGAACAGCACGGCCGGCACCGCGACCAGGTGGCGCCAGCCGGTGTCCGTGAACCACTTCATGCCGACACCTCCGCTGCGCTCCGGCGTCGGCATGAAGTGATTGCCGAGCTCGATGATTCGCCCGTCGGCTCGCTCATGAGTAGACCTCCTCCTGCGCTCGGGTGCGCCGGAAGCCCACCGCGGAGACCACGGCCACGATCAGGAAGATGAAGATCGAGATGGCGGCGGCGAAGCCGTACTGGGCGCCGGAACCACCGAAGGCCAGCCGGTACGTGTAGGTGATCAGCAGGTCGGTGGCGCCCGCGTTCGGGTTGTCGGCCGGGAACGGCCCGCCCTCGGTGGTCAGGTAGATCGCGTTGAAGTTGTTGAAGTTGAACGCGAACGACGAGATCAGCAGCGGCGTCAGCGCGACCAGCAGCAGCGGCAACTTGATCGCCCGGAACGCCTGGAACGGCCCGGCGCCGTCCACCCTGGTGGCGTCGGTCAGCTCGGCCGGGATCGCCTGCAACGCCCCGGTGGTCACCAGGAACATGTACGGGTAGCCGAGCCAGAGCTGCACCAGCAGCACCGCCAGCTGCGCGGTGATCGGCGTGCCGAGCCAGTCGACGTGGGTCCCGAACACGCTGTTGATCAGGCCGAAGTCGGTGTTGAACATGTCCCGCCAGACCAGCAGCATCGCGAACGACGGCATGGCGTAGGGCAGGACCATCAGGATCCGGTAGAGCCCGCGGAAGCGCATCCGGGTCGACTGCAGCGCGATCGCGCAGAACATGCCGAGCAGGAACGTGCCCCCCGTCGACCCGATCGCGAACAGGAAGTCCCAGATCAGCGTGCCGAGGAACGACGACGCGATGGTGTCGTCGGTCAGCACCCGGGTGAAGTTGGCCAGCCCGACGCCGACCTTCCACCCCTGGGCGAGCCGGTCACCGTCAGCGGCGATGAACGCGCCCTCGTCCTCGTCCGCTTTCCACACCTTGCCGGTGGTGGTGTCCTTGATGCTGTCGGTCACAGGATCAAAGGCACGAAGAGCCTTTCCCTCGTACGCACGTGTCAGTCCCGCCGATCGGATGGCGCCGGCCGCGGTCGGCACCGCCAAGTCGGTGATCTCCTGGCTGCGCGCGCTCGCCTGCCCGGCGGTGAGGACGGTGTAACCGGACGGCGGGTTCCCGTCGGCCGGTTTCAGCCCGCTCTCGTCACCGACCGACACCTGCCCGGTCCTCGGGTCGGTGATCAGGAACGCCAGCGCGTCGCCCTTGGTCAGGATCCTCAGCTGGTACTCGGTGGAGCCGGGCACCCGGGTGACCGAGGCGGTCTGGATGGCGGTGATCGCCTCGGCCTTGCTGCCCCGGTGACCGTCACCGAAGTTGGTGAACGCCGTGCCCGCCGTGTAGAGCACCGGGAAGATCTGGAACACGACCAGGAAGATCGTGCCCGGGACCAGGTACTTCGCCGGGATGTACCGCGGCGACAGGTACAGGTGGAGCAGCCCGGCGGTGGTCGCGGCCAGGACGCCCAGACCGATCCAGTGCTCGCCCTCGGCCAGCGGGAAGGCGGCCCAGACCGCGGTCGCGACGACCAGGCCGAGCAGCACGATCTTGACGATCAGGCCGGTCGGCGTCGCGCTCCGCACCGGCGTGTCGTCCTCGGGGGCGGGAAGGGCCCGCGTCGAGGCGGGCCCTTCGAGCTGCGTCGTCATTACTTGGTGATCGCGGCCGAGATGGTCTTGGCCGCGGCGTCGACCGTCGGCTTGGCGTCGGCGCCACCGATGACGGCGGCCTCGGCCTTGCCGAACGGCTCCCAGATGGCGGCCATCTCGGGGATCGCCGGCAGCGGGATGGCGTTCTTGCCGGCCTCGGCCCACTTCGCCACGTCCGGGTCGCTGCTCTTGACCGAGTCCAGCACGCTGGTCAGCGCCGGCGGGCGCGGGTCGGCCTGGTAGAGAGCGGTCGCCAGCTCCGGCGTCGTCACGTAGTTGGTGACGAACTCCTGCGCGAGCGCCTTGTTCTTGCCCTTGGCCGCGACGTAGAAGGTCTGCACGCCCAGGAACGGGGTGGCCTCCTTACCGCCCTTGAACGGCGGGACAGCGGTGATGTCGTACTTGATGCCGGCCTTCTTGGCGTCCGCGGTCGCCCACGGGCCGGAGACGAGGAACGCGCACTTCTTGCCGGTGAAGGTGGCGACCGCGTTGTCCGGGGTGATCGAGCGCTTCAGGGCGCCGTCACCCTTCTCGCCCAGCGCGCGCAGCTTCTCGAACGCGGCGACCGAGCCCGGCTTGCCGACCCCCAGGTCCTTGGCGTCGTAGTCGCCGCTGGAGGTGGTGCCGAACAGGTAGCCGCCGGCCGAGGCGTACAGCGGGTACGCGTGGTAGGCGTCGCCGGTCGGGCCGGACTGCAGGCAGAGGATCTCCGAGGCCTTCTTCTCGGAGACCAGCTTCTTGCCCTGCGCGACCAGGTCCTCGATGGTGGCCGGGGCGCTCGGGGCGAGGTCGGTGTTGCGGATCAGCCCGATGTTCTCGGTCGCGTAGGGGACGCCGTACGTCTGGCTGTTGAAGGTCACGGCCTTCAGCGCGCCCGGCTGAAGTCCGGTCTTCTGCGCGTCGCTGAGCTGCACCGGGTCGATGGCGCCGTTCTGCACCAGGTTGCCGATCCAGTCGTGCGCGCCGACCATCACGTCCGGGCCGCTGCCCTGCTGGGAGGCGGTGAGGAAGGTGGTCTGCTGGTCCTTGGAGATCGCCTGGATCTTGACGGTGACGCCGTTCTCCTGGCCGAACTTGTCGGCGAACGGCTTGAGGGCGGCCGAGCGTTTGTCGTCGGCCCAGATCACGAGCTCGCCGCCGGCGGCGGCCTTTTCGGCGGACGGGCTGCTGGCCGGCGTCTCTTCGCTGTCGCCACAGGCGGCGGCGCCGACCAGGCAGAGCATGCTGGCCGCGATCACTCCGGCGGTGCGGATGCGCATGGTGAAGCTCCCGTTCTCATACGGATTCAGCGCTACGAAAGGGATGACCTGGGCGCGGACATGGCTCGGCGCCCACAAGATCGGTAAGGTGTCGTCCTTGTTGCGGGGACGTTAGCAAGCTCTTGCAGTCAATGGAAGAGCTTGCAGATCGCTGACCGGAAACGGCGCGGCACTACAGTGACACCATGCGTGCACGGATGGCGGACATCGCCCGTCAAGCCCAGGTCAGCGAGGCGACGGTCTCTCGCGTCATCAACGACCGCCCCGGCGTCTCCGCCGAAACCCGGCAGGCGGTCCTCACCGCCCTCGATGTGCTCGGCTACGAGCGCCCCGAGCGCCTGCGCAAACGCAGCGCAGGCCTGGTCGGCCTCGTCGTGCCCGAGCTGGACAACCCGATCTTCCCCGCGTTCGCGCAGGTCATCGAGTCGACGCTGGCCCAGCAGGGGTACACGCCGGTGCTCTGCACCCAGTCACCGGGCGGCGTCACCGAGGACGAGTACGTGGAGATGCTGCTCGACCGCCAGGTCTCCGGCATCGTCTTCGTCTCCGGCCTGCACGCCGACACCACCATGGACGTCGAGCGCTACCACCGGCTGATCGAGCGGCCGCTGCCGATCGTGCTGGTCAACGGGCACACCGACGGCATCGCCGCCCCGTTCGTCTCCTGCGACGAGCAGATGGCCGGCGACCTCGCCGTCGGGCATCTCGCCTCGCTCGGCCACCGCCGCATCGGCATGATCTCCGGGCCGCACCGATTCAGCCCGGTCCAGCGCAAGCTCGCCGGTTACCGGGCCGCCATCCAGCGCGAACTCGGCATCCCCGGCTCCGAGGCCGACGACCTGGTCGAGCTCACCCTCTTCGGCGTCGAGGGCGGCGAGGTCGCGGCCGAGCGCCTGCTCAACAAGGGCGTCACCGGGATCATCTGTGGCTCCGACCTGATGGCGCTCGGCGCGATCCGAGCCGCCCGGCGGCGCGGGATGGACGTGCCCGGCGAGGTCTCGATCATCGGCTTCGACGACTCGCCGCTGATGGCGTTCACCGACCCGCCGCTGACCACGCTGCGCCAGCCGGTGGCGGCGATGGCGGTGGCCGCGGTCCGGTCGCTGGTGGACGACATCAACGGGCACGGTTCACCCAGGTCGGAGTACCTTTTCCGGCCTGAGCTGGTGGTGCGTAACTCGACGGCGATGGCGCCGGCGCGGCGGGCCCTGACCGCGGACATCTCGGCCGCCTGACCGATCCTCGGCGGCGGCGCCCCTGCCGCCGCACTCGCGCGGCCCGCTCGCCGCGGCCTGCCCGGCCGCCGGACCACTCGCGCCGTCACGCTGCGCCGCACGCCGCACCGGCCATGCGGCTGTTCCGTGAGCGGTCCCGCGGCGGCGCACCTCTCCGGCCGCGGCAACTCTGCCGGTTTGTTCCTGGTCAGACCCGTTTACGGCGGTAGCGGTGCCAGAACTGCACCCGGCTCCGGTCCGGACTTCGCCCGCTCGCACGGCCGACACTGGAAGAAACTTGCTGCAATTTCTTGCACAGTTTGCGACCCGAGCACGCGGATACGCTCAGGAGAGCGTGTTCTTGGACTCGTTCATGCGGACGGCGTCCGTGCAGGTTGCGGCGGTCTCGCCGGAAATGCTGCCGAGAATCGGCGACGCATCCGGTCATCGGCCGCAAGGACATGCGGGCTTCTTGCAATCCTGATCAAGACGACCCGGCCACGAGCGTCACTCTTCGCCACTTTCTCCGATGTGAGCCATGCCACTTCGGCGCCGCGTTACCGTAGATCGCGAACACGCCGGCCGCGTCGCGGGACAGCAGCCCGTGCCGCACCCGGCGGCTGCCCCTCGACCGGCAGCGAGATCAATCGCAGGGACCGCGCCGGCCGCCAGGACTCCTCCGGGGCGAAACGGGCCACGGATCGTCGCAGCGCGACACGTCGAACTCCGGGCCGTCAGCCGAGCGGGGGCGCGGGCGGCCCGTCGTCGTGGAGGGCTCGCTGAACCACCCAGTACACCTGATCGACGGTGAGGCCGTAACGGAAGGCGATCGCGTTCACGTCGTGGCCGTCCGCATACTCCGCGACGATGGCGTCCTCGTTCGGGAACGGGGGCGGCTGCGCCGGGAACCCGTAGGCGGGCGGCGCGTAATAACCCTGGACGGGCGGCTGAGTGGCCGGCGGTGGACCGGGCGGAGGGGGTGGCGGCGGGTAGTAGCCCTGAGCCGGTGGTGGCGGCGGGTAGTAGCCCTGAGCCGGCGGCGGCGCGTAGTAGCCCTGAGCGGGCGGGTAGTCGCCCTGAGCCGGCGGCGGCGCGTAGTGGGGCGCGGGCCGGCCGGTGGGGCCGACCTCGCCCTGGACCACGGCATACACCTGCTCGACGCTCAAGCCGTAGCGCGCGGCGATCGCCTCGACGGGGTGACCGTCGCCGAACTCGGCGACGATGCGGTCCGCCCAGCTCGCATCTGATTCGGTCACGTTCGTCAAGCTACCCTCCGCGCGCTACCGCCGTACTGCGGCAATCGCGGCCGCGACCAGAGGCGGACCGCGAGTCGGAAGATCAGCTCAGCCAGGTGGTCAGATTCCGCAAAGCGGTGCGGATCTCCGGAATCGGGACGAACTCCTCGTCCGTGTGGGCGAGCAGCGGGTCACCGGGCCCGTAGTTCACCGCGGGAATCCCCAGCGAGGCGAAGCGGGACACATCCGTCCAGCCGAGCTTGGCCTGCGGCGCCCGGCCGACCAGCTCGACGAACTCCTTGGCGGCGGGCCGGTCGAGGCCGGGCCGCGCGCCCGGGGCCCGGTCGGTGACCTCCAGCTCGAAGCCGGCGAAGACCTCGCGCAGGTGGGCCTCGGCGGCGTCGGTGTCCCGGTCCGGCGCGAAACGGTAGTTGACGAAGATGGTGCACAGGTCCGGGATGACGTTGCCGGCGATGCCGCCCTCGATCTTCACCGCGTTGAGGCCCTCGTGGTACTGCAAGCCGTCGACGATCGGCTGCCGCGGCTCGTAGGCCCGCAGGATGTCGAGGACGCCACCGGCGGAGTGGATCGCGTTGCTGCCGCGCCACGAACGGGCGGCGTGCGCGGCGACGCCGGGCACGGTGATCTTGACGCGCATGGTGCCCTGACAGCCGCCCTCCACGGTGCCGTCGGAGGGCTCGCCGAGGATCGCGAAGTCGCCGGCCAGCCACTCCGGATGGTTGCGGACGAGCCGGCCCAGGCCGTTCAGCGCGGCGGCGACCTCCTCGTGGTCGTAGAAGACATAGGTGACGTCGTAGCGCGGCGCGGTGAGAACAGCGGCAAGCTGGAGCATGACGGCGACGCCGGCCTTCATGTCGACGGTGCCGCGGCCACGGAGGGTCTCGCCGTCCTCGACGACGGGCAGATTGTCGGCGATCGGCACGGTGTCCAGGTGACCGGCGAGGACCACGCGGGTCGGGCGGCCCAGGCTCGTCCGGGCGACCACGGCATCACCGTCGCGCAGCACCTCCAGGTGGGCGAAGCCGCGCAGCGCGGCCTCGACGGCGTCGGCAAGCTGCTTCTCGTCGCCACTGACCGAGGGGATGTCGCAGAGGACGCGGGTGAGGGCGACCACGTCGCCGGTGAGATCGAGATGAGCCATGATGCAACTTTATCAGACGTCAGGTATTATTATGCACGAGCTACAGTCAGCGGGAAGTTCCGAACGATCAAGGAGTGGGTGTGCCGGAGAGTGACGAGCCGACAAGGCTCTGGGGTGCGCGGTTCGCCGGTGGGCCGGCGGAGGCCCTGGCCCGGCTGAGCGTCAGCGTCCAGTTCGACTGGCGCCTGGCGCCGTATGACCTGCTCGCCTCCCGAGCCCACGCCCGCGTCCTCGCCAACGCCGGCCTGCTCGACGCGGAGGAACTGGGCAAGATGCTGGCCGCGCTCGACGACCTGGAGCAGGCGTGCGCGACCGGCGAGTTCCGCCCCACCGTCGAGGACGAGGACGTGCACACCGCCCTCGAGCGCGGCCTGCTGGAGCGCCTCGGGGCGCTCGGCGGCAAACTGCGCGCCGGCCGGTCCCGCAACGACCAGGTCGCCACCGACCTGCGGCTCTACCTGCGTGACCACGCCCGCGGCGTGGCCGTCGCGCTGATCGAGCTGGCCGACGCGCTCACCGAGCAGGCCGCCCGCAACGTCGACACCCCGGCGCCCGGCATGACCCACGTGCAACACGCGCAGCCGGTCAGTTTCGGTCACTGGCTGCTGGCCCACGTGCAGCCGCTGCTGCGCGACCTGGAGCGTCTGCGGGACTGGGACGTGCGGACCGCGATCAGCCCCCTCGGCTCCGGCGCGCTGGCCGGCTCGTCCCTCCCGCTCGACCCGGCCGCGGTCGCCAAGGAACTGGGCTTCTCCGCCCCCGCGCCCAACTCGATGGACGCCGTCGCCGACCGTGACTTCGTCGCCGAGTTCCTCTTCACCACCGCCCTGATCGGCGTCCACCTGTCCCGCCTCGGCGAGGAAGTGGTCCTCTGGACGTCCACCGAGTTCGGCTGGGTCGAGCTCGACGACGCGTTCGCCACCGGGTCGTCGATCATGCCGCAGAAGAAGAACGCGGACATCGCCGAGCTGGCCCGGGGCAAGAGCGGGCGCCTCATCGGCGGCCTGGTCGCGGTGCTGACCATGCTCAAGGGCCTCCCTCTGACGTACGACCGGGACATGCAGGAGGACAAGGAGCCCGCCTTCGACGCCGTCGACACGCTGGAACTCCTGCTCCCGGCGCTGGCCGGCATGATCTCCACGATGACCGTCCGGGTGGACCGGCTCGCCGCCGCCGCTCCGGTCGGCTTCTCGCTGGCCACCGAGGTCGCCGACTGGCTCGTCCGCCGCGGGGTGCCGTTCCGGGACGCCCACGAGATCACCGGCAAGCTGGTCGCCCTCTGCTCCGCGCGCGAGTGCGAGCTGGAAGACCTGACCGACGAGGATCTGACGACGGTCAGCGACCACCTGGACCCGTCGGTGCGCGAGGTGCTCTCGGTGTCGTCGGCCCTCGCGGCCCGCACGACGCCGGGCTCGACCGGGCCGGGGCCGGTCCGCGATCAGCTCGCGACCGTGCAGCACAAGCTGGACACCTGGCGGCAGTGGGCGGTGGAGAAAGCAGTTCCGCGCTGACCTCTGGTTCGCGCTGACCTCTGGTTTCGCGGCGGGGTCCCGGCGGTTGTGCGCCGAGGCCCCGCTTTCGCTCCTGCCGCCGCCCGGTTGCGGTTCCGGCGGCGACCAGCCGTTTCAGCGGACGACGGGCTCGAGTCGCAACGCGGTTGCGGTTCCGGCGGCGACCAGCCGTTTCAGCGGACGACGCGCTCGAGTCGCAACGCGGTGAGGGACAGCCACAGGCAGAGCAGCCCGGCCGGCATGACGACCAGTCGCGCCGTCGAGCCGACCGCGGTGTCCAGGGTCATCAGCAGCATTCCCAGCACGGCGAGGACCGCGACCCCGGCCCGGATCCGGCGCAGCACGGCAAGCTGGACGAAGAGCGCGACCAGCCCGGCGATCAGCAGGACCGGCCCGGCACCGTACAGCACGGCTTGCACCCCGGGGATCCGGAACGCCCGCTCGAACAACTCTCGCATCCCGTCCCGGTCGGACGCGGCGACGCCGACGGCGATGTCCACGATCATCTGACCGAGAACGGCCAGCAGCCCGGCGGCGGCGACGACAGCGCCCGCCGTCGCGACCACAGTGGCCCGGCGCGACCCTCGCGCCCGGCGCCACAGCTCGGCGATGACCAGAGCGAACAGCCCCCACCCGAGGATCCACACGGCGTGCGCCGCGACCCAGCCGGCGCCGGTGCTGCGGCTCCCGCCCAGCCGCATGATCGTCCAGCCGGTGAGGACCCCGGCCGGGGCGAGCAGCAGCGCGGCCGCGGTGGGACCGGGGCGGGCCCGCACCACGGGAGTGATGATCACTCGGCGTCCTTGAGGATGCGCTCCACGGTGGCGACCCGCTGGTCCATCTCCGCGAGCTGGTTCGTCACCTGGGCGAGGCGGCCGGCGGTGTCCTCCTGGGTCGCGACGGCCCGCTCGGCGATCTGCCGCAGCTCGGTGTCGCGCGCCAGCGCCGCCTTGGCGCGGCGGCTCGCCCCGATCTGCAGGATCACGACGACCGCGATGGCGCCGAGGGCCAGGAAGATCACCAGTTCTTCGACGAGGTAGTCAGGCATGTCAGTCCTTTCCGGGGTCACCGGCGTCGTTCGGAGCGGTCAGCGTCAGGGCGGCGCCGGCCAGGGTTTGCGGGGTCAGGTGCAGCACGAACGGCGTCACCTCGTAGAACTTCATCGCCTTGCCGTCCTCGGACAGCTCGAGCGTGGCCGAGACCAGGCCGGATTTCTCCAGCCGCTTGAGGTGCACCTGCAGCAGGGCCCGGCTGATGCCGAGGTCGCGGGCGAGCTGGCTGACGTAGTTGCGGCCACCGGCCAGGGCGGCCAGGACGCGCATCCGATGAGGGTTGGCCAGGGTGGCCAGCACGTGCACCAGCTCGTCACCGGTCAGGTCGTCAGTTTGCATAACCATCCTCGGCACATGCAAAAGATTATTGGCAGGTGCCAGATGTGTCAACCATCGACGCCGATGTTGTTGATCGACGGCCCGCATCCCGGGCCCGGGAACAGCGATGAGCGCCGGCCGCGGGTGGCGGGCCGGCGCTCATCGGTGTTCCGGGCGGCTGAGGCCGCAGTGGTGGTCCGGTCAGTCGGCCGGGTGGGCGGCCAGCCGCGCGATGCTGCCCGGCATGGCGTACATGTGGGCGAACGCGCGCGCCTGCTCCCCGGTCCAGGCCGACGAGCCGTGGCCGTAGACGATGCCGGCCCGGGTCGCGGCGTCGAGCAGGCTGTACGGGCTCTTGCTGCCCAGCAGCACGATGTTGCCCTTGTGCAGCAGCACCCGGACGGTCCCGGTGACCCGCGCCTGGCTGGAGTCCAGGAACGCCCGGAAGTCGTCCATGATCGGGTCGAAGTAGACGGCCTCGTGCAGCAGGTCGCCGTACGTGTTGCCGAGCGTCGCCTTCGTCGCCTGCTGCCGGTTGGAGAGGACGAGTTTCTCCAGCTCACGGTGGGCGGCGATGAGGATGAGCATGCCGGGCGCCTCGAAGCCGACGCGGGCCAGGTTGCCGACCATCGTGGAGCCCATGTGGATGCCGCGCCCGACGCCGTGCTCGCCGCCGAGGACGTTGAGCGCCCGCAGGATGGCGTAGTTCGGCGCGTCCGCCTCGACCAGGGACTCGCCACCGGCATAGGTGGCCGCGATGACCTGCCCCTTCTCGAAGGTCAGGTGCAGCTCGACACCCTGCTCGGGCGCGTCGGCGATCGACTTCGTGTAGGTCCAGGCGTCCTCGGGGAGATAGTCCCAGCTCCCGTACGTCTCCTCGCCGCCGATCGAGGTGCCGATGAGTCCCTCGTTGATCGAGTACTTCTTAACCTTCTCGCTGACCGCGAAGCCCCGGCTGCGCAGGAACTCGGCCTCCTCCTCGCGGACCAGGCGCTCGTCGCGTACGGGCGTGATGATCTCCAGGTGGGGAGCGAGAGCCCGGATCACGGCGTCGTAGCGGACGTGGTCGGCCCCGGCCCCGGTCGAGCCGTGCGCGACGGCGTCCGCGCCGACCTGGAGCGCGACGTGGACGACCTTCTCCGCCTGGATCAGCCGCTCGGCGCCGACGCACGACGGGTAGGCGCCGTTGCGCAGGTAGTTCGCCTTGATCGCGTACGTGATCACGCGGTCGTAGAGCTCGGCGCGCGCGTCGACGACGTGGTGCTCGACCGCGCCCAGTTCCTCGGCGCGGGCCGACACCACCTCGGCCTCACCGCTGTGCAGGCCACCGGTGTCGATGTTGGCGGTCACCACGTCCCAGCCCTTCTCGCGGAAGTCCACGAGGGCGTACGAGGTGTCCAGCCCACCGGAGAAGGCGAGAACGATCTTGCGCTTGGTCATCGGGACTGTTCCTTTTCGAGAATCGGCACGTAGGTCTTGCCGTCGTGACGGACGTGACCGGGCGGCAGGACGTAGAAGTCGCAGCGTCCCGCCTCGATGTCCTTCTGCATCGCCTGCTGCCGTTCATAGTCGAACGGGTCGAGCAGGAACGTCGGCTCGGGAGTCGGCGCGCCGGCCGGCAGGGTCAGGTCGGACTGGTAGACGAACGAGCCCGGCGAGGTGTGGAACGGGACGGTCGCGACCAGGATCTTCAACGCGCCGAACTCGGTGTGGACCTTGAGCGCGCTGTTGTCGTACTGCGTGACGCCGTCGAGTTTCTGCGCGCGATAGGAGGAGAGCGCGAGCGCCTTGGACGCCTTGCCCAGCCCGACGGCCGGCATCAGCGACCACAGCGACCAGCCGACCCAGCGCCCCGGCTCGGCCGAGGGCGCCGCGCAGTAACCGCCGACCGGCACCGGACCGGTGTAACCACTGGCCCGCATGTCCTCCTGCACCTTGCGCAGCAACTGCTTGACGTCGGTGTCGAAGCGGAACGTGGACCGCTCGACCATCGCCGCGAACTCGTCCTGCGGCAGACTCGCGATCAGCGCCGCGGCCGGCATCAGGATCAGGTCGACCATCACCCACTGCGGCATCGGGATGCCACGGTCACCGAAGGCGATGCCGTTGATGACATTGAAGAGATTCAGGAATTCCCGTACGGACCAGTCGCGCTCGGACGTGTCGGTGAAATCCAGCCAGTTGAGCTTGTAGCCGTACGGCAGCTCGTTCAGGTGCGGGCGGATCGTCTCGTTGGAGGCGAGGAAGAACTCCACGCCGAGCGCGGCCAGCGTGCCGGTGTGGTCGGCGAAGTCCGGGAACCGGGTCTCCACGGCGGGTGCGAAGGTCATCGCGGGCTCTCCTCACGGTCGTTCTCCGACCGGCTCCAGTTGTCGAGTTTCGCTGCCAGGGCCGCACCCGAGCCCGGCCCGCCGTCCCGGGCCACGACGAGGATCGTGTCGTCGCCGGCGATCGTGCCGACCACGTCGGCCAGACCGGACCGGTCGAGCGCGCTGGCCAGGAACTGCGCGGCGCCCGGCGGGGTGCGCAGGACCGCGATGTTGCCGCTGGAGTCGACGCCGGTGAGCAGCTCGCGCAGCAGCCGGATCAGCCGGGCGGGCCCCTGACCGGTGGTCTCGCGCAACGGCCGCTTGCCGTCCTCGGGGATCAGGTAGGCGCCGCTGACCTTGACCGCGTTCAACTCCTCCAGGTCGCGGGAGAGCGTGGCCTGGGTGACCTGCACGCCCTCGGAGGCGAGCAGGTCGGCCAACTCGGTCTGGGAGTGCACCGTGCGGCTCCGGATCAGCTCCACGATCCGGGCGTGCCTGCCCGCGCGCGTGACCGGTGAACTCATGTCGGCACTCCGCTTCGCTGCGCGCCGGCACGAGTGACGAGGCCGAGCGTGCTGATGAGCTCCCTACGGTCGCTCATTGTTGACCGCCAGCAACCAGGCGAGCAGGGCCTTCTGCGCGTGCAAACGGTTCTCCGCCTCGTCGAAGACGACGCTGTGCGGGCCGTCCATCACCTCGTCGGTGATCTCCTCGCCGCGGTGCGCGGGCAGGCAGTGCAGCACGATCGCCTCCGGCGAGGCGACTTTCAGCAGCTCGTCATTGATCTGGTACGGCCAGAACGGGGTGAGCCGGTCCTTGCCGTCGCTCTCCTGACCCATCGACGTCCAGGTGTCCGTGGCGATGACGTGCGCACCGTCGGCCGCCTCCCGCGGGTCGCGCAGCACCTCGACCGAGCCCCCGGTCCACGCCGCGATCTCCGACGCGCGCCCGACCACGGCCGGATCCGGGTCGAACCCGGAGGGGCCGGACACCCGCACGTGCATCCCCGCGGTGGCCCCGGCCAGCAGGTACGAATGGGCCATGTTGTTGGCGGCGTCACCGACGTACGCCAGGATCCTGCCCTTCGTGGTTCCGAGCCGCTCCCGGATGGTCAGCAGATCGGCCAGCAACTGGCACGGGTGGTACCCGTCGGAGAGCGCGTTGATCACCGGCACGTCGACGCCGGAGGCCAGCTCGGCGAGCCGCTCGTCCTCGAACGTGCGGTAGACCATGGCACTCACGTAGCGTGACACGACCCGACCGGCGTCGGCCAGGCTCTCGCCCCGGCCGAAGTGCGTGTTCTGCGTGTCGACGATGATCGGCTGGCCGCCCAGCTCGGCGATGCCGGCCTCGAACGAGAGCCGGGTACGCAGGCTGGCCTTGTCGAAGAAGACCGCGACCGAGCGCGGGCCGGCCAGCGGCGTGAAGCCGAACCGGTTCGCCTTCATCTCGGCGGCCAGGTCGAGGACGTCGGACTGCTCCTGCGGGGTCAGGTCGTCGTCGCGGAGGAAGTGGCGCAGGGTCACCGGATACCGTCCAGGGCAGCGATCAGGGCGTCGGCCTGATCGGAGGAGATGATCAGGGGCGGGGCGATCCGGATCACGTCCGGCTTCGCGGCGTTGACCAGGAAACCGGCGGCGCGCAGGCGGGCCGCGAGGTCGGCCGCGTTGTCCTGGTTCAGCACGATGCCGAGGAGCAGCCCGGCGCCGCGGACACTCTTCACGTACGGGTGGTTCAGGGCCTCGATCCCCCGCCGAAGCTGCTCACCGACCCGCTTGACGTGGTCTAGCAGTCCCTCGCCGGCGATCGTGCGGACGACCGCGAGGCCGGCCGCGCACGAGACCGGGTTCCCGGCGAACGTGCTGCCGTGCAGGCCGGGCGTGAGCAGGTCGGCGGCCGGGCCGAACGCGATCGCCGCGCCCAGCGGCAGGCCACCGCCGAGACCCTTGGCCAGGGTCACGACGTCCGGCTCGACGCCCTCGCTCTGGTGGTGGAACCAGTGGCCGGTGCGGCCGATGCCGGTCTGGATCTCGTCGAGCACGAGCAGCGCGCCGTGGCGGGTGCAGATCTCGCGGGCCGCGGTCAGGTAACCGGCCGGCGGGACGACGACACCGTTCTCACCCTGGATCGGCTCCAGGATCACCATCGCGGTTTCACCGGTCACCGCGCTCCGGAGGGCCTCGACATCGCCGTACGGGATGTGCGAGACGTCTCCGGGCAGGGGCCGGAAGGGATCCTGCTTCGCCGGCTGGCCCGTCAGGGCCAGCGCCCCCATGGTCCGGCCGTGGAACGCGCCCTCGGTCGCGACGACGTGGGTGCGACCGGTCAGGCGGGAGATCTTGAAGGCGGCCTCGTTCGCCTCGGCGCCGGAGTTGCAGAACAGCACCCGGCCGGCCCGGCCCGCGAGGGCGAGGAGCAACTCGGCCAGGGCCACCGACGGCTCGGAGACGAAGAAGTTGGAGACGTGCCCCAGCTGCTGGATCTGCTGCGTGACCGCGGCGACGACGGCCGGGTGGGCGTGGCCGAGAGCGTTGACCGCGATGCCGCCGAGGAAGTCGACGTACTGCGTGCCGTCCTCGGCGGTGAGAACCGCCCCTTCCCCCTTGACCAGGCCGATCGCCGGCGTCCCGTAGTTGTTCATCATCGACTGCGACCAGCGCTCGGACAACGTGCTCATGCCGTCACCTCCGCTTCGCTCCGGTGCCGGCATGAGTCGATCACTGAGCTCGATGATTCGCTCGCAAGCTCGCTCATGAGGGGACCACCATGGTTCCGATTCCTTCTTCCGTGAAGACTTCGAGCAGCGTCGAGTGGGCGACCCGGCCGTCGACGACGTGCGCCGACGGGACCCCGCCGCGCACCGCGCGCAGGCACGCCTCCATCTTGGGCACCATCCCGGCCTCGAGGGAAGGCAGCAGCCCGGCCAGCGCGTCCGCGTCGATCTCGCTGGTCAGCGACGACGTGTCGGGCCAGTTCGTGTAGAGGCCCGGCACGTCGGTCAGCACCACGAGCTTGCGGGCGCCGAGCGCGACCGCGAGCGCGGAGGCGGCGGTGTCCGCGTTCACGTTGTGGGTCACGCCGTCCACGTCCGGGGCGACGGTCGCGATGACCGGGATCCGGCCGGCCGCGATCAGGTCGTCGACCGCGGACGTGTCCACCTTGTCGACGTCGCCGACCTGACCGATGTCGACCTCTTCGCCGTCGATCGTCGCGCCCCGGCGGACCGCCGTGAAGAGCCCGGCGTCCTCACCGGAGAGACCGACCGCGTAGGGGCCGTGCTGGTTGATCAGGCCGACCAGCTCCCGGCCGACCTGCCCGGTCAGCACCATCCGGACGATCTCCATGGTCTCCGCGGTGGTGACGCGCAGACCGCCGCGGAACTCGGACTCGATACCCAGTCTCGTCAGCATGCGGTTGATCTGAGGACCACCGCCGTGCACCACGACCGGCTTGATCCCGACGTGTCGCAGGAAAACCATGTCGGCGGCGAAGGCGGCCTGCAGCGAAGCGTCGATCATGGCGTTGCCGCCGTACTTGATGACGATCGTGGCGCCGTGGAAGCGCTCCAGCCAGGGCAGGGCCTCGATCAGGATTTCTGCCTTCTCGTGCGCTTTCACGAGGAGTAGGCCGAGTTCTCGTGAACGTAGGCGTGCGAGAGATCCGTGGTCCAGATCGTCGCGCTCATCTCGCCCTCGCGCAGGTTGACCACCACCTTGACGTCCCGGCCGGAGAGGTCGACCTTGGTCCGGTCCTCGGCGGCGGCGCCGTTCTTGCACACCCACACGCCGTTGATCGCGACGTCGATCCGGTCCGGCTCGAAGGCCGCCGATGTGGTGCCGACCGCGGCGAGGATGCGCCCCCAGTTCGGGTCGTTGCCGAAGAACGCCGTCTTCACCAGGTTGTTCCCGGCGATCGAGCGGCCCACCTGCACCGCGTCGGCCTCGCTGGCCGCGCCGGCCACCTCGATCGCGATGTGCTTGGTGGCGCCCTCGGCGTCGGCGATCAACTGCTGGGCCAGGTCGTGGCAGACCTCGGTGACCGCGGCGGTCAGCTCGGCGAGCGTCGGCTGCCGGTCCGAGGCGCCGCTGGCCAGCAGCAGCACGGTGTCGTTGGTCGACATGCAGCCGTCGGCGTCGATCCGGTCGAAGGTGACCCGGGTGGCCGCGCGCAGCGCCGCGTCGAGCGTCTCGTTGTCGGCCGAGGCGTCCGTGGTGATCACCACGAGCATGGTGGCCAGGGCCGGGGCGAGCATGCCGGCGCCCTTGGCGATGCCGCCGACCGACCAGCCGTCGCGCTGGGCCACCGCGTTCTTGGCCACCGTGTCGGTGGTCATGATCGCCTCGGCCGCTCTCGGGCCACCGTCGGCGGCGAGCGCCTTGACCGCCGCGTTCACACCCGGGAGCAGCTTGTCCATCGGGAGCAGCTCGCCGATCAGGCCGGTCGAGCAGACCGCGATGTCACCGGGGCCGATCATCAGCTTCTTCGCCGAGCGCAGCACCGACGCGGTGTGCTCGGCGGTCGCGTGGGTGTCGCGGAAGCCCTGCGAGCCGGTGCACGCGTTGGCGCCGCCGGAGTTCAGCACGACCGCGCGGATCACGCCGCCCTTGAGCACCTGCTGGCTCCAGAGCACCGGCGCGGCCTTCACCCGGTTACCGGTGAAGACGGCGGCCGCGGTGTAGTCGGGGCCGTCGTTGACGACCAGGGCGACGTCGGGGTTTCCGCTGGCTTTGAGCCCGGCGGCGACTCCCGAGGCCTTGAAGCCCTTCGGGTGGGTAACGGTCACGGTGCCACTCCGTAGACGCTGAGGCCGGCCGTCTCCGGCAGACCGAACATGATGTTGGCGTTCTGCACCGCCTGGCCGGCGGCGCCCTTGCCGAGGTTGTCGAGCGCGCTGACCACGATGATGCGGCCGGAGTCGACATCGACCGTGGTCTGCAGGTGGCACGAGTTGGAACCGGAGGTGGCGGCGGTGTGCGGCCACGCGCCCTCGGGCAGGACGTGGACGAACGGCTCGTCCGCGTAGGCCGCCTGCAGCGCCTCCCGCGGGTCGCCGCCGTTGCGCCGCTTCGCGGTGACGGTCGCCAGGATGCCGCGCGGCATCGGCGCCAGGATCGGGGTCATCGACAGCGACCCGGCGCCGGTGGCCTGCTTGATCTCCGCGACGTGCTGGTGCGCGCCCACCTTGTAGGGCGCGAGGTCGCCCATGATCTCGCTGGCCAGCAGGTGCGCCTTCGCGTTGCGGCCCGCGCCGGAGGTGCCGGAGCCGGCCACCACGACGACATCCTCCGGGTCGGCGACACCGGCGGCGATCAGCGGGGCGAGCGCCAGGATGATCGTGGCCGCATAACAACCCGTGTTGGCCACCCGCTCGGCGGCCTTGATCGCCGCCCGCGCGCCGGGCAGCTCGGGCAGCCCGTAGGTCCACGTGCCGGCGTGGCCGCCACCGTAATACCGCGTCCACTGCTCGGCGCTCTCCAGCCGGAAGTCGGCGCCCAGGTCGACGACCTTCACCCCGGCCGGCAGCTGCGCCGCGACGGCACCCGACTGCCCGTGCGGCAGGGCGAGAAAGACCAGGTCAGCCTGGCCGAGCGTGGCGGCGTCGGTGCTGCCGAGCGTCAGGTCGAGCCCGGTCAGCTGGGGGTGCACGGACGTCACGTGCTGACCGGCCTGACTGTGCGCGGTCGCCGCGACCAGGTCGAACTCGGGGTGCGCGGCCAGCAGGCGCAGCAACTCCCCGCCCGCGTAACCACTTGCCCCGGCGACCGCTACCCGGACTCCCATAACAACACCCACCTTCGCATGACTATGCAAAGAACCGTATCAACTCACATTGCCCAGGGCAACCGTGGCGTGCTCGGAGTCACGATCGCGCCTGAAGGCGCATCCCGCCAGACAAATACGGATTTATAAGGCATGCGAAGGGCAAGCCGAGCCAACACCCGAAGAGGGCGGGCCGCCTCAACGGGCCAGCCGCGCCCACTCCTCCCAGGCTGCCAGCCAGTGATCCCCGATCCCGGCGATGCCGTCCACGGCCGGGCGCGGCGGCAACTGCCGCGTACCCTCCCGCTCGCCCCACGCCTCCTGCGCGGCCCGGCTCGGCACGTTCTCCGACAGGCCGGTCGCATAAAGCAGCGTCTCGCTGATCGCCCGTTCCCGCAGCCGCTCGTCCTCGCGGAACCACGCGGCATCCGACTGCAACCGGGTGAGCTGTGACAACAGACTCTGCATGGCCACCTCGGCGGCCGCCTCGGGCTCACCGGACAACTCGGCCTGACGCCGGATCGCCGACCGCCACACCTCCGGCCAGGCCGCCGTCTGCCGCGGCGCCGGGCCGCCCTCGTCGAGCCAGACCACCGTCTCCCGGGCGCTGCGCAGCACCAGGTGGACCAGCCGCCGGTGCGGTTCGCCGCCGGGATCCGACGGCTCCCGGGACAGCTCGGCCTGCGGCCATCGCTGCGGGACCAGCGGCGCGTCCAGCATCCGCGCCACCGTCTCGTCCGGCAGGGTCACCACCCGGAGATCAAGTGCTTTCCGGTACGCCGTGAGCCCCACCTCGACCTCGCCGAGCACCGCCCGAGCAGCCCACCAGTCGTCCCCGGCGCGCAGCACCCGGGCGGGCAGCGCCTGACCGTCCACGGTCAGGGTCGCCTCGGACTCGGCCCAGGTGACGTCCGCGAACCACACGCCGGTGGTCCGCAGGCACTCCTTCAGGGTGTCCCGCAGGTCCGGCGCCGACCGGATCGTCCCCGTCCAGCGGGCCGCCTCGACGGCGAGCCACGAGTCGCCGGGCTCCCCGTACTCCACGGTCACCGTGGCCAGCAGCCCGTCCGACATCTCCCACCCGCCGAACCGCGGGTCGCCCGCATCCGGCGCCCCGAACGCCGGCAGCCGGCCCTCGGCGAGCCCGCGCCGCAGCTCGGCCCGGAGATCCCGCCACCCGGGCCGTCGCGGCGCATCGAACCTCATGCCTCCATCCTCACGGACGATGCGAGCGGCGTCACCCCGCAATCGGTCGACATCGTCGCCGGGAAACGGGTAAGCCGGACGCATGACCGACGACACCATCAGCGCGCTGCGCGCCGCCTCCACGGCTTACGCCGAGGCCGTGCGCACCACCCAGCGTTTCTTCGACCACGTCGAGGACGTGGACGACCCGGCCGTCCTCGCGGAGTACGCCACGCTCGCCGAGCAGGAGAAGATCGCCGCCGAGAACCGCCTGGACGCGCTCGAGGCCGCCGGCATCGCTGCCCCCAGCATCGACAACTCCCCCACCGACTGACCACTCCGCAACCCGCGCTCCCGGCCCGCCCGCCCCAGCCGCGGCTCGCGGAGCCGGCCGGGCCTCGCCATGGTCATGAGGCACGAACAACCACGGTGAGGCCCGGCCGGGAGCCGGTGACCCAGCCGGGAGCCGGTGGCCGGGTGGCCCAGCCGGGAGCCGGTGGCGCGGCGGGGAGCCCGGCCCGGCCGGGCGTCGCGCGGGCACGGACGGGGCCGGGCCGGCTGGAAACGGGCGGCGTTACCGACGTACCGGCTGGATCGTCTCGGCCTGGACCAGAGCGAGGCCGAACCATTCCTGCGGGTCGGACCACCAGTGGCGGAGGGCGAAGCCCGACGCGGCGAGCTCCGCGGTCAGCCCGGCCCGGCGGAATTTCGCGGAGATCTCGGTCCGCAGCTCCTCGCCGTCGGCGAAGGCAACTTCAAGATCAAGGTCTTTCACGTGTACGACCTGGTCCCGCCCCGACCGCAGCCGCATCTCGATCCATTCGCTGGCCGGGTCCCAGATCGCCACGTGCTCGAACGCGAGCGGATCAAAATCGGCCCGCAGCTCCCGGTTGATCACGTGGAGGACGTTCTTGTTGAACTCGGCGGTCACCCCGGCCGCGTCGTCGTAGGCCGGCACCAGCGTCCCCGGGTCCTTGACCAGGTCGGCGCCGAGCAGCAGCCACTCCCCGGGGTGCAGGACCGAGCGCAGATCGCTGAGGAACGCGGCCCGCTCGGACGGGACCAGGTTGCCGATCGTCCCGCCCAGGAACGCCACCACCCGGCTGTCCCCGTCGGGCAGGTGTCGCAGGTGGCGGGTCATGTCGCCGACCACGCCGGTGATCGCCAGGCCCGGGTAGGCCCCGCCGAGCGCGTCGACGGCCTCGCGCAGGGCGGATTCGGACACGTCGAGCGGCACGAACGAACCGAGCGTCCCGCGGTCGAGCATCGCGTCGAGCAGCAGCCGGGTCTTCTCGGACGAGCCGGAGCCGAGCTCGACCAGCGTCTTGGCGTCGGTGAGCCGGGCGATCTCGGCCGCGGCCGACGTCAGGATCGCCCGTTCGGTCCGGGTCGGGTAGTACTCCGGCAGCCGGGTGATGTCCTCGAAGAGCCGGCTGCCGCGAGCGTCGTAGAACCACTTCGGCGGCAGGCGTTTCGGGGTGGCGGTGAGTCCTTCGCGCACGTCGGCGCGCAAGGATCGGGCCAGGTCACGCTCGTCGAGGTGCTTCTCCAGTGAGGTCACAGTTCTCCCAGGGTCACGTCGGACGGGGTGGCGATCAGGAGGCGGTGGTCGGGGATCGGCTGCCAGCCGGGGTGGTCGTCGAGCGGTTCGGAGGCGACGAGCACGGAGCCGGCGGTGGTGCGGACCGAGAGTGAGTGGCCGACGGTGGTCGCGATGATCCGTTCGCCGTCGGTGAGGATCAGGTTCAGGCGCGAGCCGGGCGAAGTCGCTGAGACGCCGGAGACGACCCCGGCGATTGCCTCCTCGGCAGTCTTGCCCGCGCGCAGCTGATGCCGGACGAGAGCGAACAAAGCCGCCGAATCGGTCGGAGCATCCAAGGTCAGCAGATCTTCGACCGGAAGCGCGGCGGCCAGCGAGGCCAACGCACCAGGAAAGCCCCGCACGACGCCGTTGTGGCTGAACAGCCACCGGTCGTGGAGAAAAGGCGCCGCAGCGGTCTCGACCACCGGCATCCCGACCGTCGCCGAACGAACTGCCGCCAGGACCGCGCCGGAATGAACAGAAGCGGACAGCCCAGGCAGCGCCGCATCCGACCAGATCGGCATCGCCGAGCGGTACCGGATCGGTTCACCCCCGGCCGCCGGATACCACCCGGCTCCGAACCCGTCGGCGTTGATCGTCCCGCCCCCGCGCATGTCCCGCGGCGCCCACGCCTGATGGGCCAGCCCGTGCGCCGCGTCGAAGAGCAGCGACGACAGCGGCACGGGCGGCCCGAGGTAGGCCAGGTGACGACACATCAGGCGAGGTCCCGGGCGCAGCGGAAACCACTGAAGATCTGCCGCCGGATCGGATGGTCCCAGTTGCGGAACGTCCCGCGGATCGCGGCCGCGTCCGTGCCGAACGAGCCGCCGCGCAGCACCTTGTAGTCGCCGCCGAAGAACACCTCCGAGTACTCCGCGTACGGGAACACGCAGAACCCGGGGTATCCGTGCCACTCCGACGACGTCCACTCCCAGACGTCGCCGATCAGCTGGTGCACGCCGAGCGGCGACGCGCCCGCCGGGTACGAACCGACCGGCGCCGGCGCGAGGTGCCGCTGCCCCAGGTTGGCGTGCTCGGGGCCGGGCGGCTCGTCACCCCACGGGAAGCGGCGGGAGCGTCCGGTCTCCGGGTCCCAGCGGGCCGCCTTCTCCCACTCCACCTCGGTCGGCAGCCGTTTCCCGGCCCAGGACGCGTACGCCTCGGCCTCGAAGTAACTGACGTGGACGACGGGTTCGTTGCCGATGATCGCCGCGACGCGGCCGAACCGGCGGTAATGCCACTCGCCGTCCTGCTCGATCCAGTGCATCGGCGCGGACAGCCCGGCCTCGTTGCGGTGGGCCCAGCCGCGCTCGGACCACCAGCGCGGGTCGTCGTAGCCCCCGGCGTCGATGAAGGCCAGGTAGTCGGCGTTGGTCACCGGCCCGGCGTCGATCAGGAACGCCGGAACCTCCACGACGTGCGCCGGCCGCTCGTTGTCGAGGGCCCACGGGTCGGTGTCGGTGCCCATCGTGAACGGGCCGCCCGGGATGAACACCTCGCCGCGCACCCTGGTGAAGGAGCGCGGAGGCGGCGGCGCGGAGAGCACCGGGCCGCCCGTGCGCAGCTGGTGCGTGGCCAGCATGGTCTCGTCGTGCTGCTGCTCGTGCTGCACGATCATCCCGAACGCGAACCCGCCGGCGAGCAACGGCCGCTCGTCCAGTCGCACCCGGTCGAGCACGTCGAGCGCCTTGTCCCGGACCTGCGCGATGTACTGCCGGGCCTGCGCCGGGTCCAGCAGCGGCAGCGCCGGCCGGTCCCGGCGGGCGTGCTTGAAGGCGTCGTAGAGGTGGTCGATGTCGGGCCGCAGCGGCTCGCGCCCGCCCACGTCGCGGACCAGCCAGATCTCCTCCTGGCTGCCGACGTGGGCCAGGTCCCAGACCAGCGGCGACATCAGCGGCGAGTGCTGCCGGGTCAGGTCGTCCTCGTCGACCGCGTCGGTCAGCAGCGCGGTGCGGGCCCGGCTGCGCTCCAGTTCCGCCGCGATCGCGTTCTTGTCAGGGGTCGTCGTCACGGGTTTCCCTCCACACCGGTTCTCGTTCGCAGCCGCCGGAAGATCCCGGCAAAGACCTTTTCCCGTACGGCTTCGGTCAGCCCCGTCCGGGCGAAATGCCGGCAGGCGAGCTCCGCGAGCCCGGTCGCGGCCGGCCCCAGCACCGGATCGCCGAGCCCCGCCCGGGCGGCCTCCACCCAGCGGTCCGCGGCCGGAGCGGCGATCTCCCGCGCCTCGGCGGTGATCGCGTCGTCGGCCATCAGCGTGGCGACGACCGCGACCGGCGCGATCCACTGCTCGCCCGGCTGGGTGTCGAGGTAGCGCACCTCCAGGTAGCCCCGGGGGCGCACCGGCGGGAACAGGGTGTTCAAGTGGTAGTCCAGGTCGGCCACGGTGGGCGGCCGCCCGATCGGCCCGCTGCCGGCGATCCAGTCGGCGAAGGTGAACCCGGGCGGGGCGTCCCAGTCGTCCCCGTCGCTGCGCACGCAGAGCAGCGGGGCGTCCATCGCGTAGCCCGCCCAGTCCTTCGCCGGGTCGTGCCCGCCGTTGAGCGCGGGGGCGGTGCGCCGGGGATCGATGCCGTGCCACGTCACCATCCGGGCGGACTCCCAGCCGGTGTCGCGCCCGGCGTGCCCGCGCGAGTTCGCGAAGAGGGCCACCAGCGGCGGCCCGAACTCGTGCAGCGCCGCCCAGCGGGCGGCGACCGAGCCCGGCTCCCCGGCGTCCAGGCAGACCTGCAGGCCGGCGGTGCTGCCCATCATGGTCCGGCCGTGGTGGTCGAAGGCGCGTTCCATCGCGGCGTAGCGCGGGGTGTCGAGGATGCGACGGGGCGCCCGGTGTGGGTCGATGCCGTGCTCCCCCAGCTCGATCCCGCCGCGGCCGAGCAGGTCGGCGAGGTAGGCGTGATCGGCGGTGACGGCGGTGTGCAGGGCGGTCAGCGACTCGGCCGGTGCGGACGAGATCTCGACCTGGCCGCCGGGCTCGACGGTGACCGTGCCACCGTCAGGCAGTGGCCGGGGCTCCGGATTCCCGAGGCTGGCGGGCGCGTGCCCGCCGAGTGCGGCGCTCAGCTCCTCGGGCCGCAGGTAGGCGGCCGGGTCACCGGCGCGGTGGGTGGTCCATTCCAATTCGGCGCCGATGAATCGGGGCGGGCCGGTCTTGAAGCAGATGCCCTCGATGTGCTCGATCGCCGCGGCGGCGCCTCTCAGCACCTGTTCGGTGTCGCTCACGCTCCCCCTCGGACGGTCACGTAGAGTCATGGATAAACTCCGATCCGCAGGAACCTCCCGCGACCCTACCCGGATCGACGCCGTTCCGCCGCTCGGGTTCACGGGGTTTCCCCGTGTTTCACGTCTCGTCGATCGGCTCTAAAAGTTCCGGAACCGGTGCGGGGTGCCGGAACCGGTTCCGGACTGGAAGACTCCGTGTCGTTCGTGTTCGGCAGACCGTGCTTCGCGGTCACGACGACCGGAGGCCCGCGTGCCCGCCGACTTCCCCTATCTCGACCCCGCCCTGCGCGTGGAGCAGCGCGTCGACGACCTGCTCAGCCGCATGACGCTGCCCGAGAAGGTGGGGCAGATGCTGCAGCTCGACGCCCGCCAGGACCTGGCCGAGATCATTCACGACAGGATGGCCGGTTCGATCCTGCACACCTCGCCGGCCAAGCTGATCGAGGCGAGCGAACTCCTGGCCCGCACCCGACTGAAAATTCCGCTGCTCACCGCGGAGGACTGCATCCACGGCCACTCGTTCTGGCCCGGCGCCACGATCTTCCCGACCCAGCTCGGCATGGCCGCCTCCTGGGACCCGGAGCTGCTCGAACGCGTCGCACGGGCGACCGCGGTGGAAGCCTCCGCGACCGGCATCCACCAGACCTTCTCGCCGGTGCTGTGCATCACCCGGGATCTGCGCTGGGGCCGGGTCGGCGAGACCTTCGGCGAGGACCCGCTGCTGATCAGCGACCTGGGCGCGGCCATGATCCGCGGCTATCAGGGCGACGGCCTGTCCGATCCGACCGGCATCCTGGCCACCGCCAAGCACTTCGCGGGATACTCGGAGACCGTCGGCGGGCGCGACGCCACCGAGGCCGACCTCAGCCGCCGGAAGTTGCGGTCCTGGTTCCTGCCGCCGTTCGAGCGGGCCGCCAAGGAGGGCTGCCAGGTCTTCATGCTCGGCTACCAGTCGATGGACGGCGTTCCCATCACGGCCAACAAGTGGCTGCTCAACGACGTGCTCAAAGGCGAGTGGGGGTTCACGGGCACGCTCGTGACCGACTGGGACAACGTCGGCCGGATGGTCTGGGAACAGAAGGTGTGCGCCGACTACGCGGAGGCCGCCGCGGTCGCCGTCAAAGCCGGGAACGACCTGGTCATGACGACCCCGGGCTTCTTCGAGGGCGCGCAGCAGGCGATCGAGCGGGGCCTGCTCACGGAGTCCGACATCGATGAAGCCGTACGGCGCATCCTGCGTTTGAAGTTCGAACTGGGTCTTTTCGAGAACCCACGGACGCCGGACGCCGACCGGCAGCGTGCGGTCATCGGCTGCGCCGAGCACACCGAACTGAACCTCGAAGTGGCCCGGCGCTCGCTGGTCCTGCTGCGCAACGACGGGACGCTGCCGCTCGACGCCACCGCCCCGGCCCGCCGGATCGCCGTGCTCGGGCCGAACGCCGACGACGTCTCCGCGCAGCTCGGCGACTGGGCCGGCAACTCCGGGCAGGTCGCCTGGCTGCCGGACGGGCACCCGCGCGAGCTGACCACCACCGTGCTCGACGGCATCCGGGCGACCGTCCCGTCCGGCTGGGAAGTGGTGCACGAGCGTGGCGCCGACATCGAGCGCCTGGTGCCGGACCCGGAGGGCGAGACGTTCCCGGACGGGCAGCCCCGACCCTGGATCTCCGAAGCCGCCCCGGCCGACCCCGCCCGGATCGCCGCCGCGGCCCGGCTCGCCGCCGAGTCCGACTACGCCGTCGTGGTCGTCGGCGACACCGTGAACCTGACCGGCGAGGGCTGCTCGACCGCCACGCTGGAACTGATCGGCGGGCAGATCGCCCTGCTCGACGCGGTCGCCGCCACCGGCACCCCGATGATCGTCGTCCTGGTCAACTCCAAGCCGCTGTCCCTGCCGCCGTCGGCGCTCGGCGCGGCCGCGATCATCCAGGCGTTCAACCCCGGCATGCGCGGCGGGCAGGCCCTCGCCGAGGTGCTGCTCGGGTTGGTCGAGCCGAGCGGGCGGATGCCCGTCTCGGCCGCCCGTCACGTCGGGCAGCAGCCGGTCTACTACAACCAGCTGCGCGGCCAGCACGGGACGCGTTACGCCGACCTGACGCAGGATCCGCTGTTCGCGTTCGGTGAGGGGCTCAGCTACACGACCGTCGTCTACGACGGGCTGGCCATCGGGGAACCGGACGTGCCGGCCGACGGGGTGGTGCGGGCGACCGTGCGGCTCTCCAACACCGGGACGCGGCCGGCGCTGGAAACCGTCCAGGCCTACGTGAGCGACCTGGTCACGAGCGTGACCTGGGCGCATCGGGAGCTGAAGGGGTACCGGCAGGTGACCGTGCCGCCGGGCGAGAGCGTGACCGTGGAGATCGAGATCCCGGCGGCGGAGTGCACGCTGGTCGACGCGGACGGCCGCCGGGTCGTGGAGGCGGGTGATTTCGAGCTGCTGGTCGGGCCGAACTCGCGCCTGTCCGCCCTGCAGTCAGCGAAGTTCCGGCTGAGTTAGACGGCCTCGCTTCGGTCGGCGGCGTCTCACCCCGGGAAGTCGATGACGAGAGCCCGGAGATCGGCTCGCGGGCGACGAGCAGCGTCCACCGCTCGGCGAGCAGCGCTCCGGCACCGCACTGAGCTGGACCGGGGCCGACGCGGAGAACCTGCCGTTCGCCGACGCCGGGTTCGACATGGTCCTGTCCGGCATCGGCGTGCTGTTCGCGCCGCACCACCAGCAGGGCGCCGACGAGCTGCTCCGGGTGTGCCGGCCGGGCGGCACGGTGGCGCCGCCGCCCTCGACGCGGCGCCGGCCGACCTCGGCGATCGTCCCGGCGCCGGCCGCGGGGAACACCTGCTCCGGACCGCCCGGCGGGTCTAGAGCTGCTTCGCGGCGGCAACCCTTCGGGTCGCAAAACCCAATTTGTGGTACGTCGCCACGGCCACGACATTGTCGTAGTCCGCCAGCAGAGCCACCCGTTCCCGTCCCGCCAGCAGCTCGTCGGCCGCCCACGCACACAGGCCCGCGGCCAGTCCCCGCCCACGGGCCTCCGGCCGGGTCGTCACCCCGGCCAGGAACCCGACCTCGCCGGTGGACCAGGCGTCGGCGGCCACCGCGAGCAACCGGCCACCGGTGTCGCGCAGGCCCGCCCACCTGGCGACGCCGGTCCCGCCCGGACGCGCGTACGAGTCCGGGAACGACTCGTCGAGCAGCTTGCCCACCTCCGGCCACTCGTCCTCGCCCAGCCAGTACGGGTCGCCGGACGGCACCCGGCCGATCGGCTCGGTCACCTCCATCCAGGCGAAGCGGGCCGTGGCGACGAGCTCCGGCATCCGTGCCACGACGGCGGTGACCAGGGGCTCCGGGCCGAACGGACGGAACGACGTACCCACCTCGGGCATCACCTCGCGAAGCAGGGTGGCCAGGGTCGCCGGGTTGCCGCTCATCACCAGCCGATCCCAGTGCGCCAGGTTCGCGCAGGCCACGACCGTCGCACCGGGCCGTTGCCAGACGCGGGCGCCGTCGGCGGCGGCCGCCCACCGGACGAAAAGATCTTGTGTCGACACGCGCCCATGCTGCCTCATCCGCTCGGCACGGATCCGGGAGGTGGCGCACTGCCGAAGCCTGTCAGAGTGGGCCGCGTGCCGAAGATCTCCTCCCTCCGCCGGCGTCGCCTGATCATTCTCGGCGGCCTCGGAGCCGCGCTCGCCATGATCATCGTGGCGGGCAGCAATCTGTGGGTACGGGCCGGCTCGGACGGGCACGTGTACCCGGCGGCGGACGTGCCGTCGGCGCCGGTCGCGCTGGTGCTCGGTGCGCAGGTCAACCCGGACGGGGAGCCGTCCGCGTTCCTGGCCGCGCGGCTGGACGTCGCCCTCGCGCTCTACCGAGCCGGCAAGGTGAAGGCGATCCTGGTCTCCGGCGACCACGCGGAATGGTCCTACGACGAACCCGGCGCGATGATGGTCTACCTGGTCGCCCGTGGGGTGCCGGCCGATCGGATCGTGATGGATCACGCCGGGTTCGACACGTACGACTCGTGCGCCCGGGCCGGCCAGGTCTTCGGGGTGCGGCAGGCGATCGTCGTCACCCAGTCATTTCATGTTCCGCGGGCGGTGGCGCTCTGCCGGGCGCTCGGGATCGAGACGGTGGGGGTGGGGGACGACACCGCTCGGGTCTACGAGCCGTTGTGGGCGCGCGGTCAGATGCGGGAGTGGGCGGCGGCGGTGAAGGCTGCCTGGGACGTGACCAGTGGGCGGGACCCGGTTTTCCTCGGGCCGCACGAGAGCGGAGTGGAGACCGCGGTGGCGCGCGCCTGAGCTCCGCCTGACACGCGCCCGGGGGCCAGCCGCTGCGGCCCCGGTCAGGGAAGGGGAGTGAGGTGACGGCGGGTCGCGGACGGGGCTTCGGCCACGGGGCCCTGCCAGGCCAGGTGACCGTCGGGGCGGATCAGGGCGGCCACCCCCGAGGGAGTCACCGGGGCGGCGAGGCGCAGGCGGTCGCCGTACCCGGGAAGGGTTTGATCGTCGGTGATCAGGATGTGCTGCCCGGATCGGAGCGCCTCGTAAAGACGCTCACCATCACCCAGGGTCAGGTCAGCGGCTCGTGGCGCGCCCGGGTAGGCGATGCCGATGCCGGAGAGGATGCCGGCGGCCCGGTGCATGACCGGCGGCAGGGACATCAGCGCGGAGCCCGCGGTGTTCCGGACGAAGCGCCCGCCGGCCGAGCGGATCTTCGCGAGGCGGATCAGTGCGCCGCTGCTACGCAGCACGAGCCGGCCGACCGGGTGGCGTTCGGCCTGGTAGGTGTCGAGGAGACCGGGCGGGGCCCAGCCCTGGATCGTCGCGGCCAGCTTCCACGCCAGGTTCGCGGCGTCCTGCAAGCCGGTGTTCATGCCCTGGCCGCCGGCCGGCGAGTGGACGTGCGCGGCGTCGCCGGCCAGCAGGATGTTGCCCGCACGGTACGCCGGGACCTGTCGTTCGTCGCTGTGGAAGCGCGACATCCAGCGACTCTCGGTGATCCCGAAGTCGGTGCCGAGCGCACGTCTCGTGACTGCCCGGATTTCGTCGAGGGTGACGGGTTCACGGTCGCTCACCTGGTGGCGGCGGTCCCAGGCGAAGATGCGGTGCCAGCCGTCGCCGAACGGGGCGACGAACGCGAACGCGTCGCCGACCGCGTTGACGGCGAGCACGTCCGGCGGCGGGTCGGCCAGGCGCACGTCGGCCAGCATGATAGAGGTGAGCACGGAGCGGCCGGGGAACGGCAGGCCGGCCATCTCGCGGACGGTGCTGTGCACCCCGTCGGCGCCGATGATCCAGTCGGCGGTGGCGGTCCCGGGGCCGAACTCGACGCCGCGGACTAATTGTGCGCCGGCTTTCCGGGCGCGCTCCTCCAGCAGTCTCTCCACGTTGTACTGCGGGGTGATCAGCAGGAACGGGAAGCGGGTCGGCAATGAGCCGAGGTCGACCCGGAGGTGGTCGAAGAGCCGGAGCCGCGAGACTTTCACCCCGGTGGCGATCAGCTCGTCGGCGAGGCCACGGGCGTCGAGCACCTCGAGGGTGCGGGCGTGCACGCCGAAGGCCCGGGTCAGGTTCGACGTCTCGGACCGGCGTTCGAAGACGGTCACCTCGATCCCGGCCCGGGCCAGGTCGCCGGCCAGCAGCAGGCCGGTCGGGCCGGCTCCGGCGATTGCCACGGTGGTGTGCATGACCCCTCCTGTCAACGGTTGTTGGCCAACGCTTGTTGACAACGGTAGGGGCACGTCACTCTGAATGTCAACGGGTGTTGGCAAGCGCTTGCCGAGGACAACTGGAGCACGCCGCCGTGGATGTCAACGCTTGTTGGCATAGATTGGGGGCATGACAGCACCACGCCGCTCCGACGCCACCCGCGCCGCGATCCTGGCCGCCGCGCGGGAACGATTCGCCGCCGACGGCTTCGAGCGGGCCACCATCCGGGCCATCGCCGCCGACGCGAGCATCGACCCGTCCCTGGTCATGCGCTACTACGGCAACAAGGAGAAGCTGTTCGCGGCGGCCGCCGAGTTCGACCTGCGCCTGCCCGACCTGGACGGAGTGCCGCCCGAGGACTACGGCGCCGCACTGGTCGCGCACTTCCTGGACCGCTGGGCCGGCGACGAGAAACTGCTGGCGCTGCTGCGCTCCGGGGTGACGCACGAGGCCGCCGCCGAGCGGATGCGGGAGATCTTCGCCGCGCAGGTCGGCCCGATCGCGGCCCGGGTCGCCCCCGATCCGGCGTCCGCGGCGACCCGGGCCGGGCTGATCGCCACGCAGATCCTCGGGTTCGCGTTGTGCCGGTTCGTGCTGCGCCTGCCGCCCGTCGTCGACCTGGACCGGGAGGCCTCGATCGCCTGGCTCGGCCCGACCGTCCAGCGCTACCTGAGCGGCGCCGCCTGACATCGACGACCGTGGAATTTCGCCCACGAGCATCAGGACGTCAAGGTGGTCGACGGCGTGCAGTTCGGCGACCTGGTCGAGTTCTGCGACTTCGGATACATCGCCCGCGTCAACGCGGCCACGCTCTGGACCCTGGCCAACGCCCCCGGCACGCCCAGGAACGTCGTCATCGACACCACCCTGCTCACCAACGAGACCACCCTGCGCTGGACCCTCGGCACCGAACCCGGCCTGGCCGGCTACGAGGTGGTCTGGCGGGAGACGACCGCGCCCGACTGGACCCACGCGGTGCCGGTCGGCAAGGTGGCGACGGCCACGGTCGACATCTCCAAGGACAACGTCCAATTCGGCGTACGGGCAGTGGACACCTCCGGACACCGCAGTCCCGCGGCAGCGCCGAAGCCGTCGGCCTGATAGGTTCCCTTCGTGATCCGCGCGCACCGCGCATGATCCCCGAGTGCTCGAAAGAGTGAAGCCAATGATTGCCCCGCCGCCCGCCAGTGGGTTCCTCGTGCTTCCTCTTCTCGTTCTGCAGCCCTCGGAAGGGTCTACCCATCATGGATCTGCGCATTCAGCGCTCTGTCGTCGCCAACCTGCGTAACCGGCCGAACCCGGTCGACTCCGGGCCGTTCGTGCTCGGGCTGGATCTGAGCACCGACAGTCCTCACATCAACTACGCGACGCCGGTTCCCGGCATCGAGATCACCGCGGGAGACGTCCGCGGCCTGGTCCAGGCCTTCGGCACCTTGAAACCCCGCTTGGAGTACGTCGTCAGCTGCGCTCCCGACCTGGAGAAACTGCTGCTGGACGCGGGCTTCGAGGTGGAGTCCCGCAACGAGTACCTGATCTGCACGCCGTCGACGCTCACCGTCCCGCCGGTCCCGGAGGGCTTCGAGCTGTTCGAGCCGTCGACGGACGAGGAGTTCGCCGGCATGATCTCCGCCCAGAACGAGTCGTTCGGCGGCGAGTTCAGCGCCACCCCGGCCGACGTCGACCGCTACCGGCGCAACCGGGCGAAGGGCGGCCTGCAGGTCGCCGCCCGCACGCTGGACGGCCAGTACGCCGGCGGGGGCACCGCCGTCGCCCCGGACGAGGGCCTCAGCGAGGTCGCCGGCATCGCCGTCCGCCCCCAGTTCCGCCGCCGCGGCCTGGCCGGCGCCGTCACCGCCGCCCTCACGTCCCGCCTCTTCGCCACCGGCAACGACGTGGCCTGGCTGGAAGCGTCCGGCGACGACTCCTGGCGGGTCTACGAGCGGGTCGGCTTCCGCCCGTCCGGCCAGCGCCTCTACATCGCCAAGGACTGACCCTTCACGCCTCCCCCGCCGTTGTCCTGCCCCGGACAGCGGCGGGGTCGTCGCTAGGGTGGCAGCGTGACGATCAACGGTGTGGCCCTGGTGACCGGAGCATCGCGAGGGCTGGGCGCGCACATCGCGCGGCGGCTGGCGGCGGACGGGTGGCCGGTGGCGGTGAACTACCGGTCCGACGCGGAGGGAGCCGCGCGGGTCGTGGCGGACATCGAGGCGGCCGGTGGGCGGGCGGTGGCGGTCGGGGCCGACGTGACGGACGAGAACGCCGTACGGGAAATGGCTTTTGACGTCGCCTCTCGTCTCGGGCCGATCCAGGTGGTGGTGGCGAACGCGACCGGGCCGCAGCCGGCCCGGCCCGCGGAGGAGGTGAGCTGGCGGGATCATCTGGACCAGCTGGAGTTCTTCGTGAAGAGCCCGACGCTGCTGCTGCAGGCCACGCTGCCCGGGATGCGGGCGCTCGGCGGTGGCCGGTTCATCCACATCGGGTCGGATTCTCCGGTACGGGCTCTCCCCGGCGCCTCCGCCTACAACGCGGCCAAGGGAGCGCAGCTGGCGCTGGCCAAGACGTGGGCGCGGGAGCTGGGCGTGCACAACGTGACCGTGAACGTGGTCGCGCCCGGCTGGATCCCGGTCGAACGGCACGACGACGTGACGGCGGAGGACAAGGCGGGATACGCCGCGGATGTGCCGCTCGGCCGGATGGGGACGCCGCAGGAGATCGCGGAGGTGGTCGCCTTCGTCGCGTCGGACGCGTCCCGCTTCGTCACCGGCGAGCGGATCATCGTGAACGGCGGTCACACCCTCGGCTGAGAAATGTCGGACCCGGTCGCTAGCGTGCGGGCATGTTCTCCAAGCGGCGACCTGCCCTCACGAACGATCCGGCCCGCGGCGCGTGGCGGTCGGCTCAAGGACTGCTCTGGATCAGCGAGACACCTGTCGAGTCCGGCTGGTGGAGCACGGTGCACGCACAGCGCGGCGAGACCGGGCTGTGGCCGTTGCTCCTGCAGGGGCTGGGCACCTCGACGCCGATGCGGCCGTGGGAGAGCGGCGAGCTGCTTCCGGAGCTGATCCGGACGAGACCCGGCGATCACGACGTGTCCGCGCTGCTCCGGATGTGGTTCGAGGGCCAGATGCCGCTCGAGGAGGAGCTGGCGGAGGTGGGCGAGGTCATCGCCCCGTTCCGGGACGGATGGCCCGGGCTCGCGCCGCCCGGGGCGATCGGGACGGATCCCGAGGAGCACGCCGTCGAGTCGGCGGAGCTGCTCGCCGACTTCGATCGGGCCGCCGGGGCGCGGCTCGGGCTGGTCCCGTGCTCGCGCGGCGCGGACGCGCCGGCGGCCATCGGCTGGTCCGGGCCACTCAACCACGAGAACGACACCGCCATGATCTCCGCGGTCCTGCGCAGCTGGGAGGAGCGGTTCGGGGCACGGCTGGTCGCGCTCGGCTTCGACACGATGGTCCTCAGCGTGGCGGCGCCGCCGCGGGAGATCGAGCACGCGCGGCTGGTCGCGGCGGAACATCTCGGCTTCTGCCCGGACAACATCACGCAGGGCACCGGGTCGCTGGAGGAGTATGCGAAGGAGTTGCTCGGCGCCGAGCAGTGGGGGTTCTGGTGGGACTGAGATTTCTTCAGCCTGAACTGGTCGGTCTCAGCTGAAGGATTCACCGTCGGGGACATGAGCGAGATTCCCGTGTCCGCGACGCGGGCCGCCGGTGCGATCCGGTTGGCCCTCAGCCGGCTGCGCCGGCGCCTGCGCGAGGTGGCCGCCCTGGGCGGCGACACCGTCACCGTCGACGGCGCCACCCCGTCAGGCAGCAGCCGCGACCGCATCAGACCCAGAGGCTGACGCATTTTGGCTCGGCGGGGCGCGGGCGCGCGGCGAGCGCGGGCGCGGCAAGCGCGGGCGTGGGCGTGGCGGGCGTGGGCGTGGCGGGCGTGGCGGGCGCGGGCGCGGCGAACGCGGGCGCGGGCGCGGCAAGCGCGGGCGCGGCAAGCGCGGGCGCGGGCGCGGCAAGCGCGGGCGCGGGCGCGGACTCAGTGCGAGCCACGGCGCTGGGATGCGGCGCGCGGGTGAGTCGAGGCGGGCGGTTCACGGCGTACCGGAAAGGGGAAGCCCGCGGCATGGAGCCGCGGGCTTCCCTGGTGCCGAGCGGATCAGGCGCCGCGGAGCGTGGCCCCGAAGCGGGAGGCCGTCACCGCGACCGCGGCGTCCCGGGCGGCGATGGTCTCCTCCGAGGTGAGCGTGCGGTCGGGCGCGCGGAACGTCAGCTTGTAGGCCAGCGACCGCTTCCCCTCCCCCAGCTGCGCGGACTCGTAGACGTCGAACAGCGCGACCGACTCCAGCAGCTCGCCGGCCCCGGAGACGAGGGCCGTGCGGACCTCCTCGGCCGGGACCGAGGCGTCGAGGACCAGGGCCACGTCGATCAGGGCGGGCGGGAACGTGGAGATGTGGACAGCGTCGACGATCGGGGCGTCCGGGAGGGCGTCCAGGTCGATCTCCATCACGCTGGTGCGCTTCGGCAGGTCCAGCGCGGAGACGACGGCCGGGTGCAGTTCGCCGGCGTGGCCGACGACCGTGCCGTCGACGAGGATCGCGGCGCAGCGACCCGGGTGCCACGGGGCGTGCTCGGCCGCGCGGACCGTGACCCGGTCGTCGCGGACACCCGCGGCGCTGATCGCGACACGTGCCGCCTCGACCGCGTCGGCCCAGGTGGCGGCGCGACCCGCACCCCACCAGCCGGACGGCTCGGCGTCACCGGTCAGGACCGCGGCGAGGTGCCACGGCTGCTCGGGGACGATCGCGTTGGCCTGCGCCCACTCCTCGTCGGTGGGGCGCCGGTCGACGCCGAGCGGCTGCGGGGCCGCCGGCGTCAGGTGCGGCAGGAACACCGTGCCGGCCTCGAAGAGGGCCACGTCGCGGTGGCCGCGGCCCAGGTTGCGCTTGAGCGTGCCGAGCAGCGGGCCGATCAGGCTCGTGCGCAGCAGCGGCTCCTCCTCGGAGAGCGGGTTGGTGAGCCGCACCGCGCTGCGCCGCGGGTCGTCGGCGGCCAGCCCGAGCTGGTCCGCCGTGCCGGGCGCGACGAACGGGTAGGACAGCACCTCGACGTAGCCGTTCTCGGCCAGCGCCCGGCCCACCGACCGGCGGCGGCGCTGGGACGGGGTGAGACCGTTGCTGGCCGTGGCCGGCGGGAGCACGCTCGGGATGTCGTTGTAGCCGCCGAGCCGCGCCACCTCCTCGACCAGGTCGATCGGGGTGAGCAGGTCGGGCCGCCAGCTCGGCGGCACGACGTCAGTGCCGGCGACCGTGCAGCCGGCCGCGGTGAGCAGCTCGGCGGTCCGGTCCTGGGTGTAGGGCAGGCCGATGATCCGGGTCGGCAGGTCGGCCGGCAGGTGGATCGCGGCCGGCGGGGCGACGTGGTCGAGGTCGAGGACCCGCTCGTCGGCGGTGCCACCGGCGTGCTCGACCAGGATCGCGACCGCCCGTTCGAGCGCGGCCAGGGTCAGCTGCGGGTCGACGCCACGCTCCCAGCGCTTCGCGGCCTCGCTGAACAGCTTGTGCCGGCGGGCGGTGCGCCCGACCATCACCGGGTCCCAGTGGGCGGCCTCGAGGAGCACGTCGACGGTGCCCGGCTGCCACTCGCTGGTCTCGCCGCCCATCACCGCGGCGAGCGAGATCGGACCGGTCTCGTCGCAGATCACCATGTCCTCGGCGTCGAGCACCCGCGCGACACCGTCGAGGGTGGTCAGCTTCTCGCCCGGGTGGGCCCGGCGCACGACCAGGCCGCCGCGCAGGCGCTGCAGGTCGAAGACGTGCATCGGCTGACCGAATTCGAGCATCAGGTAGTTGGTGATGTCGACCGGCAGCGAGATGGCGCGGATGCCGGACTGGATCAGGCGGCGCTGCATCCACTCCGGGGACTTCGCCTCGGGGTCGATGCCACGCACGATCCGCGCCGAGAAGCGGTCGCAGCCGACGGTGTCGTCGACGGTCAGGTCGTACAGCGAATTGTCGGTCCTGGCGGAGATGCCGATGGCCGCCGGGTCCTTGTAGGACACGGTGAAATGAGTGGCCAGCTCGCGGGCGATACCACGAACGCTCATCTCGTAGCCGCGGTCCGGCGTGATCTCCACCTCGACCAGCACGTCGTCGAGGCCCACCACCGGGCGCGCGTCGGCACCCGGCGTGCCCGAGGGCAGCACGATGATGCCGTCGTGCTCGTCGGAGATGCCCAGCTCGCGAGCCGAGCAGATCATGCCGTTGGAGTTGCGGCCGTACGTCTTGCGGGCACCGATCCTGAACCCGCCGGGCAGCTCACCGCCGGGCAGGATGACCACGACGAGGTCGCCCTCGGCGAAGTTGCGCGCGCCGCAGACGATCTCCTGCGGCGCCTCGCGTCCGACGTCGACGGTGCAGAAACGGATCGGCTTCTTGAAACCGGTCAGCTCCTCGATGGTCAGCACCCGGCCGACGACCAGGTCACCCTGGATCGTGGCGGCCTGGTCGACGATCGACTCGACCTCCATGCCGAGGTTGTTCAGCGCCTGGTCGAGCCGCTCGGCGGTGAGGTCAGCGGGCAGCGCGACGTATTCACGCAGCCACGACAGTGACGTCTTCATCGCTTCAGGACTCCATTCCGAAGTTCGTGGTGAACCGCACGTCGCCCTCGACCATGTCGTGCATGTCGGAGACGCCGTTGCGGAACATCAGGGTCCGTTCGACACCCATGCCGAAGGCGAACCCGGAGTACGTCGCCGGGTCGATCCCGCACGCGGTGAGCACCCGCGGGTTGACCATGCCGCAGCCACCCCACTCGACCCAGCGCGGGCCGTCGCGGTGCTGCGCGAACCAGACGTCGAACTCCGCGGACGGCTCGGTGAACGGGAAGTAGTGCGGGCGCCAGCGGGTGCGCGCGTCCGGCCCGAACATCGCCTTGGCGAAGTGGTCCAGGGTGCCGCGGAGGTGGGCCATCGTGATGCCCTCGTCGATGACCAGGCCCTCGATCTGGTGGAAGACCGGGGTGTGCGTGGCGTCCAGCTCGTCCGTCCGGTACGCCCGGCCGGGGCTGACGACGCGGATCGGCGGCTTGCGGGTGAGCATGGTGCGCACCTGGCCGGGGGACGTGTGCGTACGCATGACCAGGCCCGGCAGGTCCACGAAGAACGTGTCGGAGGCGCCGCGGACCGGATTGTCCGGCCCGATGTTGAGCGCGTCGAAGTTGGCCCACTCCAGCTCCAGCTGGGGGCCGTCGACGATGTCGTAACCCATGCCGATGAAGACGTCACCCATGTGGTCCATCAGGGTGGTCAGCGGGTGACGCGCACCGCGCGGGCGGCGGCCCCACGGCAGGGTGACGTCGACCCGCTCCTCGACCAGCACGCGGGCGGCGCGGTCGGCCTCGAGCTCGGCCTGCCGGGCGTCGTAAGCGCTCTGGACGGCCTGGCGGGCGACGTTGACGCGCTTGCCGGCGTCGGATTTCGCGGCCGGGGGCAGCGAGCCGATCTCCCGGCGGGCCAGCGACACGGGCGAACGGTCGCCGAGGTGCGCCGGCTTGAGCGCGACGAGCGCGTCGAGGTCGGTGGCCTGCGCGAACGCCTTCTCGGCGTCGGTGACGGCGGCTTCGAGCGACTCGGGCGCCAGCAGGACGGCCTGCTTAGGATCGTACGGATCGTTGCGGTAAGACATGGCTGGGCGAACTCCCTCACACCGGATGAGCCATCGGGCAGTGTACGGAGGCACGGCTGAGCCGCAGCCCGCCGGTCAGCGAAGTTCGCGCAGGAGAGTCAGATCCGGCGCCCGCGACCAGCGGGCCGGATAAACAGTTCCCTCGGACCTGACATGGCGGCCAGTCTACCCTCAGCGCTGCGCGCGAGCACTCGCATACAGGCAGACCGCCGCCGCCGCGGCCAGGTTAAGGCTTTCCGCGCCACCGTAGATCGGAACCCGTACGCGCCGATCGGCGTTCTTCAACAGGTCGTCGGGGAGACCGTGGGCCTCCGAGCCGAACAGCCACGCCGTCGGCGCCGTCAGCAGACCGCCGTCGAGCAGCGAGTCGACGTCGTCCGACCCGGTGCCGCTGGTCGCGAGCACCTGCAGGCCGGAATCCTGCAGCAGGGTCAGCACGTCCAGCGGGGCACGGACCACGTCCAGGTGGAAGAGCGAGCCCGCCGAGGCACGAACGCATTTCCCGTTGTACGGGTCGACGGCGTCCCCCGCGAAGATCACCGCTCCGGCGCCGGCCGCGTCGGCGGTGCGCAGGATCGTGCCGGCGTTGCCCGGGTCGCGGATCTCGGCGACCACCGCGACCAGTTTCGGCGACTTCGCCAGCGCGGCGCCGATCGGCACGTCCACCTGCTCGCAGAGTGCGACCAGGCCCTGCGGCTGCACGGTCTCGGCCAGCGCCGCCATGGCCTCGTCGGTGACCGGCGACACCTCGGGCGCCTGCGCGGTCAGCTCGGCGTGCCGCTCCAGCCCGGCCGGGGTGCCGAAGAGCTCCAGCACGACGCCGGCGGCGAGCGCCTCGCGGACGGCCTGCGGGCCCTCGGCGAGGAAACGACCGGCCTGGTCACGATCGCGGCGGCGCTGCAGACGACGGGCGGCGACGATGCGGGGGGTACGCGGTGTGAACATCTGCTCCGGGATCTCGGGTCGGCTGGGCAGCTTCACGAAGCCGCTGCGAGTGGGCGCGGGACTTCCCGAACGGGAAACGCCCCCCGATCGCTCGGGGGGCGTTCCTTCGAGTGCGCGAGACTCAGGCAGCCTGAGCGGCCGCGCCGCCGGTGCCCTCGGCCGCGACGGCCGCGCGAGCGACCTCGACGATGGCAGCGAACGCCGCCGCGTCGTTGACCGCCAGGTCGGCCAGGATCTTGCGGTCGACCTCGACCTCAGCCAGCTTCAGGCCCTGGATGAGGCGGTTGTAGGTCATGCCGTTGGACCGGGCCGCCGCGTTGATGCGCGTGATCCACAGCTGGCGGAAGTCGCCCTTGCGGTCACGGCGGTCACGGTACGAGTACTGCATCGAGTGCAGCACCTGCTCCTTGGCCTTGCGGTACAGGCGGGAGCGCTGACCGCGGTAGCCGCTCGCGGTCTCGAGCAGAGTGCGGCGCTTCTTCTGGGCGTTTACCGCCCGCTTGACGCGTGCCATTTCAAGTACTCCTTACAGGGGAACGTGTCAGGCGCGCGTCAGCGGCCCAGAAGCTTCTTCACTCGCGGGACGTCAACCTTGGCCACCACGACAGTGCCGGTCATCCGGCGGGTAACGTGGGAGGACTTGTGCTCGAGCAGGTGGCGCTTGCCGGTCAGCTCACGCACGATCTTGCCCTTGCCGGTGACCTTCACCCGCTTACCCATGCCGGTGTGGCTCTTCATCTTCGGCACTTAGAACGCCTCTTTCTGATCTTTCCCCACGACCGGAGCCGTGGGGAAAAGCTGACTACTCTACTGCTGCTGCTGGGGTGTCGGCTGGCTCGGCCGACTCAACCTCGGTGCCGTCACCTTCACGCGGTTCCCGGGCCGGCTTGGCGCCCGCGGCGACCGCGGCAACCGCGGCGGCCTTGGTGGCCCGGTGCGGTGCCAGCACCATAATCATGTTTCGGCCGTCCTGCTTCGGACTGGCCTCCACGAAGCCGAGCTCGGAGATCTCCTCGCTCAACCGTCGCAGCAGGCGGAACCCCAGCTCGGGGCGGCTCTGCTCACGACCGCGGAACATGATCGTCACCTTGACCTTGTCGCCCGCCTTGAGGAACCGCACCACGTGACCCTTTTTGGTCTCGTAGTCGTGCGGGTCGATCTTCGGCCGGAGCTTCATTTCCTTGATGACGGTCTGCTGCTGGTTGCGCCGCGCTTCGCGGGCCTTCAGTGCGCTCTCGTACTTGAACTTGCCGAAGTCCATGAGCTTGCACACCGGCGGCCGGGCCATCGGAGCAACCTCGACCAGGTCCAGGTCGACATCCGCGGCCAGTTGGAGCGCGCGCTCGACCGGCACGATGCCGACCTGCTCACCCTCCGGACCGACCAGTCGGACCTCTCGAGCCCGGATCTGTTCGTTCACGCGTGGTTCGACGCTGATGGGGCCTCCTCAGAACGTACCTATATCTGCCAATGTCGGTCGGCCCCGGTTCACCGCTCCCCGCAGACGGCGGGAACGGCCGGGAAAGCAGAAGGCCTCGGCAGCACACGCCTGGTTTGAATTCAAACTCAGGCGCGCATGCCAAGGCCCGCTCGACCGGTCATCGGCGTCCATGGGGAGGACGCGCCCCGGACAGGAAATATTCCCTGCTCGGATGACCGGACCCAGCCACGTCGGTGACTCGGGTGGGAACCAGCGGGCTCCTCTTTCGCGTCCTGTTTTTTAGGCAGGACGTGGTCGACTGCCCGCCAGTCTATCAGGCGTCTTGAGCAGCGTTATGAAGAGCCCGCAGCGCCCGTACGCCGTCGACCGCATAGTCCTTGTCGACCGCCTGCAGAGCGTGGATCGACACCTGCTCGTCGTCGAGCAGCTCCAGCTGCGCCCACGGCGAGTTCCGGTCGAACCGGACCGCCCGCACCACGTTCCACGGCAGGTCGTAACCGCCGACCACGTTGCGCACGTGCACGCCCTGGTCGTCGGCGCGGACCCGGGGCCGGCAGAACGCCAGGATGCCGAGCCCGATCAGCACTCCCAGCCCGATCATCGCGGCCTGGTCACCGCGCTGGAAGCTGCCCGAGCCGGGCTGGCCGGCGTTCTCGAACCCGGCCTGCCCGTGCAGCCCGAAGCTGAGCACGGTGAAGAGCACGACCACACCGGCCGCCAGCGAACCGGCGACCCAGCGGATCTTCTGCGGACGAAAGTTCACGTCAGTCATCACAACCTGCAATTCGCGATATCCGTCACCAGGATGGCACGCGCGCCCAGCTCGTACAGCTCGTCCATCACCTTGTGCACCGCACTGCGCTGGACCATCGCCTCGACGGCGACCCAGCCCTCACGGTGCAGCGGGGAGACCGTCGGCGACTCGATGCCCGGGGTCAGCGCGGTGGCCTGGTCCAGCAGATCGGCGCGGACGTCGTAGGCCAGCATCACGAAGTTGCGGGCGACCAGGACGCCGTTGAGCCGCCGCAGCAGCTGGGCGCCGCCGGCCGGCGGTTCGGCGTGACGCCCGATCAGGATCGCCGACGAACGCATCAGCGGCTCGCCGAGCGTGACCAGGCCGGCCTGGCGCAGCGTCGCGCCGGTCTCCACCACGTCGGCGATCAGGTCGGCGACACCGAGGCGGACCGCGTTCTCCACCGCACCGTCGAGGCGGACCACGTCGGCCTTCAGCTCGTGCTCGGTCAGATAGTTGCTGACCAGGCCCGGGAACGCGGTGGCGATCCGCTTGCCGCCGATCTGCTCCACCGACGACAGCGTTCCGGCCGGGACGGCCCAGCGGAACGTGGCACCGGAGAAGTTCAGGTCGAGCAGCTCCGTGGCCGGGACACCGGAGTCGACCAGAAGATCGCGGCCGGTGATCCCGAGATCCAGGTCACCCGAGCCGACGTACGTGGCGATGTCGCGGGGACGCAGGTAGAAGAACTCGACGTTGTTGGCTTCGTCACGGCAGACCAGGTCTTTGGGGTCGGTGCGCTGACGGTAACCGGCGTCCTTCAGCATCTGCGAGGCCGGCGCGGAGAGGTTGCCCTTGTTCGGAATGGCGATGCGCAGCATTGACGTGCTCCTTCGTTCTCGACGGACGGATCGGGACCGCACGTCAGAGATGTCGGTACACGTCCTTCAGCTCGAGACCGGTGGCGATCATCAGGACTTGTGCCTGGTAGAAGAGCTGCGAGAGCTCCTCGGCGGCTCGTTCCGGGCCCTCGTGCTCGGCCGCCATCCAGGACTCGGCCGCCTCCTCGACGACCTTCTTCCCGATGAAGTGGACTCCACGGTCGAGCGCCTCGACCGTGCCCGAGCCGGGGGTTCGTTCGGCCGCTTTGCGCTGCAACTCGGCGAACAGTTCTTCGAACGTCTTCACGGGAGACGATTGTTGCAGCTCATTACGGTCCGACTACGAACGGCCCCAGCCCGTGGGACGTCTTTTAAGCTGCCCGGCATGGTCAGCCGTCTCACCCCCATCCTCGTCGGCGGCGCCGTGCTGGCGCTCGCCACCGTCACGGCCTGTTCCCCGGTCGAGGACGACACCACCACATCCGCATCCCCGTCCGCGCCGGTGAAGGCCTGCCCGTCCGGCGCGCTCGCCGGCACGGTCGCCGCCGGCAAACTCACGATCGGGACCGACAACCCGGCGTACGAGCCCTGGTTCAAGGACAACAAGCCCGACAACGGCCAGGGCTTCGAGTCCGCGGTCGCCTACAAGGTCGCCGAGCGTCTCGGCTACACCAAGGAGCAGGTGGTCTGGACGTCGGTGACGTTCAACAACGCCATCGCGCCCGGGCCGAAGACGTTCGACTTCGACATCAACCAGTTCTCGATCACCGACGAGCGCAAGCAGGCCGTCGACTTCTCGTCGCCGTACTACCTGGTCCGGCAGACCGTGATCACCACCAAGAAGTCCAAGATCGCGAACGCCAGGTCGCTGGCCGACCTGGCCGGCGCGAAGCTCGGCGCCCAGGTCGGCACGACCAGCTACCAGGCGGTCACCGACATCATCAAGCCGGCCACCAAGCCGTTGGTGTACAACAGCAACGACGACGCCAAGGCGGCCCTGGAGAACGGCACCGTCGACGGCATCGTGGTCGACCTGCCGACCGCGTTCTACATGACCGCGGCCGAGCTGAAGGACGGCGTGATCCTCGGCCAGCTGCCGCAGGTCGGCGTGCCCGAGCAGTTCGGCCTGGTGCTGGACAAGGGCTCCAAGCTGACCGGCTGCGTCAGCGCGGCCGTCGACCAGCTGCGTCAGGACGGCACCCTCGCCGAGCAGGAGAAGACCTGGCTCTCCGACGCCGGAGCGCCTGAACTCAAGTGACGTACGCGCCAAGTGAGCGGCAGCAGGAGCGGATCGCCTTCCGTCGCCGGCAGACGGTCCGCTCCGTTCTGCTCGCCGCCCTTTCCACCGCCGCCGTCGGCGCCCTGCTCGCGGTCGGGATCACCGGGTCGCCCGGCTGGCCGCGGGTCAAGCAGTCGTTCTTCAACTGGGACGTCGCCACGAAGTACCTGCCGGACATCCTCGACGGCTTCTGGCTCAACATCCGGCTGTTCGTGATCTGCGCCCCGCTTGCCCTGCTGCTCGGCCTGCTGGTCGCCGTCCTGCGCACGCTGCGGGGGCCGGTCGCGTTCCCGGTGCGCATGCTCGCCACCGGCTACACGTACTCGTTCCGGGGCGTGCCGCTGATCATCACGATCTACCTGTTCGCCTTCGGCATTCCCGGTCTGCGCCTGCAGGGCACGCCGGACGTGCTGATCCTCGGCGGGGCGGCGATCACCATCACCTACGGGTCGTACCTGGCCGAGGTGTTCCGGGCCGGCATCGAGTCGGTGCATCCGAGTCAGGTCGCCGCGGCCCGCTCGCTGGGCCTGAGCTATCGCCAGGCGATGCGGCACGTGGTGCTGCCCCAGGCGGTCCGCCGGGTCGCGCCGCCGCTGCTCAACGATGTCGTGTCGATGCAGAAGGACGTCGGCCTGATCTCGCTCGCCGGGGCGATCGACGCGATCCGGGCGGCCCAGATCGGCGTGGCCCAGTCGGCCAACTTCACGCCGTACGTGGTCGCCGCCGTGCTCTTCGTCCTGCTCGCCCTCCCCCTGATCGTGATCACCGACCGGGTGACGCTGCGTGCCGCCCGGGCCCAGAACGCGGGAACGTGATGCTGCTCTCCTGTACCGACGTGCGTAAGACGTTCGGCGGCAACGTCGTGCTCGACGGCCTCGACCTGGAGGTGGCCGAGCACGAGGTGGTCGCGCTGATCGGCGCGTCCGGCTCGGGCAAGTCGACGCTGCTGCGCTGCGTGAACCTGCTCACCGAGATCGACGACGGAACGATCCTCCTGGACGGCGCGGAGATCACCGACCCTCAGGTCAATCCTGACCTCGTACGGCGGAAGATCGGTCTTGTCTTTCAGAGCTTCAACCTGTTCCCGCACATGACCGTGCTGGACAACATCACCCTCGCCCCCACCCGGGTGCACAAGCGGGCCGCCGCCGAGACGCGTGACCAGGCCATGACCTGGCTGGAACGGGTCGGGCTGGCCGACAAGGCGAAGGCGTTCCCCGACGGGCTCTCCGGCGGTCAGCAGCAGCGCGTGGCGATCGTCCGTGCGCTGGTCAACAGCCCACGGCTCCTGCTGCTGGACGAGGTGACCTCGGCGCTCGACCCGGAACTGGTCGGCGAGGTGCTCACCATGATCCGGGACCTGAAAGCCGAGGGCATGACAATGGTGCTGGCCACCCACGAGATGGGTTTCGCCAAGCAGGTCGCCGACCGCGTCGCCTTCCTCGACAACGGCCGGGTTCTCGAACAGGGCCCGCCCGAGCAGGTGCTGGGCGACCCCGTCGAGCCGCGAACCAGGCAGTTCCTGACCCGCATCATCGAAGCCGGCCGCTTGTAGCCCAGCACAACGCATTGCGCCCGCTGACGGCGAGAGCCCCGGAAAAGACTAGGCGAAACCGTGGTCTTCTCCGGGGCTCTCGCCGTCAGCCGCCAAGGGCGCAATGCCGCGACGCCGCAGGCGGCGCCATCAACTCAGTACTTCTGAACCTCGCGGATGGCGAGCGCGGCGTCGAGGACGGCGACCGTGCTCTGCCATCCCTTGTCCTCGATCGAGTCCTCGAGGCCGGCCCGGTCCCGGGCCTGCCCGAGGCTCTGCACGGTCAGCACCCCGTGCGCGACCGGCGTCTGCTCGTCCAGCGAGACCCGGGTCAGCCCGGCCGTGACGGCATCGCACACATACTCGAAGTGCTGGGTCTCGCCCTTGATGACCACGCCGAGCGCGACCACCGCGTCGAACCGCTTGGCCATCGCCTGCGCGACCACCGGCAACTCGACCGAGCCGGCCACCCGGGCCACGACGACGTCGGTGACGCCGCACGCCTCGGCGGCCGCCTTGGCCCGCTCCACCATGTGGTCGACCAGGTCGTTGTGCCAGCGTGAGCCGACGATGCCGAGCCGCAGCCCGGCCGCGTCGACGGGCTGGGTGTGTGGATCACCGAAGCCGGCCATGAGATTCCCCCTCTGTCGTCATCATCACCGCAGAACCGGGCCGAGTCAGCCCAACGCCTCGAACAGGTGGCCCATCCGGTCCCGCTTGGTCCGCAGGTAGCGCACGTTCTCCGGGTGCAGCCGGACCGGCAGCGCCTCGCGCCCGGTGACCCGCAGGCCGTAGCCCTCCAGGCCGGCCCGTTTCGCCGGGTTGTTGGTGAGCAGGCGCATCGAGCGCACGCCCAGGTCGTAGAGGATCTGCGCACCGGTCCCGTAGTCCCGCGCGTCGGCCGGCAGGCCCAGCTCCAGGTTCGCGTCGACGGTGTCGAAACCCCGGTCCTGCAACTGGTACGCCTGAAGCTTGTGCAGCAGCCCGATGCCGCGCCCCTCGTGCCCGCGCATGTAGAGCACGACGCCACGCCCGGCCGCGGCGACCCGCTCCAGGGCCGCGTCGAGCTGGGGGCCGCAGTCGCAGCGCCGGGACCCGAAGACGTCCCCGGTCAGGCACTCGGAGTGCACCCGGACCAGCACGTCCTCCCCGTCGGCGAGGTCGCCGTAGACCAGGGCCACGTGCTCGCCGTTGTCGGCCGAGGTCCGGTAGCCGACCGCGGTGAAGACGCCGTGCTCGGTCGGCATGGTCGTCTCGACCACGCGCTCGACCTGCTTGCCGGCCCTCTCCTTCAGATATGCCACCAGGTCGGCGATCGTGACCAGCACCAGGTCGTGCTCGACCGCGAACTTCTCCAGGTCGGGGCGGCGCTGCATGGTGCCGTCGTCGTTGACCATCTCGCAGAGCGCGCCGGACGGGCGGAGACCGGCCAGCACGGCCAGGTCGATCGCGGCCTCGGTGTGACCCGGGCGGCGCAGGACGCCACCGGCCCTGGCCCGCAGCGGCACCACGTGGCCGGGCCGGGACAGGTCACCCGGCTCGGTGTCGGCCGCGGCGAGCAGGCTGATCGTCCGCGCGCGGTCGGCGGCCGAGATGCCGGTGCTCACGCCGTGCCGGGCGTCGACCGCCACCGCGTACGCCGTGCCCTTCTTGTCCTGGTTGGTGTGGTACATCGGGGGCAGGTCGAGCCGGTCGGCCTCGTCCTCGGTGATCGCCACGCAGATGTAGCCGGACGTGTAGCGGACCATGAACGCGACCAGTTCCGGGGTGGCGTGCTCGGCCGCGAAGATGAGGTCGCCCTCGTTCTCCCGGTCCTCGTCGTCCACCACGATCACCGGCCGGCCGGCCTTGATCTCGGCTATCGCGCGCTCGACGCTCTCAGACATTGCGGCTCCCCAGCATCTTCTCGACGTACTTGGCGATCACGTCGACCTCGAGGTTGACCGGCTCGCCGATGGCTTTGCTGCCCAGCACGGTGTGCTTGGAGGTGGCCGGGATCATCCCGACCGAGAACGTGTCGTCGGTGACCGCCATGACCGTCAGCGACACCCCGTCCACCGTGATCGAACCCTTCTCCACCACATATCGCGCGAGATCGGCCGGAAGTGAGAAGGTGACGACCTCCCACTGGTCGGCCGGCTCGCGGGCGACGAGCTCGGCGACCCCGTCCACGTGGCCCTGCACCAGGTGACCGCCGAGGCGGCTGCCCAGTGCGGCGGCGCGCTCCAGGTTCACGTTGCCGCCGACCTTCAGCGCGCCCAGCGAGGACCGCCGCAGCGTCTCGCCCATCACGTCGGCGGTGAACACGCCGTCGACGTTGTCGATCACGGTGAGACAGACGCCGTTGACGGAGATCGAGTCGCCGTCGCGCGCGTCCGACGTGACCAGCGGGCCCTTCACAGCGATGACCGCGGAGTCCTCGCTGCCCTCGGTGAGGCGGACGATCTCGCCCAGTTCCTCGACGATGCCGGTGAACATTTTTCAGTTCTCCTTCTGGCGGAGCGTTGCGGTGAAGCGCAGGTCGCCCCCGATCTGCGCGATGTCGGTGAAGTCGAGCTCCAGGGCGTCGGCGATGGTGCCGATCCCCGCGTCGACCAGGGCGGGACGGCCGGCGCCGAGCAGTTTCGGCGCGACATAGCCGATCACCCGGTCGACCAGGCCCGCGGCGAGGAACGCGCCGGCCAGGGTCGGACCGCCCTCCAGCAGGACGTTGCGGATGCCGCGGGCGTGCAACTCGGTGAGGACCGCGGTCAGGTCGACCCGGCCGTCCGGCCCGTGACCGGCCTCGGCCGCGGTGACGATCCAGGTCGCGGCGGCGGCGTCACGGACGCGGGCATTTTCCGGCGTACGCCCGTGGGAGTCCACGACCACACGCAACGGCTGCTTGATCGCGAGCGAGCCGTCCCGCAGGTCACGGACGGTCAGCTGCGGATCGTCGGCGAGTACCGTGCCGACCCCGGCGACGATCGCGTCCACGGTGCTGCGCAGCTCGTGCACGTCGAAGCGGGACTCGGCGGAACTGACCCACTGGCTCGTCCCGTCCGCGGCGGCCGAGCGGCCGTCCAGCGTGGCGGCGAACTTCCAGGTCACGAACGGGCGGGAGCGGCGCACCGCGGTCAGCCAGGCGATGTTGCCGAGCTCGGCCTCGGCGCGGCGGACCCCGGTCTCGACCTGAACGCCGGCCGCTCGCAGGGTGGCGGCGCCGCCGGAGGCCACCGGGTTCGGGTCGTCGACGGCGATCACGACCCGGCGCAGGCCGGCCTGGATCAGCGCCTCCGAGCACGGGCCGGTGCGGCCGGTGTGGTTGCACGGCTCGAGGGTGACCACGCAGGTGCCGCCGCGGGCCCGCTCGCCGGCCTGGGCCAGCGCGACGATCTCGGCGTGCGGGCCGCCCGCGTAGGCGTGGAAGCCCTCGCCGACGACCTCGCCGTCGGCGCTGAGCAGGAGGCAGCCGACGACCGGGTTCGGGCTGGTCGTGCCGAGGCCCCGGCCGGCCAGCGCGATCGCGCGGCGCATCGCCTCGTCCTCGGTCACCATCGGCGTCGTCGTCCTCTCGCGCGGTGCGCCACGCGAGGGGATCGCGCGGCCCGGTGACCGCGCGGTTGGCGCCGCGCGGCCGTGACAGCCGCGCAGGGGGACTCGCGCGGCCCTGGGACTGCGCGACTTTCGCCACGCGGCCGTGTTCACGCGCGACGAGCTTGAGGGAGAAAACGCCAGGAATCAGACACGATGGGTACGCTTCGCGCACCCCGGCCGGATGCCGCCCTCACCGAGGGTGCACCCGCGGATGTAGCCCCGCTGAGGGCACACCCGTCCGATTCCGCGCGCTGTCTCCCATCCGGACTGTCTGACCGAGCTTGCGCCCGATCAACCGTCGGCCCCGGAGTCTCACCAGGTCCACCGGCCGCCATGGTCTTGACGTCCGGGTCGCGGGCTTACCGCCGCTTGCGCAGCAGATCACCGCCGGTTCGGAATTTCACCGAGTCCCGCCAGCGCGTGGTGGGTTACCCCTGAGTCTTGCACGCGATCGGGAATTTGCCACCCCACGCGTCGCCGATCTCACAAAGGCTTGTTGACCATGGCACCGATCAGGGCGGCAGCGTGCTCGACCTCGTCCTCGGTGTTGTAGTAGTGCGGCGAGAAGCGGATCAGCGGCGGCGGATTCCGGTCCTCGGTGTCGAACTGCTGGTGCCCCGGGACGGTGCTGGTCACGTTCACGCCTTCGGCCGCGAGCCGGGTCACCACCTGCGCGGAGTCCACCCCGTCGACCTTCACGGTGACGATCGCGCACTGGCGTTGCCCGAGATCGTAAACGGTCACGCCGGGAATGTCCTCCAGCAGGCCGCGCATCCGGTCGCCGAGCTCGGAGTTGCGCTTGCCGATCTCGTCGAGGCCCAGGTTGAGCGCTTGATCGACGGCCGCGCCGAGACCGAGCACAGCCGCGTGGTTCAGCTCCCAGGTGGCGAACCGCTGGGCGCCGGGCACCCAGTCGAAGCCGCGCGCGCCGTCCCAGTCCGCCGACTCGATCTCCACGATGTGCGGGTCGAGCCGGTCCAGGATGCCACTGCGCACCCAGAGGAAGCCGGTGCCGCGGGGCCCGCGCAGGAACTTGCGCCCGGTGGCGCAGAGGAAGTCGCAGCCGATCTCCTCGACGTCGACCGGGAACTGGCCGACCGACTGGGTGGCGTCCAGCAGGTAGGGCACCCCGGCGGCCCGGGCGATGCGACCCACCTCGGCGGCCGGGTTGACCAGGCCACCGGCGGTCGGCACGTGCGTCAGCCCGATGAGTTTCGTGCGTTCGTCGATCAGACCCGCCAGCGCGTACGTGTCGATCTGCCCCGATGCGTCGTTCGGCACGACCACGATCTCGGCGCCGGTCCGCCGCGCCAGGTGCAGGTAGGACAGGACGTTGCTGCCGTACTCGTTGCGGCCGGTCAGCACACGGTCGCCGGCCCGCAGCGGCACCGCGTGGAACGCCGCCTGCCACGCATGCGTCGCGTTGTCGAACAGAGCGATCTCGTCGGACCGGCCACCGAGCAGCTCGGCCAGTCCGGAGTGGACGCGGGCCCGCCGTTCGGCCGCCGCGTCCGCCGCCTCGTAACCGCCGATCTCGGCCTCGAGCCGCAGATGCCCGACGACCACGTCCAGGGTTTCCTGCGACATCAACCCCGCGCCCGCGTTGTTGAGGTGGATCCGGTGGCGGCACCCGGGAGTGCCGGCACGAAGCGCGTCGACGTCCATGCGTCGAGAATTTCAGACCGGCCGCGTCCGCGCGACTGTCGTAGACAGTGTCTACGCGCTCTGGTAGACACTGTCTATGGCCCCTGACGATGCCTTACGCGATCGACTGGTCCACGTCGGGGCGGAATTGTTGCGCACGGAAAGTCCCGGCACCCTCTCACTGCGTGAGATAGCGCGCCGCGCCGGCGTCTCGCACGGCGCTCCCCGCCGCTACTTCCCGACCCATCTGTCCCTGCTGTCGGCCATCGCCCGCTCCGGATTCGCCGACCTCTCCGCCCAGATCACGACAGCCCTCGGCACCACCCCGGAAGATCCACGATCGAAGATCACGACCATTGCTCGTACGTACGTACGATTCGCCGCCGCCAACCGCAGCATGTTCGAGCTGATGTTCCGGCACGACCTGCTCTCCAGTGACGGCGAACTCGGACTGCGTGACGCCTCACTCCCGATCTTCCGGCTCTTCACCGACCTGGTCGAAGCCGCGCGCCCGGTCTCCCCCGAGGTGCCGGCGCAGGTGACCGCCGCGGCGATCTGGGGCGCCCTGCACGGCACCGCACAACTCTGGAACTGGGGTTCGCTGACCCTCGCCACCGAGGCCACCGACCCGATCCCGTTCGTCGACGCCACCCTGACCGCGCACCTCGGCCCGGAAGGTACCCGATGACCCGCATGCCACCCCTCTACGCCGGAGCCCACCGCACACTGGGCGTCCTGCTGCGCACGTTCTGGCCCACGACCGTCACCGGGCTGGAGAACATCCCGGCGGACACCGGCGCGATCCTCTGCTCCAACCACCACGCCATCGCCGACCAGCTCTTCCTCGGGGTCAACACGCCACGGCACGTCGCGTTCTGGGCCAAGGCGGAGTACTTCCGGGCGCCCGGCCTCCGCGGCGACCTGACCCGCCGGGTCGTCACCGGGATGGGCGCCATCCCGGTCGAGCGGGCCGGCGGACGAGCCGTGCTGACCGCGTTCGACGCCGCGGTCCCGATCCTGCGGGCCGGGGGCCTGGTCGCCGTCTTCCCCGAAGGCACCCGCTCACCGGACGGCCGGCTCTATCGCGGGCGCACCGGCGCGGTCCGGCTCGCCGCGCAGGCCGGGGTCCCGGTCGTCCCGATCGGCATCCGCGGCACCGACCAGGTCCGCCCGGCCGGCCACCGCATGCCGCGCCGCCACCCGATCGCGATCTCCTTCGGCCCGCCGATCCCGGTCAAGGTCGAGTCCGCCCAGGACGCCCGCCGGCTCACCGACGACCTGATCGCCGCCATCCAGTCCCTGACGTCCCAGGAGTACGTCCCCACCTACGCACCCGCCCGCCCCTCCTGACCCACAGCGGCCCGCCCAGCCACCACACGTGGCTCACCCCGCAGCGAACCGTCCAGCCCTTGACCCGGTCCGGCGGGCACAGGCCCGCGAGCCGGCACCGGGCCCGAGCCCTCAGCAGTGGTCGCGGGCTGCGACGGGTGGGGCTTGTCGACGAGCGGGAGGTTCGAGCCGGTTGGTTGCCCTGAGCTCGACCCGCCACGGAGGCCGCCCTTCCGGGCCTCGCGTTCTGGGCCGGCCACGGCCCTGCGAGGGCCGGAAGGGTCCCCGCGGGAGCGGCGGACCTGGACCACAGCGGACGTAGGACATGAAGATCTTGACGTTGATCTTCGGGTTATTCCGTTTCGCGGCGGCGGTCGATCGCGACATACGACCCCGGCTGGGATTTCGCGACCTTCTTCATCTCCGAGGCGACGGCGATGACCATGCGCGGGTCGGTGAACTGGCGGCCGCCGGCGGTGGCCTGGGCGACGCCGATGGAGAGCGTGACCAGGGCCGCACGCTGCTTGTTGCCGCGGCGGTCGGGCACCTCGATGTAGCCGCGCTGGGCGTCCTTCTGGTCGTAGAGCCGGTCGGCGGCGGACTCGAAATCGGTCACCATGCTCTTGGTCAGCGGGAGCACCTGGTCCGGGTGGCAGATGAAGACGAAATCGTCGCCGCCGATGTGGCCGAGGAAGATCGACGGTTTGCCGGTGGAGGCGCTGGCGCGCTGCAGGCTACGGGCCATGGCGCCGATGAACTCGTCGCCGCGGTCGAAGCCGTAGACGTCGTTGACGCTCTTGAATCGGTCGATGTCGATATAGCCGACGGAGTAGTCGCCGCCGTTGCGAATCCGGTCGGCGATCTCGCGGCGGACGCGGGCGTTGCCGGGCAGGCCGGTCAGCGGGGAGACCTCGCGGAACTCCTTGTTGCGTTTGAGCGTGGTGGAGACGCGGGCGATCAGCTCCGCCGTGTCGAACGGCTTGGTCAGGTAGTCGTCGGCGCCGGTGGTCAGGCCCACCACCTTGTCGCCGGTCATGCTCTTGGCGGTCAGCATGATCACCGGGAGGGCCGAGGTCAGCGGGTCGGCGCGGAGGGCGCGGATCAGCTCGACACCGTCCATCCGCGGCATCATCCAGTCGACGACGGCCAGATCCGGGCGATGCTCCTCCATAAGGTCGAGCGCCTCCTGCCCGTCGCGGGCGCGGATCACCTCGAAGCCGTGCACCTTGAGGTTGAACTCGACGAAGCTCGCGATGTCCTGATCGTCGTCGACGACCAGGATGAGGTCGGGTCGTTGCTCCTCGGCGTCGAGCCCGAAGTCGTCGACCACGGGCCCCGGCTCGGCATTACTCACATCGATTTCCCCATGCGCTCGGCAGCCAGTGCACGAAGCTTACGCACGGCCTCGGCGGGATCGGCAGCCCCATAGACGGCGGTGCCCGCCACGAACGCGTCGGCCCCGGCCTCGGCGGCCTGCGCGATGGTGTCCGCGGCGATGCCACCGTCGACCTCGATGCGGATGTCGAGGTGCCCGACGGAGACCCGGCGGCGCACGTCACGCACCTTGTCGAGCATCTCCGGCAGGAAGCTCTGCCCACCGAACCCGGCCTTGATCGTCATGATCAGGACGGTGTCCAGATGGGGCAACAACTCCAGATACGGCTCGACGGGGGTGTCGCGGTCGATGGCCAGGCCCGCCTTGGCGCCGGCCGCGCGCAGCGTCTTGGCCAGCGCGACCGGGTTGTCGCAGGCCTCGGCGTGGAACGTCACGTTGTACGCCCCCGCCTCGGCGTAGCCCGGGGCCCAGCGCTCCGGATCCGTGATCATCAGGTGCACGTCGAACGGGATCGTGGTCGCCTTGCGCAGGCTCTGCACGATCGGCAGGCCGAGCGTGAGGTTCGGCACGAAGTGGTTGTCCATGACATCCACGTGCACCCAGTCGGCCGCCCCCTCGATGGCGTGCACTTCCTCGGCGAGCCGGGAGAAGTCGGAGGCGAGGATGCTCGGCGCGATGATCGGCGATGACGTCACCGCTGAAGTGTAAAACCTCGGCCCGGACACGTCGGCGGGCCTGTGGACAAAGCCCGCCGCGCATGCCGGCGGGCCGGTGGACGAAGGCCGCCGGGCGCATGCCGGCGGCCTCTGCCGATCAGCTGGTACGGCGGAGCACCGCCAGGAACATCGCGTCGGTGCCGTGGCGGTGCGGCCAGAGCTGCACCGTCGGGCCGGCGCCCAGACCCGGCATCCCCGGCGGCAGCAGCGGACGGGCGTCGACGAAGTCCACCTCGACGCCGCTGCGACGGGCGCCCTCGCTGACCGTGACCTGCGTTTCCACCATGTGCGGGGAACACGTCACATACGCCACGACGCCACCGGGACGGACCGCGCGCAGCGCTGCGACCAGCAGCTCCCGCTGCAGCCGGGTCAGCGGCGGCAGGTCGGCCGGCTGGCGGCGCCAGCGCGACTCCGGACGGCGGCGCAGCGAACCCAGCCCCGTGCACGGCGCGTCGACCAGCACCCGGTCGAACGCCTCCTCCGGCAGGTCCGGGTCGCGGCCGACCGAGCGGCCGTCCATCGGGAAGACCGTCACCGGCATGCCCTCGGTGGCCTGCTCGACCAGGCGGGCGCGGTGCTCGGCCACCTCGACGGCGGTCACCTCGGCGCCCCGGCCGGCCGCGATCGCGCCGATCAGGCCGGTCTTGCCACCGGGGCCGGCGCACAGGTCCAGCCAGCGGGTGTCGCGGCCCTCGACCGGGGCGGCGAGCAGCGCGGCCGCGACGAGCTGGGAGCCCTCGTCCTGGACGTGGGCCCGGCCCTGCCGGATCGCGGCCAGGTCACGCGGGGCGCCGCCGTTCAGATACACCGCGTACGGCGAGAAGGCGCCCGGCACGCCGCCGACCTCGTCGGCCAGCTCGACCGCGTCGGCCCGGCCCGGACGGGCGCACAGGTGCACGGCCGGCGGCTGGTTGTCCTCGATCAGCAGCCGCTCGGTCTCCTCCAGGTCGCCACCGAGCGCCTCGGCGAACGCGCGCACGATCCACTGCGGATGGTGGTGCTGGACGGCGAGGTGACCGACCGGGTCGTCCTCCTGCTTCGGGGTGACCCGCTCCAGCCACGCCTCCAGGGTCGTCTCGGAGATCGTGCGCATCACCGCGTTGGCGAAACCGGCCGCGCCCGGGGCCACCGAACGGACCAGGTCGACGGTCTGGTTGACCGCGGCGTGCGACGGGACCCGGGTGTAGAGCAACTGGTACGCCCCGAGGCGCAACGCGTCGCGGGCCGGCGGGTCGATCCGCGCGACGTCACGGCCGGCGGCCTGGGCGACGATCAGATCGAGCGTCCCCAGCGCGCGCAACGTCCCGTAGGTCAGCTCGGTGGCGAACGCCGCATCCCGCCCGTGCAGGCCGAAGCCGTCGAGGATGTCGGAGAGGACCAGATTCGCGTACGCGTCGTCGCGGTTGACCGCGGCGATCGCCTCATACGCCGCCTGCCGCGCCGGGTCGGACGGCGGACGCCCGGCCCGCGGCGCCCGGCCGCTGCGCTGATCGCGGTGATCCCCCGGCCCGGACGGCCGTCGTGGGCCGGCGCCGTGCGGCCGTGAAGCCCTGTGCTCAGTCACGCGAGCTTCTCCCCTGCTTCAATTCTCATCCCGCGAGCCCAGTCGGTCGCGGCCATCGGTTTCTTGCCCGCCGCGCGGACCTCGCCCAGTTGCACCGGCGTCGTCGCCGTGCCGGCCAGCACCTGCGTGCGCTCCACCCGCAGCTCGCCCGGCTCCAGACGCGGCGCGTTCGCGATCGGCCGGACCGGGCCCAGCTTCAGCCGATCGTCGCGCAGCGTCGTCCACGCGCCCGGCGCCGGGGTGCACGCCCGGATCCGCCGGTCCACCGCGAAAGCCGGGTCGGTCCAGCGGACCCGCGCGTCCTCGGCGGTGAGTTTCGGGGCCAGGCTGACCCCGTCGTGCGGCTGCGGGTGCGCCCGGGCGGTGCCCGCCTCGATCGCGTCCAGCACCGCGACGAGCAGGCCGGCACCCTCGTGGGCGAGCCGGCCGAGCAGGTCACCGGAGGTGTCGTCGAAGCGGATCCGGTCGGTCAGCGTGCCGTAGACCGGGCCGGTGTCGAGCCCCGCCTCCAGCTCGAAGACGCTCGCCCCGGTCACCTCGTCGCCGTGCAGGACGGCGTGCTGCACCGGCGCGGCACCACGCCAGGCCGGTAGCAGGGAGAAGTGCAGGTTCACCCAGCCGTGCTTCGGGATCTCCAGGGCGGTGGGCGGGACCAGCGCGCCGTACGCCACCACGGGCACACAGTCGGGCGCGAGCTCGCGCAGCCGGGCCTGGAACTCGGGCTCGCGCGGTCGCTCCGGCGTCAGCACCTCGATGCCGCGCTCGTCGGCCCACGCCCCGGCGGGCGAGCGCACCAGGCGGCGGCCCCGACCGGCCGGCGCGTCCGGCCGGGTGATCACGGCGAGCAGGTCGTGCCCGGACGCGGCGATCGCGTCCAGGCTGGGCAGCGCCACCTCGGGCGTGCCGGCGAAGACCAGGCGCATCAGCTCACCGTCCCAGGCCGAAGATGCCCCGGCCGTGCGGGCTCTCCTTGATCGTCGGAGGCTTGGCCGCGTCATACCACTCGGCGGAGCGGATCTGCTTCATCGCGTCCTTGCGGGACGCGGAGTCCAGCCTGTCCAGGAACAGCACACCGTCCAGGTGGTCGGTCTCGTGCTGCACGCAACGGGCCATCAGGCCGGTGCCGACCAGCTGGATCGGGTCGCCGTGCTCGTTGAACCCGTTCGCCACCACGTTCTGCCGGCGCTTGGTGTCGATGTAGATGCCCGGGATCGACAGGCAGCCCTCCGGGCCGTCCTGCTCCTCCTCGTCGGGGAACGACAGCACCGGGTTGACGATGTGCCCGACCACGTCGTCGACGTCGAACGTGAACACGCGCAGACCGACCCCGAGCTGCGGGGCGGCCAGGCCGGCGCCGCCCTCGTCGAGCATCGTGTCGGTCAGATCCTTGACCAGTTTGCGCAGTTCCTTGTCGAAGTCGACGACCGCGTCGGCCTCAGTGCGCAGCACCGGGTCGCCGAAGAGACGGATGGGCTGGACGGTCACTCGGCGGAACTCCTAGACCTGAGAGAAAAACGGCTGCCAGACAGTCTACGGACCTAGAAGAGCTCGGCCGGGTCCACCTGGATGCGGACCGCGACCGCCGCCTTACGCGCGCTGCGCACCCCCGCCGCCACGTGCAGCGCGTGGGCCAGACCGGCCGCCCGGGAACGCGACACCCGCAGCAGCATCCGCTCCTGGTCGTCACGGGCCGGGACCGGGCCGAGCTGCTCGGTGCCGTCCGGCAGATCGGCGATCGTCAACAGCTCGGCGACAGCCGGGGCCGGGCCGGTCACGCTCGCCATCCGGGCCGCCGGCGGGAAACCCAACTCGCGGCGTTCGGCCAGCTCACGGGCGGCGAACCAGCCCGGGTCCCAGCGCAGCAGGGCCTGCACCGGCGCCAGCGAACCGTCGGCCACGACGATCACCCGGCCGCCCTGAGCCGCCGGGCGGGCCAGCGCCGACGCGTTCAGCCAGCGGCGCATCGTCTCCTCGGCGGCGCGCAGGTCGGCCCGGCTCAGCAGCGCCCACGTGTCGAGCAGGAGCACCGCGCCGTAACCCCCCTCGGCCACCGGCTCGGCGCCCGGGGTCGCCACGACGATCGCCGGGTCACCCGTCACCGTGTCCAAGATCTCGTCCCGCCCGGACGTGCGCACCGGCACACCGGTGAACGCGCGCCCCAGCTCCTCGGCCGTGCGCCGGGCGCCGATCACCGAGGCGCGCAGCCGCCGCTCGCCGCAGGCCGGGCACGTGTACGCCGGGGAGCCGCGCCCGCACCAGTGACAGATCGGCACGTCGTGCGCACCCTGCAGCCCCAGCGGCCCGGAACAGTGCGGGCAGCGCGCCGGAGTGCGGCACTCGGCGCACGCCACCGACGGCAGATAGCCCCGTCGCGGCACCTGGACCAGCACCGGATGCCCGGCCTCCAGCGCCTGCTTCGCGGTCAGCCAGGCCAGGCTCGGCAGACGGGCGGTCACCGCGCCGGGATCACGGGCGAGCTGCGGATCGTCCCCGGTCGGCGAGATGGCCGGCTGCCGTCGCCGCAGGGTCATCCGCTCCGCCGCGATCTCCCTGGCCCACCCGGTCTCCAGGAGAAGCTGACCTTCCCCGGTACGGGCGAACCCGCCGACCAGCGCCGCGGAACCGGCCAGCTGCGCCCGGGTGAGCAGCACCTCCCGCGCGTGCGGGTACGGCGAGCGGGGCTCGGCGTGCAGGTCGTCGCCGTCGTCCCAGATCACCACCAGCCCCAGATCGGTCGTCGGGGCCCACATCGCGGCCCTGGTCCCGACCACGACCGGCACCTGGTGACGGCTCGCCGCCAGGAACCGCCGATAGCGCTCGGCCGGGCCGAGAGCCGCGTTCAGCGCCACGTGGCGGCCCTCGCCCAGCACCGTGCCCAGCGCCCGGTCGACCCGGTCCAGGTCCCGCGCGTCGGCGACGACGATCACGACGCCGCGGCCGCCCTTGACGGTCGCGGCGGCGGCCTCGGCGATGCGGAGCGGCCAGGCCTCCCCCGGCAGGGCGGACCAGACGGCTCGGGCGGGGCGGCCCTCCTCCAGCGCGGTCAGGTAGGCCGGGCCGGTCGCGTAGGCGTCCCAGCCGCCGGGCTCGGGCTCACGGAACTCCCGCCCCGTGCCGTCCGCTCCGGCTCCGGCTCCGGCTCCGGCTCCGGCTCCGGCTCCGGCTCCGGCTCCGGCGGCACCATCCCCCGCCAGCTCAGCACCGTCCCCAGCCGGCTCAGCACCGTCCCCCGCCGGCTCGGCTGCCGGCCCGGCGTCCTGCTCCGAGCCGGGCTCCCGGGCCGCCTGCGACTCCACCCGGGCGTGCCGGGGCGGGACTGCCAGCCGCAGCACATCGGCCAGGCTGCCGGCATAGCGATCCGCCACCGCCCGCGCCAGCCGCGCGATCTCCGGGTCGAGCACCCGCTCGGGCGAGACCACCTTCTCCAGGTAGGCCAGCTTGCCCTGATGCTCGGACGCCTCGGCCCGCTCCAGCAGGAATCCGCTGACCAACTGCCCGGCGAACCGCACCTTGACGCGCACCCCCGGCTGCGCGGCCTCGTCGTCCTCGCCGGGGACCAGATAGTCGAACGGGCGATCCAGATGCGGCAGCTGAACGTCGACACACACTCGCGCCACCGGCAGACGCTCCGCCGGCTCCCGCTCCGCTCGCACACTTCTGGTCACCATCGCCGAACATTCTGCCCGCACCCCCCGACAAGATCTTTCCGGCGAGGCCGCACCGTGCCGTCCGAACCGCTGCGATCCCGGGCAGATGCCGGGGTCCGCGCTGCTCGACCGGGAGATCGGGGTGCCCGGCCGGCTCCCGGAGTCGAGACACTCCCGCCGCCCCGCCCCGCCGGCCCGGCCGGCTCCCAGGGCGTGTCAGGCGTCGGTACACCCCCGTCGCCCCGCCTCGCCGGCGCGGCCGGCTCCCAGGGGCGTGTCAGGCGGGTTGCGGCACCTCTGGGAGCCGGCCGGCGACCGCAGCCCTGACCGGCGGCGAGCGCCGCCTGGACGGCAGAACCGCGACCACAGCGGCCCGGAACGGCGAAAGCCGGCGTCCGCACGTGCGGACGCCGGCTTTTCAGAGCCGCCGTCAGAACAAGCAGCCATCAGGGCAGAGCGGCGATCAGGACGCGGCGGCCTTCAGGTCGGCAGCGCGGTCGGTGCTCTCCCACTTCAGGTCGGGCAGTTCCCGGCCGAAGTGCCCGTACGCCGCGGTCTGCTGGTAGATCGGCCGCAGCAGGTCCAGGTCCCGGATGATCGCGGCCGGACGCAGGTCGAACACCTCGTTGATGGCCTTCTCGATCCGCTCGACCGGCACGTTCTCGGTGCCGAACGTCTCGACGAACAGGCTGACCGGGTGCGCCTTACCGATCGCGTACGCCACCTGGGTCTCACACCGCTCGGCCAGCCCGGCCGCCACCACGTTCTTGGCGACCCAGCGCATCGCGTACGCCGCGGACCGGTCCACCTTCGACGGATCCTTGCCGGAGAACGCCCCGCCACCGTGCCGCGCGTACCCACCGTACGTGTCAACGATGATCTTGCGGCCGGTCAGACCGGCGTCACCCATCGGGCCACCGATCTCGAAGCGACCGGTCGGGTTGACCAGCAGCCGGTAACCCTCGGTCTCCAGGCCGAGGCCCTCCAGCTCGGGGTTGATCACGTGCTCACGCACATCCGGCGTCAGCAGCGAGTCCAGCGAGATGTCCGCGGCATGCTGCGACGAGACCACCACCGTGTCCAGCCGGACCGGGCGCAGCCCGTCGTACTCGATGGTCACCTGCGTCTTACCGTCCGGACGCAGATACGGGATCAGCCCGTCCTTACGCGCCACCGACAACCGCCGCGCCAACCGGTGCGCCAGCGCGATCGGCAGCGGCATCAACTCGGGCGTCTCGGAGCACGCGAACCCGAACATCATGCCCTGGTCGCCGGCACCCTGGGAGTCGAGGACGTGCTCGCTGTCCCCGGAGCGCAGCTCGAGAGCGCTGTCCACCCCCTGGGCGATGTCCGGCGACTGGGAGCCGATGGAGACCGAGACGCCGCACGACGCGCCGTCGAAGCCCTTCTTCGACGAGTCGTAGCCGATCCGCAGGATGGTGTCGCGCACGATGCTGGGGATGTCGGCGTAGGCCTGGGTGGTGACCTCGCCCGCTACGTGCACCTGGCCGGTGGTGATCAGGGTCTCGACCGCGACACGGCTGCGCGGGTCCTGCGCGAGCAGGGCGTCGAGAATCCCGTCGCTGATCTGGTCAGCGATCTTGTCCGGGTGGCCTTCCGTGACCGACTCGGAAGTGAACAGGCGGCGTGCCACGGTGCTCCTCAGTTGTCGAAAACAGGTAACGCGGAAGTGTAATCAGAGCGGCTGACCCTCGCCGACCTGGGCATCGAGCCGGTCCACGACATGGTCGAAGATCCTATCCGCCACATCGTCTTTGTGGAGTTCGGCGAGGGCTTCGGTGAGGCCGTCCGCGCCCAGCACAGTGACCGTGTTGCGATCCTGGCCGAAGACGCGGTCGACGCCCACCTCGTTGACCACGATGAGGTCTGCCCGCTTTTTGACCATTTTCACCCGGGCGTGTTCGAGAGCGTCGTGCGTCTCCGCGGCGAACGCCACGAGCACCTGCCCGGGACGCTTGGCGGCGCCCAGCTCGGCGGCGATGTCCGGGTTCGTGACCAGGGTGATCGGCGCGGGCGTACCGTCGCCGGTCTTCTTGATCTTCTGCTCGGCGACCGTCGCGGGGCGGAAGTCGGCGGGGGCGGCAGCCATCACCGCGACGTCGGCCGACGCGAACGCCTCGACCGTGGCCTGGCGCAGCTCCTCGGTGGTGCCGACGCGGATCAGCTCGGCGCCGGCCGGGTCGGGCAGCGTCACGTTCGCGGCGATCAGCGTCACCCGGGCGCCACGGGCGAGCGCGGCCCGGGCCAGCGCGTAACCCTGCTTGCCGGACGAACGGTTCCCCAGGAAACGCACCGGGTCGAGGGGCTCGCGCGTGCCGCCGGCGGTCACCACCACGTGCCAGCCCTCAAGATCTTTTTTAAGACCGTTCCTGAGTACGCCCATCGCGTACTCGAAGATCGCCGAAGGCTCCGGGAGCCGGCCCTTGCCGGTGTCCTTGCCGGTGAGCCGCCCCACGGCCGGCTCGATGACGATCGCGCCGCGCGAGCGCAGAGTCGCCACGTTGGCCCGGGTCGCGGGGTTCTCCCACATCTCGGTGTGCATCGCCGGGGCGTAGACGACCGGGCACGTCGCGGTCAGCAGCGTGTTGGTGAGCAGGTCGTCGGCGATCCCGTGGGCGGCCTTGGCCAGGATGTCGGCGGTGGCCGGGGCGACCACGACGAGCTCGGCGGCGCGGCCGATCCGCACGTGCGGGACCTCGTGCACGTCGTCCCACACCTCGGTGGCGACCGGGCGGCCGGAGAGCGCGGCCCAGGTCGGCGCCCCGACGAACTTCAGCGCCGAGGCGGTCGGCACCACGCGGACCCCGTGCCCCGACTCGGTGAGCAGGCGCAGCAACTCGCACGCCTTGTACGCGGCGATCCCGCCACACACGCCCAGGACGACCTCGGTCACCGCTTCTTCACCTCGGATAGCAGACGATCCCGCGCCCAGGAGCTGGACACGGGATCGACACGTTCAGAAAACCGGCGATCAGGGGTGGTCGGTCGGCTCTGCGGTCAGGAGACCTGCGTTGATCTCCCGCATCGCGATGGAGAGCGGCTTCTCCTGCGGAGTCGTCTCGACCAACGGCCCCACGTACTCGAGCAGACCCTCGCCGAGCTGGCTGTAGTAGGCGTTGACCTGGCGGGCGCGCTTGGCCGCGAAGATCACCAGCGAGTACTTCGACGAGGTCTTGTCCAGCAGCTCGTCGATCGGCGGATTGGTGATGCCCTCGGGGTTGGCGACAGTTCCCACTTTTCAGAATTCCTTAATGCTCGGATGCTGGCGCTAGAAATGACGAACCGAGCAAGCCTACCAGCTCATCCGCGGCGCGCTCGACGAAGTCGTTCACCACCGTGTAATCGAACTCGGCCTCGGCGGCCAGTTCCTCGTCGGCGTGGGCCAGGCGGCGGCGGATCGTCTCCTCGTCGTCGGTCCCCCGCCCGATGAGGCGCCGCTGGAGTTCCTCCTTGCTCGGTGGAGCGAGGAACACCAGTTGAGCGTCGGGTGAGGTGGCCCGCACCTGGCGGGCGCCTTGCAGGTCGATCTTCAACAAAACGGGCCGGCCCTGCTGGAGCCAGCCCTCGACCTGCGCGCGGGGCGTTCCGTAGAGGTTGCCCGCGAATTCCGCCCACTCCAGCAGCTGTCCGCCATCGATCAGGCGCTGGAACTCGGACCGGGTTACGAAGTGGTAGTGCTCGCCGTCGGTCTCGTAGTCGCGTTTCTTGCGTGTCGTGACCGACACCGACAACCGGATCCAAGGCGAGCGCGCCCGGATCAGCTCGATCACGCTGTCCTTGCCGACCCCGGAGGGGCCGGACAGGACGGTGAGGCGGGCTGCCGGGCGCGCGTCGTCATCCATGCTCACGGCTCATTCCTACACGAGCCGGTGAGTCAGTTCGCAGCGAACTCCCCCAGGAGGGCCTTACGCTGCTGGTCGCCGAGACCCCGGAGCCGGCGGCTCTCGGCGATCTTCAGCTTCTCCATGATCTGGGTCGCGCGGATCTTGCCGATACCCGGCAGCGCCTGCAGCACGGCCGAGACCTTCAGCTTGCCGACGACCTCATCGGCCTCCGCGCGGTCGAGCACGGCGGCGAGGGTGGTCTTGCCGGACTTGAGCTGTTCCTTCAGCTCAGCCCGAGCCTTGCGAACTTCCGCAGCCTTCTCCAGCGCGGCAGCGCGCTGCTCGGGGCTCAGTGACGGGAGCGGCACCAGTTCTCCTCAGGTCCCTATCGCGGCGGTAGTTCAATACCGGCGCTTCTGTGAAACGTGGTGTGCCAGGGAACCAAAGGGGCATGTGGTTCCCGGCGCCGGGAAAACTAGCGGTCATCGGCGCGTTCGGCAACGTGGGGGTACCCCGCGGCCCGGCCCGCTACGCAGGCTGTTTCACCCGAGCGCGGCGCGGCAGTCGTCCAGAACCCGCTCCGCGGCGGCCCGCAGACCGGCGATCTCCGGCCCTCCCGAGAGAACTTCGCGTGAGTACGACGGCAACACGTTGTGCAGGCTGTCACCGAAGACGGAACGCAGGTCATCGGGCGTCGCGCCCTGCGCTCCGAGGCCCGGCGCGAGCAGCGGGCCGTTGACGCCGGCGAGGTCGTGGCCGGTCTTCCCGATCGTCGCGCCGACCACCAGACCGAAACTTCCGAGAACGCTCGCACCCGCGTTGAGCTGGGAAATCTCGTCGATCACGGTCTGCGCGACAGTCTTCCCACCAGGGCCGACGGCGTGCTGGACGGAAGCGCCTTCCGGATTCGACGTCAGTGCGAGAACGAAAATTCCGGCCCCCGTTTCGGTCGCGAGATCGAATGCCGGCCGCAACGAGCCGACTCCGAGATAGGGACTCACAGTAATCGCGTCACTGCGCAGAGTGCTGTCATTGTCGAGATACGCGGAGGCGTACGCGGACATCGTCGAGCCGATGTCGCCGCGCTTCACATCGAGCAGGACGAGCGCGCCGGCCTCCCGGGACTGTCGGATAGTTGACTCAAGAATCGCGACGCCACGTGACCCAAATCTCTCAAAAAACGCGGACTGCGGCTTCAGAACAGCCACCCGATCGGCCAGCGCCTCGACGACCGTACGGGCGAAGCGTTCCAGGCCGGCAACGTCGTCGGTAAGGCCCCATCGGGCGAGCAGACCGGCGTGCGGATCGATGCCCACACACAGCGGTCCCCGCGTCTCGATCGCCGCGTGCAGCCGTTCGCCGAACGTCTCCATGTCGCGCTTGCTCCTTCTGTGTCAGGCAGCCGCCACCGCGGCGGCGATTCCTCGGGTAATGCGGGCCACGTCCGGCTCGTCGGTCACGTACGGCGGCATGGTGTAGATCAGGTCCCGGAACGGCCGCAGCCACACGCCCTGGGCCACCGCGGCCGCGGTGGCCCGCGCGACGTCGGCCTCACGGTCGAGCTGGACGACGCCGATGGCGCCCAGGACGCGGACATCAGCGACGCCCGGGGCTTCGCGCAACGGCTCCAGGCCGTCTCTAAGACCGATTTCGATCATCCGTACGCGATCCACCCACCCCCCGTCGGAAAGCAGCCCGAGAGAGGCGTTGGCGACCGCGCACGCCAGCGGATTGCCCATGAACGTCGGACCGTGGGCCAGTCCCCCGCCCTCGCCGGCCGAGATCGCCGCGGCCACCTCGGGCGTGCACAGCGTGGCGGCGAGCGTCAGGTAGCCACCGGTGAGCGCCTTGCCCAGGCACAGGACGTCCGGGCTGACGCCGGCGTGCTCGGCCGCGAAGAGGCGACCGGTCCGCCCGAAGCCGGTGGCGATCTCGTCGAAGATCAGGAAGATGCCGTGCTCGGTGGTGGCCTCCCGCAGCACCCTCAGGTACTCCGGGTGGTGGAAGCGCATCCCACCCGCGCCCTGGACCACCGGCTCGACGATCACGGCGGCGACCTGATCGGCGTACGCGGAAATCATGCTCCGGAGGGAATCGGCGTAGCCGGGATCGAACCCGGCGGGAGGCGGATCGGCGAAGATCTGCGCGGGCAGCACCCCGGTCCAGAGCGCGTGCATGCCGCCGACCGGGTCGCAGACGCTCATCGGGTGGAACGTGTCGCCGTGATACCCGCCACGCCAGGTCGCCAGTTTCTGCCGGCCGGGACGGCCGAGGGCCCGCTGGGCCTGCAACGCCATCTTGATCGCGACCTCGACCCCGATCGAGCCGGAGTCGCAGAGGAAGACGTGCTCCAGGCCGGCCGGGGTCAGGTCGACCAGCGTCTTCGCGAGCGTGACGGCGGGCTCGTGGGTGAGGCCGCCGAACATCACGTGACTCATCCGGCCGGCCTGGTCGGCCAGCGCCGCGTCGAGCACCGGGTGCCGGTAACCGTGCACCGCCGCCCACCAGGACGACATGCCGTCGACCAGCTCCCGGCCGTCGGCCAGGCGCAGCCGGACCCCGGCCGCGCTCTCCACCAGGTAGGGGTCGCTGCGGCCGGGCATCGGGCCGTAGGGGTGCCAGACGTGCGCCCGGTCGAGCGCAATCAGGTGGTCGCGCCCGGCCGGGGTCATCGGGCCGAGTGCGTCCGGGCCGGGCGGGCGCCCTGCGCGACCGCCTTCACCAGGTCCGGTCCCTTGTAGATGAAACCGGAGTAGAGCTGAACCAGCGTGGCGCCGGCGTCCAGGATCCGCGACGCGTCGTCGGCGGACATGATCCCGCCCACCCCGACGATCGGCAGCCGGCCGCCGGTCTCGTCGTGGACGAACCGCACCACCTGGCGGGCCCGGTCGGTGAGCGGCCGCCCGGAGAGCCCACCGGTCTCGGCGGCCAGGTGCTGGTCGCCGGGGGCGAGCCCGTCGCGGGCCAGGGTGGTGTTGGTGGCGATCAGGCCGGCCGCGCCGTGCTCCAGGCACACCTCGAGCAGCTCGGCGATGGCCGGTTCGGTCAGATCCGGCGCGATCTTGACGAGCACCGGGACCGGGCCGGCGAGCTCCTTCAACAGCGTCGTCAGGAAGTCGCGGTCCTGGAGACTGCGCAGGCCCGGGGTGTTCGGCGAGGAGACGTTGACCGCGATGTAGTCCGCGTAGGGGTGCAGCAGCCGGTACGACTCCAGGTAGTCCTCGACCGCCTCGTCCAGCGGCGTGACCTTGGACTTGCCCAGCGAGACGCCGAGCGGCACCCCGATCGGCCCCAGCTCCTCCAGCCGCCCGGCCAGGGCGGCCGCGCCGGCGTTGTTGAAGCCCATCCGGTTGATGATCGCCTCGGACTCCCGCAGCCGGAACAGGCGCGGCTTGTCGTTGCCCGGCTGCGGCTTCGCGGTGACCGTGCCGACCTCGACGAAGCCGAACCCGAGGGCCGGCCAGGACGGCAGGGCGACGCCGTTCTTGTCCATCCCGGCGGCCAGGCCGACCCGATTGGGGAAGCGGACACCGAACGCCTCGACCGGGGCGGAGAAGGCGTAGCGGCGGCGCATCACCTCACGGGCGGCCGGCGGCATCGAGGCGAGCCGGTGCAGGGTCCACTCGTGCGCGGCCTCGGCGTCACCGCCGCCCAGCCGGAACAGAACCGGCCGGACGGCGGAACGGAAGAGGTTCATGCGCGGTCACTCCGCAGGACCTTGTGCAGGTCCTGCAAGGGGCGAACCGCCAGGTCGCCGCGCATCAGGGCTTCGATGCCCATGACGGCGGCGGCCGCGCCGGGCACCGTGGTGATGCACGGGACGTCGGCGGTGACGGCGGCGCTGCGGATCTCGTAGCCGTCCTGGCGGGCGCTGGCGCCCGAGCCCTGCGGGGTGTTGATGATCAGGGCGATCTCGCCGGCCAGGATCAGCTCGACGGCGTTCTGACCGGCGCTCTCGTAGTGCTTGGGGACGATCTCGCAGTCCACGCCGTACCGGCTGAGCACCTCACCGGTGCCCGCCGTGGTGACGATCGTGAAGCCCAGGTCGGCCAGCCGCTTCACCGGGAAGATCATCGAGCGCTTGTCCCGGTTCGCCACCGACACGAAGATCTTGCCGCTGGTCGGCAGCGACCCGTACGCCGCGGCCTGCGACTTCGCGAACGCCTGACCGAAGGCGGTGTCGATGCCCATCACCTCGCCGGTCGACTTCATCTCCGGGCTGAGCAGGCTGTCCACGTTGTTGCCGGCAAGCGTGCGGAACCGCTTGAACGGCAGCACCGCTTCCTTGATCGCGATCGGTGCGCCGGCCGGGACCGAGCCACCGTCCCGGTCCGGGATCAGGATGCCCTCGGCCCGCAGCTCGGCGATGGTCGCGCCGAGCATGATCCGGGCGGCCGCCTTGGCCAGCTGGACGCCGGTCGCCTTGGAGATGAACGGGACGGTCCGCGACGCCCGCGGGTTGGCCTCCAGGACGTAGAGGGCTTCGTCCTTCAGCGCGTACTGCACGTTCATCAGGCCGCGCACGCCGATGCCCCGCGCCAGGGCCTCGGTGTAGCGGCGGACCTCGGCCAGGTGCGAGGCGGCCAGGGTGATCGGCGGCAGCGAGCAGGCCGAGTCACCGGAGTGGATGCCGGCCTCCTCGATGTGCTCCATCACGCCGCCGATGTACACCTCGCCGGTGGCGTCGCAGAGCGCGTCCACGTCGATCTCGACGGCGTCGTCGAGGAAGCGGTCGACCAGCACCGGGTGGTCCGGGGAGATCTCGGTGGCCCGCTCGATGTAGCCCTTCAGCGTGGGCTCGTCGTAGACGATCTCCATGCCGCGGCCGCCCAGCACGTACGAGGGGCGGACCAGGACCGGGTAGCCGATCGTGTCGGCGATCGCCTTGGCCTCCTCGAACGAGGTGGCGGTGCCGTGGTCGGGCGAGCGCAGGTCGTTCTCGGCCAGCAGCGCGCCGAACAGGCCCCGGTCCTCGGCCAGGTCGATCGACTCGGGCGAGGTGCCGACGATCGGGACACCGGCCGCCTTCAACCGGTTCGCCAGGCCGAGCGGGGTCTGGCCGCCGAGCTGGACGATCACGCCGATCACGCCGGGGCCGCCGGCCGCCTTGCCGGAGCTGTCCTCCGAGTGGAACACCTCGAGGACGTCCTCGAACGTGAGCGGCTCGAAGTAGAGCCGGTCCGCGGTGTCGTAGTCGGTGGAGACCGTCTCCGGATTGCAGTTGACCATGACGGTCTCGAAATCAACCCCACGGAGCGCCTGTACGGCGTGGACGCAGGAGTAGTCGAACTCGATGCCCTGCCCGATCCGGTTCGGCCCGGAGCCCAGGATCAGCACCTTCGGCCGGTCGCTCGGGGCGACCTCGGTCTCCTCGTCGTACGACGAGTAGTGGTACGGCGTGTTCGCCGCGAACTCGGCCGCACAGGTGTCCACGGTCTTGTAGACCGGGCGCAGCCCGAGCCGGTGCCGCAGCGCCCGTACGCCGTCCTCGCCGGCCAGTTCCGGCCGCAGCGCCGCGAGCTGCAGGTCGGAGAGCCCGGAGCGCTTGGCCTTGCGCAGCAGTTCCTCGTCGAGGACCGGGGCGGCCAGGATCTCCGCGCGCAGGTCGACCAGCGCCTTGATCTCGTCGAGGAACCACGGGTCGATCCGGCCGCTGGCCGCGTGCACCTGCTCGACCGTCGCACCGAGCCGCAGCGCGGCCTCGACCGTGTAGAGCCGGCCGTCGTGCGGGATCTTCAGGGCTTCGAGGGCCTCGTCGACGTTCTCGAAGGTCGGGGCGGTCCAGAAGCCGGCCGCCTTGGTCTCCATCGACCGCATCGCCTTGTTCAGCGCCTCGGCGAAGTTGCGGCCCAGGCTCATCGCCTCGCCGACCGACTTCATCGTGGTGGTGAGTTCCTTGTCCGCGCCCGGGAACTTCTCGAACGCGAACCGCGGGATCTTCACGACCACGTAGTCCAGGGCGGGCTCGAACGCGGCCGGCGTCTGCAGCGTGATGTCGTTCGGGATCTCGTCCAGGGTGTAGCCGATGGCCAGCTTCGCGGCGATCTTGGCGATCGGGAAGCCGGTGGCCTTCGACGCCAGGGCCGAGGAGCGGGAGACGCGCGGGTTCATCTCGATCACGATCATCCGGCCGTCGTCCGGGTTGATCGCGAACTGGATGTTGCAGCCGCCGGTGTCCACGCCGACCTCGCGGAGCACCGCGATGCCGAGGTCCCGCAGCTTCTGGTACTCCCGGTCGGTGAGCGTCATGGCCGGGGCCACGGTCACGCTGTCGCCGGTGTGCACGCCCATCGGGTCGACGTTCTCGATCGAGCAGACGACCACGACGTTGTCGTGCTTGTCGCGCATCAGCTCGAGCTCGTACTCCTTCCAGCCGAGCACGCTCTCCTCGATCAGCACCTCGTGCACCGGGGAGGCGGCCAGGCCGGCGCCCGCGATCTGCTCCAGATCCTCGGCCGAGTGGGCCATGCCCGAGCCGAGACCGCCCATGGTGAACGACGGGCGGATGACGACCGGCAGGCCGATCTCGGCCACCGTCTCGCGGACCTCGTCCATCGAGTGACAGACCCGCGAGCGCGGGGTCTCGCCGCCGGCCTTGGCGACGATCTCCTTGAACAGCTGGCGGTCCTCGCCCTTGCGGATGGCGTCGACCTTGGCGCCGATCAGCTCGACGCCGTACTTCTCCAGGACGCCGCTCTCGTGCAGGGCGATCGCGGTGTTCAGCGCGGTCTGGCCGCCCAGCGTCGGCAGGATCGCGTCCGGGCGTTCCCTGGCGATGACCAGCTCGACGAACTCCGGGGTGATCGGCTCGACGTAGGTGGCGTCGGCGAACTCCGGGTCGGTCATGATCGTGGCCGGGTTCGAGTTGACCAGCGAGACGCGCAGCCCCTCGGCACGCAGCACCCGGCACGCCTGGGTGCCGGAGTAGTCGAACTCGCAGGCCTGGCCGATGACGATCGGGCCGGACCCGATCACCATCACATGCTTGAGATCCTCACGCTTCGGCATTGGTGGCTCAGCCCTTCTTCTCGACGAGCTCGACGAAGCGGTCGAACAGGTAATCCGCGTCGTGCGGGCCGGCAGCGGCCTCGGGGTGGTACTGGACGGTGAAGGCGGGCACCTCGATGCCCCGCAACCCTTCGACCACGTTGTCGTTGAGGCAGACGTGCGAGACCTCGACGCCGCCGAACTCGGTGTCGACGACCTTGTCCAGCGGAGCGTTGACCGCGAACCCGTGGTTGTGGCTGGTCACCTCGACCTTGCCGGTGGTCTTGTCGAGCACCGGCTGGTTGATGCCGCGGTGGCCGTACCCGAGCTTGTAGGTGCCGAAGCCGAGCGCGCGGCCCAGGATCTGGCTGCCGAAGCAGATGCCGAAGAGCGGCACCTCGCGGCGCATCACCTCCCGCGCCAGCCCGACCGGGCCGTCGGCAGTGGCCGGGTCACCCGGGCCGGGCGAGAAGAACACCGCGTCCGGGCTGACCGCGAGCAGGTCCTCGATGCTCGACGAGGCCGGGAAGACGTGCGTGGTCACGCCGCGGGCGGCCAACCGGCGGGAGACGTTGCGCTTGATGCCCAGGTCCAGCGCGGCGACCGTGTAACGGTGCTCGCCCTCGGCCGGCACGGTGTAGCGCTCGCCGGTGGTGACCTGCGCGGAGAGGTCGGCGCCGAGCATCTGCGGCTGGGCCTTGACCCGTTCCTGCAGGGCCTTGACGTCCAGGTCGACCGACGAGATGCCGACCCGCATGGCGCCGCGTTCGCGCAGGTGGCGGGTGAGCGCGCGGGTGTCGATGCCGCTGATGCCGACGATGCCCTCGGCGGCCAGGCGCTCGCCCAGGTCACCCTTGGCGCGCCAGTTCGACGGGCGGCGGGCCGGGTCGCGGACCACGTAGCCCGCCACCCAGATCCGGTCCGACTCGTCGTCCTCGTCGTTGACGCCGGTGTTGCCGATCTGCGGCGCGGTCTGCACCACCACCTGCTTGTGGAACGACGGATCGGTGAGAACTTCCTGGTAACCGGTCATGCCGGTGGTGAAGACGGCTTCGCCGAACGTCTCGCCGACGGCGCCGTACGCCGTGCCGGAGAACGACCGGCCGTCCTCCAGCACCAGAATCGCCTTGCTCACTTGACTGCCTTCCCGTCCAGAACCGTCGCTTCTCCCCGCAGGAAGGTCGCCACGATGCGACCGGGCAGGGTCATACCCGCGTACGGCGTGTTTCCGCTACGGCTCGCCAGACCGGCCGGGTCGACGACCCAGCTCGCCTTCGGATCCACCAGCGTGAGGTTCGCCGGCGAGCCGGCCTTCGTCAGGTCGCCGCCGTGCCCGGTCAGTCCCGCGATCCGGGCCGGTGCGACCGACATCCGGTCGGCGATCAGATCCCACTTCTCGCCGAAGACGCTGAGCACGATGGGGAGCGCGGTCTCCAGGCCGAGCATGCCGGGACGCGCGTACGACCATTCGCACTCCTTGTCCTGCACGGCGTGCGGCGCGTGATCGGTGGCGACCACGTCGATCACGCCGTCCAGCAGCGCCTGTCGCAGGGCTGCGACGTCCTCGGCCGTACGCAATGGTGGGTTGACCTTGAAAACCGGGTCGTAACCGCTGGCCATCTCGTCGGTCAGGAGCAGGTGATGCGGGGTGACCTCGGCGGTCACCCGCACGCCACGGGCCTTGGCCTGGCGCAGCACCTCGACCGAACCGGCCGTGGAGACGTGACAGACGTGCAGGCGGCTGCCGACGTGCTCGGCCAGCAGCACGTCCCGCGCGATGATCGCCTCCTCGGCGACCGCGGGCCAGCCGGTCAGCCCGAGCCGGGTGCTGACCTCGCCCTCGTGCATCTGCGCGCCCTCGGTCAGGCGAGGCTCCTCGGCGTGCTGGGCGATGACGCCGTCGAACGCCTTCACGTACTCCAGGGCGCGGCGCATCAGCTTCGGGTCGGCGACGCAGAAGCCGTCGTCGGAGAAGATCCGCACGTTCGCGGCGGAGCTGGCCATCGCGCCGAGCTCGGCCATCTGCTTGCCGGCCAGGCCGACCGTGACCGCGCCGATCGGCTGCACGTCGACCAGGCCGGCCTCGCGGCCCAGGCGCCAGACCTGCTCGACCACGCCGGCGGTGTCGGCGACCGGCGAGGTGTTGGCCATCGCGCAGACCGCGGTGTAGCCGCCCAGGGCCGCGGCGCGGGAGCCGGTCTCGACCGTCTCGGCGTCCTCCCGCCCGGGTTCGCGCAGGTGGGTGTGCACGTCGACCAGGCCCGGCAGGGCGACCAGGCCGGTCGCGTCGATGACCTCGGCCTTGTGGTCCGCTTCATCGCAAACAAGACCGTCGTTGCTGATGTGCAGGTCCGTCGGCTGACCGCCGAGGATCGAGACGCCCTTGAGCAGGTACGCCATCACTTGCCTCCCAGGAGCAGGTAGAGGACGGCCATCCGGACGCTGACGCCGTTGGCGACCTGTTCGACGATCGTGGAGCGGGGTGAGTCGGCCACCTCGGGCGCGATCTCCATCCCGCGGTTCATCGGGCCGGGGTGCATGACGATCGCGTGCTCCGGCAGCTTGTGGAGACGGGGCACGTCGAGCCCGTAGCGGCGGCTGTACTCCCGCGCCGACGGGAAGTAGGAGTCCTGCATCCGCTCGGTCTGGACGCGGAGCATCATCACCACGTCGCTGTCCGGCAGGACCGTGTCCAGGTCGTAGGAGACCTGAGCCTTCGCCGACACGTCACGGGGAATCAAAGTCGGCGGCCCGACCAGCGTGACGTGCGCCCCGAGCGTGGTCAGCAGCAGCAGGTTCGAGCGGGCGACCCGGCTGTGCAGCACGTCGCCGACGATGGCCACCTTCAGACCGTCGAGGCGGCCCAGGCGCGAGCGCATCGTGTACGCGTCCAGCAGCGCCTGCGTCGGGTGCTCGTGGGTGCCGTCGCCGGCGTTCACGACCGAGCCCTCCACCCAGTTGGCCAGGCGGTGCGGCGCGCCGCTCGCAGAGTGACGGATCACCACCGCGTCGGCGCCCATCGCCTGCAGGGTCCACGCGGTGTCCTTCAGGCTCTCACCCTTCGAGACGCTGGACCCCTTGGCCGAGAAATTGATGACGTCGGCGGAGAGACGCTTGGCGGCCGCCTCGAACGAGATCCGGGTGCGGGTCGAGTCCTCGTAGAAGAGGTTGACCACGGTCCGGCCGCGCAGCGCGGGCAGCTTCTTCACCTCACGGCCGGAGAGCGCGGCCATCTCGGCCGCGGTGTCCAGGATCAGCGTCGCGGTCTCGGCGTCCAGGTCCGCGGCGGAACGCAGGTGCTTGATCACGCCAGGCCCCCGATCAGTCGTACCTCGTCGGCGTCGTCGGTCTCGGTCAGGGTGACCTTGACGCTCTCGCTCAGCGCGGTGGGGATGTTCTTGCCGACGTAGTCGGCGCGGATCGGCAACTGCCGGTGACCGCGGTCGACCAGGACCGCGAGCTGCACCGAGCTGGGCCGGCCGAGGTCCTTCAGCGCGTCCAGCGCGGCGCGCACCGAGCGGCCGGAGAAGAGCACGTCGTCGACGAGGATCACCCGCAGGCCGTCGATCCCACCGGCCGGCAGCTCGGTCTTGCCGAGCGCGCGGGTGGCCTTGAGCCGCAGGTCGTCGCGGTAGAGCGTGATGTCGAGAGAACCGACCGGGACCTCGACGCCCTCGAAGGCGTGGATGCGGGCGGCCAGCCGGTGCGCGAGCGGGACACCCCGGGTCGGGATGCCGAGCAGCGCGGTACCGGTGGCGCCGGAGGTCTTCTCGAGAATCTGATGGGCGATGCGGTCGACGACCCGGGACAGGTCGGACCCCGCCAAGATGATCTTGCTGGGCGCGTCTGCGCGTGGCTGTGCCACGGCGGACCTCCTTCCCCGCCTCACGGGACGGGTCGTTAAAGGACGTCTGAACGGGCGGTCTCCCGCCCGATGGCTGACGCTACGTTACCAGTGGATGAAGCCGTGACCAGGGTGACCTGCCCAACCCGCAGACAAACCCGACAAAACCAACAACTAGGGATACAGCCGGTAACTTTGGTGCGGCCCGCACGACTCATCGGTAACCAACACTTGACCGGCGCTCGCAAACTCCGTACCGTCACGCAGCGTAGCGATCCGTGAGGAAGAACCCTCCGGGCCGAGCACAGTACTGGGAGTGTCCGAATGCCGTCTGAGTACGCGAAGTCGCTGGGCGCTCGCCTGCGCTCCATTCGCCAGCAGCAGGGCCTGTCCCTGCAGGGCGTCGAAGAGAAGTCGAACGGCCGCTGGAAGGCCGTCGTGGTCGGCTCGTACGAGCGCGGCGACCGTGCGGTCACCGTGTCCCGTCTGGCCGAACTGGCCGACTTCTACCGTGTTCCCGTCTCCGAGCTGCTGCCCGACGGCAGTGGCATCCGTCTCGAGGCGACCAACAAGATCGTCCTGGACCTCGAGAAACTGTACGACACCACCGGTGAGGACCTCGCCTACGTGGCGCGGTACGCCCGGGCAATTCAGCAGCAGCGTGGTGACTACAACGGCCGGGTCCTCTCGATCCGCGCCGATGACCTGCGCGCCCTCGCCATCGTCTACGACATCTCGCCGTCCGGCTTGATCGAGCGACTGACCGAGCAGGGCGTTCTGGTGGCCGACCCCCGGGCGTTCTTCGCCAGCTGACATCAGCCGCACCACCGGCTGATACTGCTTCACGACAGAAGAGCCCGCGTCGGCCCCCCAAGATCGACGCGGGCTTACTTCATTTCTTGTATGGATTCATCCGGCGCTCGCCCCGCCGCGGCGCCCCTCGCGCGCCCGCGCCGGACCGCCTTCGCGGCAGCACCCCGCTCCCCTCGCGCCGAACCGCCCTCGCGGCAGCGCCCCCGTTCCCCTCGCGCCGAACCGCCCTCGCGGCAGCGCCCGCACTCCCCTCGCGGCAGCGCCCGCTCTCCCTCCGCCGGACCGCCCCCGCGGCACCGCCACTGCTCCTGCTCCGCGCGTGATCGTTCCGCGCCGAGCACGAGCCCCGCAGACTCCCCGCGGCCGCCGTCGAAGCCCCGCCCGCACGCCGTGATTCCATTCACACCCGGCCCGCCGCCGACCGGCGCCCGTGTATCACACGCCACCGATCAACCCGCTGACACGCAGCTCACTACAGGTCAGACCGCCCACGGACCGCTTCCGGCGACCCGCCCGTGACATTCCGGCGCGATGCGCCGACGTTCCGGGCCGTGGCGCGCCTGCCGGCTCGGACTGGTTCTCACCGTGGGCCCACAGTCAGCGGAAGCCGCCGGGCCCACGGACAGCGGAAGCCGCCGGACCCGCGGGCAGCGGACTTCTGGCGCGTCGCGCGGCTCAGGGCGTATCGAATCGGATTTCTGGGGTTGGGAAAACGAAACGGCCCGGACCGAAGCGGTCCAGGCCGTTTTGCGCATTTCTGGTTTTTTATCGCGTGGCGAAAGCCGCGATCCGATCCAGCAGACCGTTGAGGAAGCGCGGGCTGTCGTCGGTCGACATCTCCTTCGCCAGCTCGACCGCCTCGGTGATCGCCACCGGGTCATCCACCTCGGGCTCGAACAGCAGCTCGTAGACGGCGATGCGGGCGAGGTTGCGGTCGACCGCGGGCATGCGGTCGATCGTCCAGCCCTCGGCGTAGCTGGCGATCAGCTCGTCGATCCGGTCCAGGTGCTTGGCGACGCCCTCGATCAGGGTGACCGCGTAAGCCAGGTGCTCGGGATGCGGCTTGGCGATCCGTTCGAGGTACGTGACAAGCACCTGGCTCGGCGGCAGATCACGAAGGTCGGCCTCGAAAAGGACGTCCAGCGCCCGCTTGCGCGCCTTGCGACGCGCCAGCCGTTCCTTCTTGGGACCTTCCGCCATCAGCTGCGGCCGAGGTAGCGGCCGTCGCGGGTGTCGACCTTGATCTTCTCACCGGTGGTGATGAAGAGCGGAACCTGAACCGTGGCGCCGGTCTCGATCGTCGCCGGCTTGGTGCCACCGGTCGAGCGGTCGCCCTGCAGACCCGGCTCGGTGTAGGTGACCTCGACGAAGACGCTGGTCGGCAGCTCGATGTAGAGCGGCACGCCCTCGTGCAGCGCGACCGTGACCTCGGCCTCGGCCAGCAGGTAGTTGGCGTTGTCACCGACAGTGGCGCCGGGGACGTGAATCTGGTCGTAGGTGTCCAGGTCCATGAAGACGTAGTCGTCGCCGTCCTGGTACAGGTACTGCATGGAGCGCTTGTCCACGGTCGCCGTCTCGACCTTGGTGCCCGCGTTGAAGGTCTTGTCGACGACCTTGCCGGACAGCACGTGCTTCAGCGTGGTCCGCACGAAGGCGGGACCCTTACCGGGCTTGACGTGCTGGAACTCAACGACGGACCACAGCTCCTTGTCGAGGTTGAGAACCAGGCCGTTCTTCAGGTCGTTGGTGGAAGCCATGTCCTGCCTTGATCTTGACGCGAATCGGTGACCGAACCACTTTACCGGCGCCGCCCTGGTAAGAGCGAATCGGGTCTAGCGGGCAATATGCTCCAGAGCGAGCCGATAGCCGTCGAACCCGAGTCCGACGATCACACCGGTCGCCACGCCCGAGATCACCGAATGGTGCCGGAACTCCTCGCGCGTGTGAATGTTCGAGATGTGGACCTCGACCAGCTTGCCACCGAGCATCGCGCACGCGTCGCGGATCGCGTAGCTGTAATGCGTCCAGGCGCCGGCGTTGAGCACCACGTCGGCGCCCTCGTCGGCGGCCTGGTGCAGCCACTCGACCATCTGGTGCTCGGCGTTCGTCTGCAGGACCTTCACGGAGACGCCCAGGTCGTCGGCGACGGTCTGGCACATGTCCACCAGGTCCTGATAGGTGGCGCTGCCGTAGACGTCCGGCTCGCGGGTGCCCAGGCGATTCAGGTTCGGCCCGTTCAACACGTAGATCATCGCGCCACCTCGGTATAGGCCTGCCGCAGCAGGTCGTCGTCCGGCCCGGCGAGGATGCCCGGTTTCGCCAGGCCGTCGAGAACCACGAACCGCAAGGTTGCGGCCCGCGTCTTCTTGTCGACGCGCATTCCGGCAAGCAGGTCGGTCCAGGCATTTTGCGCGTACGCCGTGGGCAGCTCGAGAAGATCCAGGACCTTTCGGTGACGGGCCGCGGTCTCGTCGTCCAGCCGCCCCGCCAACCGGCCCAGCTCGGCCGCGAAGATCATGCCGACCGCGACCGCGTGCCCGTGCTTCCACGTGTACTTCTCGCGGCGCTCGATCGCGTGCCCGAGCGTGTGCCCGTAGTTCAGGATCTCCCGCAGGCCGGACTCCTTCAGGTCCACCCCGACGACGTCCGCCTTCACCCGGATCTTCCGCTCGATCAGCTCCCGCAGCACGTCACTGCGCGGGTCGAGGGCCGCTTCCGGGCTCTCCTCGACCAGCTCCAGGATCCGCGGGTCGGCGATGAACCCGCCCTTGACCACTTCGGCCAGACCGGCCGCGATGTCCTCGCGCGGCAGCGTGTCCAGCGCGTCCAGATCGCAGATCACACCGGCGGGCGGGTGGAACGCGCCGACCAGGTTCTTCCCCGCCGCGATGTTGACCGCGGTCTTCCCGCCGACCGCGGCGTCGACCATGCCGGCGACCGACGTGGACACCGGCACCCAGCGGACCCCGCGCAGCCAGGCGGCCGCGACGTAACCGGCCAGGTCCGTGGTGGCGCCACCACCGACACCGACGACGACGTCGGTGCGCGTGAAGCCGGCCGCGCCCAGCTCGTCCCAGCAGCGGGCGGCGACCTCGACGGACTTGCCCTGCTCGGCGTCCGGCACCTCGATCGGGACCACGATCCCGGCGCCGGTCGCTTCGGCCACCGCCTCGGCCCGCTCCCGCAACGTCGGCGGGTGGATCACGGCCACCCGGGCGGCGCCCTCGATCAGGCTCGGGAGCTCGCCGTTCAGCCCACGGCCGACTACCACCTCGTACGGACGGTCACCCGCCACCGGAATTCGCGTCACCACGGGCGTCACCCTATCCGCGTACCGGCGGGACCGAATGCCCCGCCGTCACCGGTTCCGCCAGGTGGGCGACCCGGGTTCGCAGGGGCGTGTTAGCCCCTCACGACGCCCGGGAGAACCAGCCGGGCCGGCTCAGGCGGCGAGGAGGGCCGCGACCTCGGGAGCGATCTCCCCGGGCTCACGGCCGTCGGTGATCACCGTGTGCGTCGCCACCTCCAGGTAGAGCGGGCGGCGCTGCTCCAGCAGGTACTTCAGGGTGGCACGCGGGTTGATCGCCAGCAGGGGGCGGCCGGCGCCCAGACCGACGCGCTTGAGGGCGTCGGTGAGCTCGACCGACAAGTAGACGACCGTGTGCCCGGCCAGCAGTTTGCGGGTGGAGTCGTCGAGGATCGCTCCGCCGCCCAGGGCCAGGACGCCGTCGAAGGTCTCCAGCGTCGACGCCACGACCTCGCGCTCCAGCGCGCGGAACGCGGCCTCGCCCTCGTCGACGAAGATCTCCGGGATCGGTTTGCCGGCCCGCTCCTCGATGATCGTGTCGGTGTCGGCGAACGGCAGGCCCAGTGACGCGGCGAGCGCCGCGCCGACGGTGGTCTTGCCGGCGCCCATCACCCCGACCAGGACAGCAGCCGGCGCCATCAGCGCGTCACCCCGGCGGGAACGGTGGCCGGCGTCATCAGCGGATCACCAGATTTTCGAGGTACGACGTGAGGTTGCGACGGATCTCGGCAACCGAGTCACCGCCGAACTTCTCCGTCGCGGCCTCGGCCAGCACCAGCGCGACCATGGCCTCGGCCACCACCGCGCCGGCCGGGACCGCACACACATCCGAACGCTGATTGATCGCGGTGGCCGCCTCACCGGTGACGACGTCGACGGTCTGCAACGCCCGGTTCAGCGACGAGATCGGCTTCAGAGCGGCACGCACCCGCAACGGCTCACCGTTGGTGATGCCGCCCTCCAGCCCACCGGCCCGATCAGTGACCCGCTTCACCCCGCCCGCCGTCGGGACGATCTCGTCATGCGCGACCGAACCCCGCGAACGGGCCTGAGTGAACCCGTCACCGATCTCCACACCCTTGACCGACTGGATCGACATCAGAGCCGAGGCCAGACGCGCGTCGAGCTTACGGTCCCACTGCACGTGCGAACCCAGACCCGGCGGCACCCGATACGCCAGGACCTCGACGATCCCACCGAGCGTGTCGGCGTCCTTCTTCGCCGCGTCGACCTCGGCGACCATCCGGGCACTGGCCTCCGGATCCAGGCAGCGCAACGGGTCCGCGTCGATCCGGTCGAAATCCTCCGGCGCCGGGATCAGCCCCGACTTCGCGGCCACCGAACCCAGCTCGATCACGTGCGAGACGATCTCGACACCCAGCGCCTGCCTGATCAGCTGCTTGGCGACCACACCGACCGCGACGCGGGCCGCGGTCTCCCGCGCACTGGCACGCTCCAGGATCGGGCGGGCATCGGTATGCCCGTACTTCTGCATCCCGGCCAGGTCGGCGTGACCCGGGCGCGGACGCGTCAGCGGCGCGTTACGGGACTGCTCGGCCAGCACGTCCGGGTCGACCGGATCAGCCGACATCACCGTCTCCCACTTGGGCCACTCGGTGTTACCCACCCGGATCGCGACCGGACTGCCCAGCGTCAACCCGTGCCGGACACCGCCGATGAACTCGACCTCGTCCTGCTCGAACTTCATCCGGGCCCCACGGCCATAACCCAAACGGCGGCGCACGAGGTCACGAGTGACGTCCGCACTCGTCACCTCCACGCCGGCGGGAACACCCTCCAGCAGCGCGACAAGAGCCGGACCGTGCGATTCACCTGCGGTAAGCCAGCGCAACACGGTTCACAGTCTGGCACGGCCGCGAACCCGGTCCGGCAGGTGGTACACCGCATCCCGAGTTCCGGACACCCGCGCCCTGCTCCGCCACCCGCCGCGGCCGCGCGCCGGGCACACCACGCGAGGCGGCTGACAGACAGGGACCGGCCGCGGCACGCCACAGCCGCTCGACGGGCGGCTGCGCCGGGCCGGGAGCCGTGGACGGGTTCGGTGCTCTGAGCGCGACCACCCACGGACGCCGCCCTTGCGGGCCTCGCGTTCCGGGCCGGCCACGGCCCTGCGAGGACCGGAAGGGTCCCCGCGGGAGCGACGGCCCGTACCCCGGCGGACCCAGGACATGAAGATCTTGATCTTGATCTTTTGCGGTCAGCGGTTGCGGACGGCCTCGTCGAGCGCCGCCCGCATCGCCTCCTCGGGCGCCTCGGCGACGCCGGTGAACTGCTCGAACTGGCTCAGCGCCTGGGCCAGCAGCAGATCGAGACCGGACACGACGGCGAGGCCTGCGGCGGTCGCGGAGGCGGCGAGCGGGGTCGGCCACGGGTCGTAGATCGCGTCGAAGAGGACCGTGCCGGGGCGCCAGGTGACCTCGGCGGCCAGGTGGTCGGCGGCGCCCTTGGGGACCGTGGAGATCACGGCGTCGGTGTCGAACGCGGCGGGGGCGGCGGACCAGGCGAGGCCTTCGAGCTTGAGGCCGAGCGCGCCGGCCACCGGCTCCAGCGCGGTGATCGCCTCGGGGCGGCGGGCGGCCACGATGACGATCTCGGCGCCCAGCGCGGAGGCGGCGGCGAGGGCGGCGCGGGCGGTGCCTCCGCCGCCGAGGACGGTGACCCGCGGCGGGGCCTCCTTCGCAGCGTGCCGGCCGGTGCTCGTGCCGACGCCCGCCGCACGCAGCACCCGGACCATGCCCGGGACGTCGGTGTTGTCGGCGTGCCAGCCGTCGGCCTGCCGGACCAGCGTGTTGGCCACGCCGGCGGCGATCGCGACCGGCGTCGCCGAGCTGGCCAGCTTGAGGGCGGCTTCCTTGAGCGGCATGGTCAGCGACAGGCCGGCCCACTCGGGGCCGAGGCCGGCGACGAGGTCGGGCAGCTCGGACTCGGCGCACTCGATCGCCTCGTAGGTCCACCCGGTGAGCCCGGCGGCGGCGAAGCCGGCCCGGTGGATCACCGGGGAGAGCGAGTGGGCGATCGGCTTGCCGAGGACGGCGGCCCGTCGCGAGCTGGTGATCTGCACAGCGTCCCCGTCCTCGTGATCGAAACGTCGCCGCCGTAGTTTACGGAATCCACGTCCCGGGACGGTTCGACCCGCTCCGGGACGTGGCCGGTGTCAGAGTTTGACCGAGGACGAGCAGTTGCCGACGCCGGTGCGGCAGATCCGCACCGAGGAGCCGTCCTGCGCGATGCCGGCCAGGATCTCCGTGCTGCTGCAGGCCGAGTCGCCGGTGTAGGACCAGCCGCTGCCGGTGTTGACCTGCCAGCGGGCGCAGTGGCCGTCGCTCAGCGGGTCGTGCGCGTAGAGCAGGTAGGTGCCGTTCTCGAAGTACTTGGTGCGGCCGGAGGCACCGGTGGTGGACAGCGTCGCCGCGCTCGCCGGCAGAGAACCCGCGACGACCCCGAGCACGGCGGTCGCCGCCACCACGGACGACCTCAGGATCCAGTTTCGGGCACGCATCGTGTCTACCTCCACAGTGGTCGGTGATACTGCGCGCGCCAGGTTAGTGGATCGTCGTCGCCGCTCGCGACCCCGTCAGCACAGCGGAATGCCGTTCTGGCAGGCCAGCAGGCGGTTCTTGTCGTGGTCGGCCCCGGTCTTGCCGTAGGCCATGGTGCCCTTGGTGTCGATGCTGATGAAGAAGTAGTACGGGAAGTTGTTCGTCGGGCTCATCGCACCCTTGAGCGCGGCCTTGCCCGGGTTCCCGATCGGGCCCGGGGGCAGGCCCGGCTTGTCGTGAGTGTTGTACGGGTTCTTCGGGTTGTGCAGTTCCGCGTTCGTCAGGTGCTCGGACGCCTTCGTCCCCTTGCCGGTGATCCGCAGCCAGTAGTTGACGGTGCTGTCCAGGCCGAGGCAGTGGCAGGCGAAGTCCCCGTACGCCCGGTTGTAGACGACCCGGGACACCTTCGGCATGTCCTCGTCCTTGAGCGCCTCGGCCTGCGCGATCGACGCGACGATCAGCGCCTGGTACGGCGAGACGCCGCCACGCGTCTTCTGCACGGTCGAGACGAACTCCAGCTGGTTCATCTCGGCGTTGAAGTTCGCGATGATCGCCTTGAGCACGCCGGTGGCGTCGGCTTTCGGGGACAGTTCGTACGTCGCCGGGTACAGGAAGCCCTCGATGTCGGTCCGGTCGGCCTTCTTGCCGTCGCTGCGAGTGAACCAGGACGGGTCGACGCCGAGGCCGACCGGGTCCTTCGCGGCCTTCTCGAAGTCCGCCACCGGGATCTTCGTGACCTCCGACAGCTTCTCGAACGTCTGCTGGTAGGAGAGGCCTTCCGGCAGGGTGACCTTGGTGACCCAGCGGGCGTTCGGGTCGAGCAGCAGCGCGACCGCGTCGGCCGCCTTCATCCCGACCTTCAACTTGTACCACCCGGCCTGGATGTTCTTGCTGCGGGTGTTGTCCTTGGCGGCGTCGACGAACGCGTCGACCGAGGCGACGACCTTCTGGTCGTAGAGCGTGGTGCCGATGTCGGCGGCCGACTGACCGGACTTCACCTCGACGATCGCCTCGGCCCCACCCGGGCCGGAGTAGTCGTCGGCGACGAAGATCCCCTTCACCTTGCTGTACGCGAACCAGCCGCCACCGGCCAGCAGGCCGAGCAGGACGAGGCTGAGGAAGAACGCGATCGTCGACCGCCCGGCCCGTCCGGCCTTGCGGTTCCGATGCTGTGGTTCACCCTCGGTCGCCTGCTGCTCTTCCTCCAGCACCGCATCCAGGTCGTCGAGCATTACCGCCTCCGCTGTGGGTCCAGCATGTCAAGCCCCCGGCTGGAACTACGAGGCGAAGAGTGCCACGGATCGACCTGCGGCGCTACCTCATGACGACGGCCGGCCGGGAACGCTCCCGGCCGGCCGTCGACGTGACGTTCCCTCGATCAGCAGATCGGGATGCCGTTCTTGCAGGCGATCTGCTTGTTCTTCTCGTGGTCGTCGTTGGTCTTGCCGTACGCCATGCTGCCCTTTTTGTCGACCGTCACGAAGAAGTAGTAATCGCTCTTCGGAGCTTCGATCGCACCCTTGAGGGCGACCTCGCCCGGGCTGCTGATCGGGCCGACCGCCATACCCTTCACGTCATAGCGGTACGGGTTCTTCGGGTCGTGCAGCTCGGAGGCGAGCAGGTTCTCCGACGCCTTGGCGTCCTTGCCGCTGATCCGCAGCCAGTAGTTGACCGTGCTGTCCAGCTGGAGACAGCTGCACGGGAAGTTCCCGGTGTAGGCGCGGTTGTAGAGCACCCGCGCGACCGGTCCCATGTCCTCCGGCAGCAGCGCCTCGACCTGGGCGATCGAGGCCGCGACCAGCGCCTCGTACGGCGAGATCTTGACGTCGAGCTTGGCCACCTGGTTGACGAAGTCCAGCTGCTCCATCTCGGCGTTGAAGTTCTTGATGATGAGCTTCAGGACGCTCTCGGCCGTCGCGTTCTTCGGAATCTCGTAGGTCGCCGGGTACAGGAAGCCCTCGATGTCCGACGTGTTGACCTTCTTGCCGTCCTTGCGCTTGAACCACAGCGCCGGCACGCCGAGCTTCTGCGGGTTCTTCGCGGCCGTCTTGAAGTCGTCGACCGGGATCCCGGTCGCCTTCGACAGCCGGTCGAAGATCTGCAGCGAGATGATGCCCTCGGGGATGGTGACCTTGTTGACGTTCTTGTTCTTCAGGTCGAGCAGCATGGTCAGCGCGTCGGCCGCCTTCATCTCCTTCTTCAGGAGATACGATCCGACCTGGATGTCCTTGCTCTTCGGATTGTCCTTGGCCGCGTCGACGAAGGCCGCCGCGCTCTTCACCACACCCGCCTTGTAAAGGGTGTTGGCGATGTCGGTCGCGGTGTTGCCGGACTTCACCTCGATGGCGACCTCACCGTTGCCCGGCCCGGCGAAATCCTCGACGGCGAAGTAGCCCCGCACCTTGTCGAAGCCGATGTAGCCGACGCCACCGAGCGCGCCGAGCAGCAAGAGAACCAGCGTGAAGGCCAGAAAAGTCCGGCCTTTACCGCCCTTCTTCTTGGCGTGTCTCCAGCGGCCTCGATCCTCGGCGTTCTCGAACGCTAAATCCAGGTCGTCGTCGCTCAATTAAGTCTGCCTCCGCTGCGCGTCCAGCCAGCCCTGCAGGATTTCCACGGCGGCCGCCTGATCGACGACCGCACGCTGCCGACGCCCTCGAACGCCCCGCTCGCTCAGCCTACGACTGGCGACGACGGTGGACATCCGCTCGTCGGAGAGCACGACGGGCCGCGGCGCGATGATCGCGCCGAGCCGCTCCACGTACGCCCGGACGTGGCCGGCCGCCACGCCCTCCCGCCCGTTGAGCGCGACCGGGAGACCCACGACGACCTCGACGGCCTCGTGTTCCTCCGCCAGCCGGGCCAGCTCGGCCATGTCGGCGGGGATCTTGTCCTCGCCGGCCTGCTGATCCCGTGCCACGGTCACGACCGGGCTGGCCAGAATGCCGTCCGGGTCGCACTTGGCGACTCCGACCCGCACCTGACCGACGTCCACCCCGAGGCGCACTCCCCGGGTGAAGCCCTGCGTCACACTCTCTCCCTGCATGGCGGCAAACCGCATCTCCTTGTCCCCGAACAGGCTTGTCGGCGAGAGGAAACCATTATCGACAAACGCCGATTAATGGCTCCCGATCGCGGGCAAAGCTTAACCGCTGCGGCCCTCGTTACAACGGCCCCCTGTGCCCCTGCTGGGAATTCTCAAGGAAAAGGAAAGGATCCGTCGCACTGGGCGACGGATCCATTACCAGTCAATTCTCAGCTCGCGTCGGCGATCGCCTTCTCGACCGACGCCAGCAGGTTCGGCGCCTCGGACGCCGGGACGCCGCCGCCCTGCGCGAGGTCGGCGTTGCCGCCACCCCGGCCGGAGAGCGCGCCCTTGACCAGATCGCCCGCGGACAGGCCCCGGCTCTTCGCCGCCGCGTTGACCGCCACGATCAGCGCCGCCTTGCCGTTCGCCCGGGACGCCACCGCGACGACCGCCGGACGCGCCGGGTCGAACTTGCCGCGGATCTCCTGCGCCAGCGTGCGCACGTCGTTGACCGCCGCGCCCTCCGGCGCCTCGGTGCCGACGAACGCCACCCCGCGCAGATCCTTCGCCTGGTCGATCAGCGCACCCGCGCCGGCCAGGACCATCTGCGCCCGCAGCTTCTCCAGCTCCTTCTCCGCGTCGCGCAGCGCCGTGACGGTCTGCTCGACCCGGTCCGCGACCTGATCGCCCGGCACCCGGAACATGTCGGCCAGACGGGACACCAGCAGGTGCTCCTTGGCCAGGAAGCCGAACGCGTCGATGCCGACGAGGGCCTCCACCCGGCGTACTCCCGAACCGATGGACGACTCGGTGAGGATCTTCACCAGGCCCAGCTGCCCGGACCGCGCGACGTGGGTGCCACCGCACAGCTCACGGGCGTAGTCGCCGACCTCGACGACGCGGACCTCGTCCCCGTACTTCTCGCCGAACAGCGCCATCGCGCCGAGCCGGCGCGCCTCCTCCTGCGAGGTGATGAACGCGTGCACCTCCAGGTCACGCAGCAGCACCTCGTTGATCTGCTGCTCGACGTCGAAGAGCACCGACGGGTTGATCGCGCCCGGCGTGTGGAAGTCGAACCGCAGCCGGCCCGGCGCGTTCAGCGAACCCGCCTGGGTCGCCGACTCCCCGAGGAAGTTGCGCATCGTCTGATGGACCAGGTGGGTCGCGGTGTGCGAGCGGGAGATCGCCTTGCGGCGGGTCACGTCGATCTCGGCCAGACCCGACTCACCCGCGCGCACCTCGCCGCGGATGACCCGCGCCTTGTGCACGATCAGGCCGGGGATCGGCTGCTGGACGTCGACCACCTCGAGCTGGCCGCCGCCCACCTTGATCACACCGGTGTCGGCCTGCTGGCCACCACCCTCGGCGTAGAACGGGGTGGTGTCGAGCACCAGCTCGATGAAGTCACCCTCACCGGCCACCTCGACCCGGCCCTTGTCGCCGATCAGCGCACGGACCCGGGACTCGCGGACGACCTCCTGGTAACCGGTGAACTCGACCGCGCCGCCCGCGTCGAGCGCCGACCGGTACGCCGAGAGGTCCGCGTGACCGGTCTTGCGCGCCGCCGCGTCCGCCTTCGCCCGGTTCCGCTGGTCGGCCATCAGCCGGCGGAAACCCTCCTGGTCGACCTGCAGACCCTGCTCCTGCGCGATCTCCAGGGTCAGGTCGATCGGGAACCCGTACGTGTCGTGCAGCTGGAACGCCTTGTCCCCGCTGAGCTGGCTCTTCCCCTTGGTCTTGGACTCGGTGATCGCCGTGTCCAGGATCGTGGTGCCCGCCTTGAGCGTGGAGAGGAACGCGTCCTCCTCCGCATACGCGTACGTGGAGATGCGCCCGAACTCCTCCGCCAGCTCCGGGTACGACGGGGACATGCAGTCCCGCGCGATCGGCAGCAGGACCGGCAGCGCCGGCTCCTGCCAGCCGAGCAGACGAATCGCCCGGATCGCGCGGCGCATGATCCGGCGCAGCACGTAACCACGGCCGTCGTTGGCCGGCACCACACCGTCACCGATCAGCATCAGCGCGGTGCGCACGTGGTCCGCGATGACCCGCAGGCGCACGTCGTCGGGGTGCGACTCGCCCGCGACGTGGCCGGAGTGCGCGCCGTACTTCTTACCGGTCATCTCGGCGGCCCGCGCCAGGATCGGCCGGACCTCGTCGATCTCGTACAGATTGTCGACACCCTGCAGGATCGACGAGATGCGCTCCAGGCCCATGCCGGTGTCGATGTTCTGCTTCGGCAGCGGAGCGACGATCGTGAAGTCCTCCTTCGACTTCACGTCGGTGATCTCGTTCTGCATGAAGACCAGGTTCCAGAACTCCATGAACCGGTCCTCGTCGACCTCGGGGCCGCCGTCCTTGCCGTACTCCGGGCCACGGTCGTAGAACAGCTCCGAGCACGGGCCCGCCGGACCCGGGATGCCCATGTGCCAGTAGTTGTCCTTCTTACCGCGGCGGACGATGTGGCTCTCCGGCACACCGATCCTGCGCCACAGCCCGAACGCCTCGTCGTCGTCGAGATACACCGTGGGCCAGATGCGCGACGGGTCCAGCCCGAAACCGCCCTCGGAGACCGGCTTCGTCGACAACTCCCAGGCGAGGTTGATCGCGCCTTCCTTGAAGTAGTCGCCGAACGAGAAGTTGCCGTTCATCTGGAAGAACGTGCCGTGGCGGCTGGTCTTGCCGACCTCGTCGATGTCCGGCGTGCGGATACACTTCTGCACGCTGACCGCACGGTTGAACGCCGGGGTCTGCTGACCCAGGAAATACGGCACGAACTGCACCATGCCGGCGTTGATGAACAGCAGGTTCGGGTCGTCGATGGCCGGCAGCGGGGCACTCGGGACCACCGTGTGCCCGTTCGCCTCGAAATGCGCCAGATAGCGCCGCTTGACTTCCGCCGTCTTCATCGAATTCCCTCCTGCGAACCGGGCTGCTCGTCCTCGCGCAGCTCGGCGAACTTGTCCTCGTACAGAACGCCCTCGGCGAACGCCTCGGCGATCTGCTGTTCCCGCTCGGCCATGCCGTCGCGGACGTCTTCCACGAAGCTACGCATCGACTCCACGAGCCCGCCAGCGGATTGCGAGAGCGAGGTGGCGATCCCGGTGGGAGTGAACTCCTCGGCCTTCTGCGTGAGCTTGCGCACCACGAGTGCGCCGACGGCCAGACCGACCCCGAGCCAGAGCAGGCGTTTCATAACGGCGATCCCCTCTCAGCGGCCGGCGCGACGGCGCCGCTTGAGCTCGGTGCGGACCTCGCGGTCCTGTTCGGCGGCCCGGCGGGCGGCGGTGGCCTTGCGCAGCCCGTACCCGAACGAGGCGACCTTGACCAGCGGGTTCGCCGCGGCGGCGGAGACCACGGTGACCAGGTTGGCGACGTTGGCGGTGATGTTCTGCGCATGCTCGGTCATCGTGTCGACCTTGGCCAGCTGCAGGTTCACGCCGTCCAGAGTGACCTGCGCCTGACCGAGCGCGGTGTTCACGTTCTCCACCGTGACGTTCACGTTGGAGAGCAGGGGGCCGGTGCGATCGACCACCTCGTTGATCCCGCGGGTGGCGGCGTCAATCGTGCGGCCCAGCTTCAGGATCGGGAACGCCAGCACGACGACGAGCATCAGGAAGGCGCCCGCCGCGATCAGACCAGCGATTTCTCCGGCGTTCATTAAGCGCGTCTCCTCTTCGGGTGGTCACGGATTCGGCGGGGACAACGTGCAGACCCTACCGTCCGTGACCACCACCCGCTTCACGACGCCTGGGGTGTCGGATTCAGAAGAGGATCGTTCTCGTCCAGCACCGGATCCGGGGTCTGCCCGACCGGCCCCGGATTCTTGTCCGTCTTGCCCCGCTCGTCGGCGATCGCGGTCCGCACCTTGATGCTGACCGTCGATCCCCCGCACTTGCCGGTCCCGGTCCGACCCGCCTCGGCCTGCTCCGAACCGGCCGCCGGGACCGCCTCCTGCAGCACCTGGTCGACCGCACAGTCGGGCAGCCCGACCGCCAGGTCCAGAGTGAACTCGTCCCGCCGGAAACAGGTGTAGGTACCCTCCTCCGGCTTCACCGGCGACTCCGGGCAGTCGGCGACCTTCCACAGCGTCCACCCGGCGGCCTCCAGCGCCTTCGTGTAGGCCTGGGTGGTCTCCTTGAAATCGCGCTGGGAGTCGGCCATCCGCTCCCGGAACCGGCACTCCAGGAAACACCAGCGGCTGCCGCTGCCCTGGTCCTCCGGCTTCTCGTCCGCCCACGCCGGCACACTCAGCGAGTCCAGGGAGGCGAAAACGGGGTCACTGCTGACCGCGCGCAGCCCGAAGAACGCCGGGAGCACCAGCAGGACCACCGCGGCCAGCGTCGACAGCGTGATCAGCCGGAGGCGCCGCTGCGTCCGCAGCTTCTGCCGCAGCTCGGCCAGACCACCCTCGGCCTCGGCCTCCTCCTCGGCGCCGGCTTCGAACCCCTTCGCCCGTACGGGGGTGGCCGCCGTCCCGGCCTTCGGGGCGCCGGCACGCGCCACCGCGATGGTGCCGGTGCCGTGGCCGGGCTCGTCGAACGGGTCGCCACCGGCCGGCGGACGTTTCGCGAAACCGGAGTCGGTCCCGAAGCCCGGTGCGTTGCCCCGGCTCCCGTTGCTCCCGCGCCCCGGACCGTTGCCCTGGCCGGGCGTGTTCCCGCGGCCGGATCCGTTGCCCTGACCCGGCGCCGTCCCCTGGCCCGGACCAGGGCCGTTGCCCTGACCAGGGCCGTTGCCCAGGCCCGGACCATTGCCCTGACCAGGGCCGTTGCCCGGGCCCGGACCGTTGCCCAGGCCGGAGGTGTTGTCGCGGCCCGGGACGGTTGCGGTGCCCGGGACCGAGGCCGATCCGGTGCCACGGCCGGGGACCGCGGCGGAGCCGGCACTCCCCGGGACGGCCGCGGCTCCGGTGCCACGGACATTTCCGGGCACGACGGCTGAGCCGGTGCCGCGGCTGGAACCGGGCACGGCGACCGAGGCCGCGCCGCGCGGAGAGGCGGTGCCGTCGGATGGGACCGGGACGGAAGCGGCGCCACGGCCCGGTGCGCCGGGCTCCGGCCCACTCCCGAGAACGGCGGCCGCACCTCGACCCGCCTCGGGGCTGTTCCCCGGGACGGCGGCCGCTCCACGGCGCGGCGGGCCGGCGGACTCGCCGTCGTGGGCGCCGCCCCGGCCGGGCACCGGCACGGACGCCGCGCCACGACCCGGACCGCCGGGGCCGCCCGGGACAACCGCTCGACCGGGCCCGTTCGGTCCGCCAGGACCCCCGGATCCCGGGCCGCCGGGGCCGTTCGGACCGCCGGGGCCGTGGGTGCCGCCCGGGCCTGCGGGACCGTTCAGGGCGCCCGGGCCTGCGGGACCGTTCGGGCCGCTACCCGGTACTCGAGCTGAGCCGGTCCCCGGACCACCGGGTCCGGGAACGGCGGCGGCACCCGCAGCGCCGACCCGCGCCGCGCCGGCCACCGACGCGCCACCGCGCGCCGGGCCACCAGCACGCGGTCCCGGTGCCGGCGAGACCGGCCCGCCGCTGCCGGCCGGGAAAGCTTGACTCACATCGGGACCGCGACGGCCCGTTCCGGGACCGTCCGCCGGGAAGGCCTGGCTCTGCTCCGGACCCGCCGGACCACGCCCACCCGGAGGAAAGCCCTGGTCCGGCTCGGGAACGGCCCGTCGCCGCCGGCCACGCGAGGTCGGCTCAGGAACGCCCGTGCCGGCCGGGAAGCCCTGGCTCTGCTCCGGCGCACCCGTACCGGCCCGGAAGCCCTGGCTCTGATCGGGGTGACCCATGCCGGCCGGGAAGCCCTGGCTCTGCTCCGGGCTGCCCGCACCCGCACGGAAGCCCTGGCTCTGATCGGGGTGACCCATGCCGGCCCGGAAGCCCTGACTCTGCTCCGGACCACCCGTGCCGGCCGGGAAACCCTGGCTCTGCTCGGGACTGCCCGTTCCGGCGCGGAAAGCCTGGCTCTGCTGCGGGCTACCCATGCCCGCCGGGAAGCCCTGGCTCTGCTCCGGGCTGCCCGCACCCGCACGGAAGCCCTGGCTCTGCTCCGGGTGGCCCATCCCCTGGTCAGGCGCCGGACCACGGCGGGGTTCGCCGCGTCCACGCCGCCCCGGGCCGGCCTGACCGGGTACCACGGCACCCGTCTGGCCACCCTCCACCGCACGCCGGTCGGTGGTGAACCCGTCCTCGTCCGGCTGCAACTGCCCGGTGCCGGGCCGCTGGGCCGGACGCTGAATGACTCCGGAGGCGCTTTCCGCCATCGCACCGGCACGCCCGGGCATGGCCGGGGAACGCTTCCCCTGCCGTCCCGGCACCACCGGAGGCGCGACCGCCGCGGACGCCCGGACCGGTCGCCCGTCACCGGGCCCGATCCGCCGCGGCCCGGGAACCGCAGGCCCGCCCGCGCCCGGTCCCGTCACCTCTTGCCCCGGGCCGCCCTGCCCCGGGCCGCCCTGCCCCGGAACGCCCTGCCCCGGAACGCCCTGCCCCGGAACGCCCTGCCCCGGAATGCCCTGGGCGGGGATGCCCTGACCGGCAGCACCCGGCATCGGCATGCTCTGGCCGGGCCCAGCCTGACCGGGGATGCCCTGGCCAGGAACACCCGGCACAGGACCGCTCGGCCGAGGGCCACCGCGCCCGGGAGCACCCTGCCCCGGCCCGCCGCGCCCCGGCATACCTTGACCAGGAACGCCCTGCCCGGGGCCACCTCGTCCGGAAACCCCGCGTCCGGGAACGCCCTGCGCCGGACCGCCCTGACCGGGAACGACCTGCCCCGGGACACCGGCCACGCCGGGTCCGTCGATCGCCTCGTGACGGCCGGGCCCCTGCTCCCGCGAGCCCGCGGCACCATGGCGACCGCCCGGAGCTTCCTGTGACAGCCCGAACCGATCCTCCGGCTGGGCGTGCGCGCCCGAAGTCGGCCGTGCCGACCCGCCGCGCATCCCGTCCGGGCCACCGGCGCGTGCATGGGCGGGCCCGTCCGGAGCGGCGTGCGAGGCAGGCCCGCCCGAGGTCGGCCCGGGCCCACGACCGCTGAAACCGTCCGGAGCCGCGTGCGCGGCGGGCGCTCCGGAAACCGGTCCCCCGCCGTAGATGCCGTCGGAACCGTCACCCTGGTCGGCGCGGGCCCGCCGGTTGCGTCCGCGCGAACGGCGACCGTCGTCCTCGTCACCGCCCGGGATGGGGCCGGTCTGGTACACGCTCGGCGGCACCGGATCGTTCTGGTAGACGCTCGGCGGCACGGCATCCGCCGGGAATCCGCCGCCCGCGGGCGGGATCGGCCCGGTCTGGTACACCGCGGGCGGGATCGGCCCGGACGGCTGCGCGTCGACCCGCGCCGAGGCGGCGTCCGTGCGGAACCGGTCGCGGGCCGGAGCACCGGGCGACGTCGGGCGCACCGCGGGCGAGACCGGGCGCAGCCCGGCCCCGGGAACCTCGGGCGCGTTGCCGGAACGTGGCACGGCCTGCTCCGGATAGCCCGGCCCGGCCGGCCCGGAGAGGTCCACGGGCCGGCGGCCGTCCGGCGGGACCGGTGCGCCGGGCCCACCACGCCGCGGCGGCACCGGAGCCGACTGCATCTGCCCGGGTGGCATCTGACCCGGCGGGACGGGCCCGGCAGCACCGCGCTGACCGGGAGAGACCGGCCCGGCCACGCCGGGAACGCCCCGCTGCCCCGGCGGCATCTGCCCGGGCCGCCCAGGAACCTGCCCCGGCGGCATCTGACCGGGCGGCATCTGACCGGGCGGCATCTGACCGGGCGGCATCTGACCAGGCGGCATCTGACCAGGGGCCGGCTGCTGGCCCGGCATCGGCCCGCCACGCTGACCCGGCGCTGTGCCCGGCGGCATCTGACCCGGCGCTGTGCCCGGCGGCATCTGACCCGGCACCCCACCCGGCGGCATCTGTCCTTGCACCGGCCCGGGGTGCCCCGGACCGCCGGGACCCTGACCACCACGCTGACCGGGAGCGATCGGCCGCTGCCCGGGCGGGACCGGCCCGGGCCCGGCCGGCTCGTCCGCGTCGAAACTGCCGCCGAAGACCGGCCCGGCGTCGTCCGGTTTGTCGTCAGGGCCGGGCGCCCTCCGGCCGGACTTGCTGGTCCGCGCCTCGCCGGGGGCCGCACCGGGCCCGATCGCGTCGCCCGATTCCTTCGCCGTGCGCAGGTCGTCGAGCCAGCCGGTCTCCTCGCGCGGGAGCTCGACCGGCTCGGCCGGCTGCTCGGCGCGGCCACGTCCGAAGCGGCGGCCCTTCTTGCCGCCGCCCTGCCCGGCGTCGTCGTCGGGCCGTTCGGCACCGCGCGGTGTCACGGCTGTTCCTCCCCGGCGGCGTCGCCGCTCTCGTCCGACCGTTCCTCGTCACTACCGGATCCCGGCCCGGCCGCCGCCGCACCCGATCCCGCTTCCGCACCCGGCGGGTCCGCCGCCGCACCCGGCCCGGCCGTAGCCGCACCCGGCGGGTCCGCCGCCGCACCGGATCCAGCCGCCACGCCCGGTCCCGCTTCCCCACCTGGCGGATCCGCCGCCCCGGTCATGTCCAACGCATCACGCGGCGTAACGGCCACCCCCGGACCGGGGGTCACCACATCCGGCACACCGGCACTCCCGCCGGGAGCGCCCGTAACGGAGGCCGCCGAAGACTGTGACGCATCCGCGGCCGGAGCACCACCCGCCGGGCGGTCCGCACTCCCCGACGAAGCGGCACGAGGCCCGAGCCCCCGCACGATCCGGCGCAGTCGTGGCACCCGCTCGCCGACGGCGCGCTCGGCCCCGTGTTCGGTCGGCCGATAGTAGTCGGTACCGACCAGATCGTCGGGCACGTACTGCTGGCGGACGACGCCGCGCGGATCGTCGTGCGGATAGCGGTATCCGCGGCCGTGACCGAGACCGCGCGCGCCGGAGTAGTGCGCGTCGCGCAGGTGCGTCGGGACCGCCCCGCCGCGGCCGGCCCGGACGTCGGCCATCGCGGCGCCGATCGCCGACGTCACACTGTTCGACTTGGGGGCGGTGGCCATGTGCACGACGGCCTGGGCCAGGTTGAGCTGGGCCTCGGGCATGCCGATCAGTTGCACCGCCTGGGCCGCCGCGGTCGCCACGAGCAGCGCCTGCGGGTCGGCCATGCCGACGTCCTCACTCGCGAAGATCACGATGCGGCGGGCGATGAACCGCGGGTCCTCGCCGGCCACGATCATGCGGGCCAGCCAGTGGAGGGCCGCGTCCGGGTCACTGCCGCGCATGCTCTTGATGAACGCGCTGATGATGTCGTAGTGCGCGTCGCCGTCCCGGTCGTAGCGCACCGCCGCCACGTCGACCGCCCGCTCGGCGGTGGCGAGGTCGATCTCCTTGGCGCCCTGCGCGACGGCGGAACCGGCGGCCGCCTCCAGCGCCGTCAACGCCTTGCGGACATCGCCGCCGGCAAGACGTACCAAATGGTCTTCTGCATCGTCGGAAAGCGTGACCGCGCCGCCGAGCCCGCGCTGGTCGGTGATCGCGCGGCGGATCAGGGCGCGCACGTCGCTCTCCTCCAGCGCCTGCAGGGTCAGCAGGACACAGCGGGAGAGCAAGGGCGAAATCACCGAGAAGTACGGATTCTCGGTCGTCGCCGCGAGCAACGTGACCGTCCGGTCCTCGACCGCGGCGAGCAACGAGTCCTGCTGGGTCTTGCTGAAGCGGTGCACCTCGTCGATGAACAAGACGGTCGGCGGGCCGCCGCGCCGGCGCTCGTTGCGCGCCGTGTCGATCACCGCGCGCACGTCCTTGACGCCGGCGGTGAGCGCGGACATCGCCACGAACTTACGGTCGGTGGCGTGCGCGACCAGGTGCGCGATCGTGGTCTTGCCGGTGCCGGGCGGGCCCCAGAGGATCACCGACATGGGGCTGGAACCGGTCACCAGCTGCCGCAACGGCGCGCCGGGGGCGAGCAGGTGCTGCTGCCCGACCAACTCGTCGATGCTTGCCGGGCGCATCCGGACGGGGAGGGGCGCATCGGCCGCGGGGGCACCGAAACCGGCAGCCTGAGCCGTCGCCGCGGGGGGCGGCGAAAGGTCCGGTTGCGCGAGGGAGAAGAGCCCGTCCGTTTCCATCGGAACCGACAGTACCGGCCATCCGAGGCCGATCCGAAATGCGATCTCACCGCCTGTGGACAAGCTCCCGGCCCGCGTACACACCGCTACGGAGCGTGTGCGCGGGCCGGAGAAGAGCGTGAGGACTCAGCCGCGGCCGGGGCGGCGGCCGTAGAACCGGCGGCCGGTGCCCGTGCCGCTGCGCGGACCGCTGCCGACACCGGCCAGGTAGAGAGCGATCAGCAGGAAGCCGAGCGAGGCCAGGGTCGGGAAGTTGATCAGGTCGTGCGCGCCGAAGTCCGTGTTGAAGAGGTCGGAGAGCAGGTAGATACCGAAAACGACAGCAGCCGCGATGGCGAGCATCAGGATCCTCCGGGGGTGAGAGCCGATGCAGGAGTGGTACCCGCGTCGATGGGTTCGGCAAACTTGGGTTTCACCAGATAGAGCGGGGCGGCCGCCGCCAGGACCACGCCCCCGGCCACGATGGCGGCGCCGACACTGACACTCTGCGCGAGCGACGTCAGCACGATCGCGCCGATCGCGAACCCCGGTTGCCCCACCATCGAATTGAGCGAGAGCAGGCTCGTCCGATACTCCCCCTCGGCCTGCCGGTGCAGCAGTCCGGCGTGGACCGGATTGGCCGCGCCGTGCACCGCGTAGGTCAGAAGGAAGCCGGTGATGACCCCGGCCGGGCCGGCCAGCAGTCCCATCGCGACGATCGTCAGTCCTTGCAGGATATGCAGGGCAAACCCGGTCCAGGCGGCGCCGACCCGGCGGACCAGCAACGGGATCAGCGCCGCGCCGGCCGCCGAGGCCGCCCAACCGGCCGAGCTCACCGGGCCCATCAGCGCCGCCGCGCCGGACTCGCTGCCGATCACCTCGCTGAGCCGGACCGGCATCAACTTCTCGAAGGTGACCATGCCGAAGCTCCACAGCAGCTCCACCGACATCAGCGCGAGAATCACCCGGGAACGGCGGGCCAGGCCCAGCGCGGAACCGATCGCCACCGGCACGCCGCGCACCGAGGTGGCCCACGCGGTCAGGCCGCGCGCCGGGCGCTCCTCGTGCATCAGCGACATCACCGCCAGCATGCTCACGGTGCTCAGTCCGAGCGCCACCACCAGCGGCACGGTCAGCGCGCTCAGCGAACCGATCGGGCCCAGCCAGATCAGACCACCGCTGAGCAGGGCACCGGCGGCGACCGCGAGGCTGAGCGCGACCGAGCCGTGACTCAACCCGGTCTCGATGTCGGCCTTCGCGTCCGCGGCCAGCGACTCGTCGACGAACCAGGAGTCGAGCGGGCCGCTGTCCAGCGCGCGGAAGACCCCCTGCAGGAACCAGGCGACCGCGAAGAGCGTGACCGTGTCGGCGAACGTCATCACGGTCAGCGACACGAGGTTGACCACACCGGCGATCAGCAGCACCGGGCGCCGGCCCAGCGCGTCGGCGAGCCCACCGGTCGGCAGCTCCAGCAGCAGAACGGTGAGGCCCTGGACCGCGGCGGTCACGCCGGCCTGCGAGATCGTCAGCCCACGATCCAGCGGCAGCAGCGTGGTCAGCGGGATCGTGAGGCCCACCGGCAGCCACCTCAGGACAATCAAGATCAAAAACTTCACCCTGATTTCCCGTACGGACATGATCACGCCCCCTCACCCGATCCGCTCTCGATCCGCGGCAGGCCGGCCACGTAGAGCACGACGGAGCGCGCATCCGGGCCGGGCTCGTCCTGACCGAGCCGCCGATAGCGCTCGATCACCTCCTCGATCTCGCGCAGCATCGCCTCGGTCTGCGCCGAGCCCAGCTGGATCACGTAGTCGGAGATCTCGGCCGTCTCCTGCCAGGCCACGGGCTCGTCGGGCAGAGCGCGCCGCCAGTTCTCCGCCAGCTCGGCGAAGCGGCTGACCTGGAACGCCTCCAGCCACTCGGCCGCCGCGGTCGCTTCCGGATCGCCCTCGTAGTAACTGCGGCGGAAGCTCGACATGTCGTGCGCGGCCCGCCACCAGCGCTGCCGGCCGGAGCCGGGCCGCTCCTCCTCCACGACGAGCCCGGCCTCGGCCAGCTGGCGCAGGTGATAGCTGGTGGCGCCGGTGTTCGTGCCCAGGTCGGCGGCGAGGCTGGTCGCCGTGGCCGGGCCACCGGACCGGAGCCGGCCGAGCAGTCGTAGCCGCAAGGGCTGGGCAAGCGCCCGGATCTGGGGACCAGTGAGGTGGACCTGCCTGAGTTCGTCGGCCATGAATACACAATAACTGTGCACAGAGGTTGTGCACAGATATTATGCATGATCGGCATGGATGCGGCCCGAGCTGCACATTCACTTCGGTTGACATGAAGCGAAGTTCAGGTAGCAAGCTCCTGAGCATGGGAAACGACACGCTCGACGAAGCGCTGATCCGCCTCCACGACACCGGACCCGAATTCGACGGCTGGCTCTCCAACCACGCGCCGATGGCCACCGAAGCGCTCATCCGCAACGGGCACGCCGGCGACGTGCACCCGTGGATCGACCAGTACCTGCAACGCCTCGAGACACGGCCGCGCGGGATCGCGCCGATCTCCGCCGGCAGCTGGCGAGAACCACTCGGCGACCCCGGCCGTACGGGAGACTGGTTGGTCTTCTTCGACCGCGAAGCACACACCGCGCCGTGGCAGGACGTGCTCGCCACCTGGTGGCCACGGCTCCTGCCCGGCATCGCCGCCGGCGCGACCCACGGGGTGATCCGGGTCGGCCACGCCGTCCGGGCACTGCTCGACCAGGAAACCCCGGAACGGGTCGCCGAATTGGGTCAAGCGCTGGCCTACTGGGCCGCGCGGTGGCAGCCGATGGCACCGGCCGGCCAAGGCCCCTACCGCGGAACCGACCCCCGGGCCGCCCTCGACGCCGTTCCGCGAGTGCCGGACCAGCGGCTCGGCATTCGCAACCGGCTGGCCCAACTGGCCGACCTGCCCGACTGGGCTTCGGCGGCTGCCACGATCCCGGGCTCCGGGGCCGCTCCGGAACGCCTGCGCGGGATCGTCACGGCCGCGGTTCGGCGGCATCTGCTCTATGGACACGGCAGCCCGGTCATGATGGTCCATGCCGCCACCGCACCGGCGGCCGTTCTCCGGGCCTTGCCTGCTCTGCCCGGGTCGCTGGCCTTTCCGAGTCTTGCTGCGGCGTGGGCTGCGACTGCCGCCGTCACCGCGGCCTACTCCCCGGCTGAGCCCAGCCCTGGTCAGGGCCCCGCCCCCGCCCCCGCCGCCACCTCCGCCGGTTCGTCGGGTCTCCCCGACTCTCCCGGTTCGATCACACCGCCGGGTCTTCCCGCCGACCCCGGCTCCGCCTCGTCGTCGCTGCACCCCGACGAGGTCTTCGCCCGAGCCGTGACCTCGGGAGACGCCCACGCCATCAAGTTCGCCGACGCCGCCCTCGATGTGTGGCGGACCGACCCCGATCCGGCGCTGCTGCACGCCGCCGTTCACGCCACCGAGTTGATCGGCCCGGCCACCTGACCGGCTTTTCCGGAGTCACCGCAGGCCCGGACGGCCGCTGGTCGGCCCGGAGTGGCAGCGGCGCGCCGGGGACAGAACGCGACCGGCCGGCGCGGTTGCCGAAGGCGCGCCGAGAGGATCAGTCGGCGAGTTTGAAGAGAAGCACCGTCTCCCACTTGTGCATGTCGGGTTGTTCGGCGGGGTTGGTCATCAGGATCTCGAGGCGCGCGTTCCACCGCTCCCCGGTCGGGGTCGGCGTCATGTCCCAGGTCAGGCCGTTGCGCTGGCCCCAGTCGAGCAGTCGCGCGGTGATCGCCATCAGTTGATCGGGGTGACCGACGTGGCTGACGGTGGCGTAGCGACCGGCGGGGAGGGTGTCCATGAAGTCCGGTGGCTCGACCGGGACTCGACCGGCGACGGGGATGCCGGCCTCGACGACCATCTCCGCCGCCATGTCGATCATGCGGTAGCGGAAGAACGGTGCGCCGGTGACCCGGGCTCCCTGGTGCGCGAGGCCGGAGAACATGGTGGGCAGATGATCGGCGACGCGCGCGAACTCGATCATGGTGATTGATTCGCGGCGCCCCACGTACAGCTGCTCGGCGCATTGGACGATGGTCGGCTCCACGCGAACCAGTCTCACAGGATCGGCGGTCCCGCGCACGCCCGGTGACCACCCCTGTGGATTGTGGATAACGCAAAGCCCCGGTGGGAGACTCCCACCGGGGCTTTGACCAGCTGTTTCAGTTGGAACGTTCGACCGGGGCGGCCTGGCCGTCGGTGCCGGGCGTGCCCGCGGCCGCCTTCGGCTTGGCGTCGACGCCGGCCTCCAGGCGCTGCTGGGCGGTGATCGGCGTGGGCGCGCCGGTCAGCGGGTCGAAGCCGCCGCGGCTCTTCGGGAACGAGATGACCTCGCGGATCGAGTCGAATCCGCCGAGCAGCATGCACGTCCGGTCCCAGCCGAGCGCGATGCCGGCGTGCGGGGGCGGGCCGTACTTGAAGGCTTCGAGCAGGAAGCCGAACTTGTCCTGCGCCTCCTCCGGGGTGATGCCGAGCAGGTCGAAGACCCGGCTCTGCACGTCACCGCGGTGGATACGGACGGAGCCGCCGCCGATCTCGTTGCCGTTCACGACGATGTCGTAGGCGTAGGCGAGGGCCTTGTCCGGCGCGGACTCGAAGTTGTCGAGCCACTCGTCGTTCGGCGAGGTGAAGGGGTGGTGGACCGCGGTCCAGCCGCCCTCGTCGGTCTTCTCGAACATCGGGGCGTCGACGACCCAGCAGAACGCCCAGGCGCTCTCGTCGATCAGTTTGGCGCGCTTGGCGATCTCGATGCGGGCGGCGCCGAGCAGCTCCTGCGCCTCACGGCGTTCGTTGGCGGCGGCGAAGAACACCGCGTCGCCCGGCTTCGCGCCGACCGCGTCGGCCAGGCCGGCGAGGTGCGCCTCGGACAGGTTCTTGGCGACCGGGCCACGCGCGGCGCCGGTCTCCGCGTCGAGCACCACGTAGGCCAGGCCGCGGGCGCCGCGGGCCTTCGCCCAGTCCTGCCAGCCGTCCAGCTCCTTGCGGGTCTGCGCGGCGCCGCCCGGCATCACGACCGCGCCGACGTAACCGCCCGCGTCGATCGCGCCGGCGAACACGCGGAACTCGGTGCCGCGCAGGTACTCCGTGAGCTCGACGAGCTCGACGCCGTACCGCAGGTCGGGCTTGTCGGAACCGTAACGGTTCATCGCGTCGGTCCAGGTGATCCGTGGGATCGGCAGCTGCACCTGGTAGTCGGCGAGCTCGCTCCACAGCTTGGAGACGATCTCCTCGCCGAGCGCGATGACGTCGTCCTGCGTGACGAACGACATCTCGATGTCGAGCTGGGTGAACTCCGGCTGCCGGTCGGCGCGGAAGTCCTCGTCGCGGTAGCAGCGGGCGATCTGGTAGTACCGCTCCATGCCGGCGACCATCAGCAGCTGCTTGAACAGCTGCGGGGACTGCGGCAACGCGTACCACGAGCCGGGCTGGAGGCGGACCGGGACCAGGAAGTCACGGGCGCCCTCGGGCGTCGACCGGGTCAGGGTCGGCGTCTCGATCTCGTTGAAGTCGTGGGCGTGCAGCACCTCGCGCGCGATCTGGTTGGCGCGGCTGCGCAGGCGCAGCGCCTTCGACGGGCCGGAACGGCGCAGGTCGAGGTAGCGGTACTTCAAGCGGATGTCGTCGGACGCGGTGATCGCGTCGTCGATCGGCAGCGGCAGCGGGGCGGCCTCGGAGAGCACGGTCAGCTCGCTGGCGACGACCTCGATCGCGCCGGTGGCCAGCTCCGGGTTCTCGTTGCCGTCCGGCCGGGCGTTGACCTGGCCGACGACCTTCACGCAGAACTCGTTGCGCAGCGCGTGCGCGTCCTCCTCGCGGAAGACCACCTGCACCACGCCGGAGCCGTCCCGCAGGTCGACGAAGATGACACCGCCGTGGTCACGGCGACGGGCCACCCAGCCCGCCAGCGTCACCGTCGTGCCGGCGTCAGTGGCACGCAGACTGCCGGCGTTGTGGGTCCTGATCACGGAAACGTCTCCTAACCGAGTTTCGCGGGGCGCACCCGACATTCTGTCAGGACCGCCCCGCGCTCCGTGTCACGGGCCGGTTTGCCGTGGTTGATCCGGATCAGTCACGGGCCAGCCACGAGGTCGCGCGCAGTCCGGCGGTCCCGGTGGCGCCCACGTCGGTGATCTCCACGAGCACGAGCTTCGCCGGTTGGGCGGCGGTCAGGACGCAGATCGCGGTGCCCTTTTTCACCGGCACCTCCGCGCCCGGCCCGAGCGGACCGTTCCTGATCGCCCGCTGGCAGTCGTCGGCGTCCAGGTCGGCGGTCGGCACCCCGGCGCCCGACACGGCTCCCGGGCCGAGCGAGAGCTGAGCCGGGTTGTTGCCGCATTTGCTGTCATAGCGCAGGTCGGAGAGTTGCTGCGGGGCGCCGGCGCGAGGTTCGTCGAGGTCCAGGTAGACCAGCGCGGCGCAGCCGATGCGGATGTTCAAAGCCTCTTTCGCGTACGTCACGGGCAGGCCCGTGGTGGCCTCGGCCGCGACCGATTGTGGTCGCTGCGGTGCGGCGCCGTCCCGGCCGGTGCCGCTCAGCCGGTAGAGGAGGACGGCGACCGCGCCGGAGGACGCCAGCGCCAGCAGGCTGACCGTCAGCGCGGTCAGCGCGAGCTTGCGGCCCGGCCGGACGGGCGGGTGCGGTGGTGCCGGCGGGCCGCTCGCGGGTGATGGTGATGCCTGTGGGCCGGTCACGGGTCGGCCGGGTGAGGGCGGCGATGCCTGCGGGTCGCTCGCGGGCCGGCCGGGTGAGGGCGGCGATGCCTGCGGGTCGCTCGCGGGCCGGCCGGGTGAGGGCGGCGATGCCTGCGGGTCGTTCATGGGTCGGCCGGGTGGCGGCGCTGGTGTCTCCGGTCCGGCGGCCTGGTCCGCCGGTGGTTCCAGCGGAGGTACGCCGATGCGGGGCAGGGGGCTCGCGGCCGGTGGGATGCCGCCGGCGGGTGGCGGCGGGTTCACCGGCGCCGGAGCGGTCGCCGGTGACTGGTGGCGGATCGGCCGGGGTGCCTGCGGTGGGGCGTTGACCGGGCGGGGAGTTGTCCGGTCGCGCTCGGCCGTGGTTCCGGCTCGGGGCTCGGGCCTTGCCCCGTTTCGAGCGTCGGGCCGGGTTTCCGCTCGACCGCCCGTCCCGGTCTCGGTGCGGGCTTCGCGGCGAGGGTCAGTGCGGGCTTCGCGGCGAGGGTCAGTGCGGGCTTCGCCACGCATGTCGGTGCGGGCCTCGCGGCGCAGGTCGGTCCTTGTCTCGCCGTGCGGGTCGGTGCGGGCTTCGCCGCGGGAGTCGGTGCGGGTCTCGTGTCGCGGGGCGGTGTGGGGCTCGGCTCGGGGGCCGGGGCGCGCCTCGCCCCGGGTGGTGGCGCCGAAGACGTCATGAACCTCCGGGGAGGTGCGGGATCTCACGACGACCGGGGCCTCCCCGATGAAGCGTTCTTTCTGCACCGGCCGGCTCGGCGGCGGTTCCTCGGTCTCGGGCTTGTTCTCCTGACCAGCATCGGAGGCGTTGGCAGCGAAGCTGGCAGCACGAAATACCGGCATAAAGGTCTCCAACGGCAAAGTGGGAGGAACTGCCCAGAACGCTAGGGCTCATGATCGCTGAGCAACATCCCCCGGTCAGGGCATCACGCCCCGGAACCAGCCGTCGCCGAACACCGGCACCACCTCCGACACGTCGGCCTCACCGGCGACCGCGACGTCGGCGGCGAACCCGATGGCCGCCAGCTCGCGGCCCGAGGAAGACGCCGCGAGCGCTTCCGGGAGCCGTCCCGCCACCGCCCGGTAGGCGGCCACCGCGGTCTCCGCCTCCGGGGAGAGACCATCGAATCCGTCGAGGAACGCGCCGGCGCCCCACAGATCCTCGATCGCCGGCCGGAGTCCACCGTCCGGCCAGCGCTCGCCTGCGGCGACGACGGCGAGCGGTTGCCCGTTCAGCCGGGCCCGCACCCAGGTGCTCGCCGCGCGGGCATTCCGCAGGCTGACCCCGATCACCGTCGTGCCGGTCCTCGCGAACCGTGCGGAGACGGCCGATCCGTTCGGCGACGGCAGCACCAGCCGCTCGACCGGGCGCCGGGATGCCACGCGCCGGAGGGCGGCCGGGGAGAGGCTGATCTCATCCGGCCCGGCCGCGGTCCGGCCGACCGCCAGCTCGGCGCGGTGTTGACCGGCGACCGTCGCCGCACTGTCGTCCCGCCACGGGTAGGGCATCACCGCGATGCCGTGCTCGGCCGCGACGCCGAGCGTAGTGGTGAACGACAGCACGTCCACGACCACGACGAACGCGGCACCCGGCGCGATCTCGCCGGCGCCGGAGGGGCCCCACTCGAACCGCGCCCGATACGACCTCTGACCGAAAACTCCCGCCATTCCGCTCCTCCTCCGTCGCGGGCCAAGATCAGCGGAACTCGCGAACCACCTCGATCGTGCCGACGATGTGGTCGTTGAACTCCTCCAGTTCCTCGGCCGGCACCCACAGCTCGAGGATCGTGTCGCCACCGGCCTGCCGCACCGGATAGCGCGCCGCGAACTCCGCCTCCACCTCGAAGCGGGTCACGAACCCCACGCCCGAGGCCGGCACGTTCCAGTCCCGGGCGATGCGCACCGCGTAGTCCTCGTTGAGCACCGGGTAGAAGATCGGCTGGTCCGGCAGGCGGGGTGGCCACCGCCGCCGGCCGGAGGCTCGCACCAGCTCGAGTTCCTCGGGCCCGGTGGGCCGCCACAGCACCAACGTGTCGGTCATGGCGTGCAGTCTCCCAAGATCGTTTTGCCCTCGCCATCACGTTTCGTCGCCGCTCCGGCTCAGAAGTACGTGTGCAGCACGTCCACCACCCGCCGCTCCTCGTCGACCACCGGGATGTCACGCCACTTGTCGAACGCCGTGCAGGGATGGGAGATCCCGAACCGCACGAGGTCACCCGGCTCGACCTGAACACCATCGGCCACCTCCAGATACGTGTGGTGATCGTTGAGCCGGGTCACCCGCAGCCCGTCGGCCGGCCCGCTCGTCCCGCCGGTCCGCCGGATCTCCATCGGCACCGGCAGGCCCTCGTCGAACGGGGCGTCACGCTTACCCATCCCGGCCAGCGCCAGACCGGGCTCCGGGACGGACAGCACCTGAGCCCAGACCTCCAGCGCCGCGGTGAGCGGGCCCTCCCCCGGCACCCGCACGAACGGGGTCCGCTCCCGGTAAAAGCCGTCGTCGTGGGTGACCGAGGCCCCGCTGCGCAGAACCAGCCGGGCCCGCGAGCTCAGCCCGGCCAGACGGTCGGCAACCCGGTCGAACCAGGCGCTGCCACCGGCCGAGACCAGCGGATCCTCCGGGAGCAGGGCGGCCGCGGACAGCCGCCCGAACCCCTCGGCCAGCCGATCCAAGTAGGCGTCGACCGCGGGCGGGTCGGCGAGCTGCCCCTCGTAGCCCGTGACGCCGACCAGCTCGACACCCGGGGCGTCGGCTGCGGCACGGGCGACAATCTCCAGCTGGTCAAGGGTGCGGACTCCGGTCCGGCCGCCCGGATGGCCCAGCTCGACCAGCACGCGGGCATGCCCGGCCGCGGCCGCCGCCCGTACGCCGGGAAGGGAATCGATCTGGAACATGACCTCCCATCCGGCTCTGCTCTCGGCGGCCAGCCAGCTCAGCGCCGTGGGGTCGAGCACCTGGTTGGCGATCAGCACCCGCTCGACACCGAGTCGCCGCAGGACCAGGGCCTGGTTGGCGGTGGCGACGGTCAGGCCCCACGCGCCGGCACGCAGTTGCGCGTCGATCAGGCCGGGCGCCATCGTGGTCTTGGCGTGCGGGGCGAAATCGAAGCCGTGGCGCCGGCACCAGGCGGCCATCGTGGCGATGTTCGCCTCGACGGCAGCGCGCCGCACCACCATCAGTGGCCAGGTGAACCCGCCGTCGAAGAGACCGGGTCGCTCCGCCGCGATCTCCGCGGCCGTCCGCGTGCCGTGCGGCAACCAGAACCCCTTGCTCCGCCAGTCGATCGTCATCGCCGGCCTCCTGCCGCCGTTGGGATATGGTTCGTAAATGGCTCGCTGATCCGCCCACCTTGACCTGCCGAGCGATTTCCTGCACGCTACTACGAACCACATACGAACCACCAGAGGGAGGCGCGATGACCATCGGGATCGTGGTCCACTCGGGACAGCGCGGTCGCTTCACCGAGGCCGCACGCACGCTGACCGGCGTCTCCTTCGCCTGGGCGGTCTACGAGCGGGAGGAGGAGATCCGTGACCGTGTCACCGACCTGCTCTCCATCGGGGCGCTCTCCGGTCTGCTGCTCGGGCTCGTCCCGCATGCACGGGCAGCCGATCTGCTGCCACCCGGGCTGCCCGTCGTGATCACCCGTTCCGCCGCGCTCGACCTGGCGCTGGCCTGGGCTCGCGCCCGGGGCAACGGCTGGCCGGCCACGCCGGTGAGCATCGACACGTTCCCCGACGAGACGGTGAGCGAGGTCGCGGGCGCGCTCGGGCTGGACCGGTCGTCGATCGCCACCCTTCCGTTCCGCCCCGAGCAGACGGTCGCCGAGGTGGTGACGTTCCACCGGGAGCAGCTGGAGCGCAGCGGCGCACCCTATGTGATCACCGCGCGCACCGGTGTGGCCGCCGCGCTCGACGGGCGGACGGCCGTGCTCCCGGCGACGGCGACAGCCGGCACGATCCGTGCCGATCTGCACGATCTGGTCTCGCGGGTGCGCAGCCGGCAGGCCGGTGGTCAGCGGTTCGCCGCTGCGGTCTTCCGCGCGCCGGAGCCGAGCACCCGGGAGGCGTTGCGGCAGGCTCTGGTCGAGTTGCCGCAGCTCGCCGACGCGTGGATCGACGAGCACGGGCCGCGCGGGGTGATCGCGTTCGCGCCGGCCATCGTCTTCGAGACCCTGACCGACCACTGGGTCAGCCTGCCGATCGACGAGACCACCGGTTTCCACGGCGTCCGCGACGCCGAGCCGTCCCCAGCGCCCGCGGTGGGGTTCGGCATCGGCGGGTCGGCCCGCAGCAGTGTGGCACTGGCCGACCAGGCGGCGGATCGAGCCGAGCGGGACGGTGCCGCCGCGGGCTATCTCATCACCGAGGACGGGATGATGATCGGCCCGATCGGAAGGGCCGGGCCACCGCTGGCCTATACCTATCGGGAGCACGGCGGTCTGGAGGACCTGGCCGCTCGGGCCGGGCTGAGCGCCGCCACGATGTCCCGGCTGGCGGCGCTGGAGCGGTCCCTCGCCGGGCGGGCGATCACCCCCGGCGAGCTGGCCCGCGCGCTCGGGATCACCGATCCCAGCGGGCGCCGGCTGATCCGCAAGCTCGGCGAGGCCGGCCTCGTCGCGCCGGTGGGCAGCGCCCAGCCGCATCACAAGGGGCGGCCCACGCGGCTCTATCGGCTGGCGATCCAGACCCCCCTGGCCTCGGGTGGTGGCCAATGAGGTTCGACCTGTTGCTGACCGGCGGCAGGCTGATGACGGCCCGCGCTCCGGTTACGGCGGGGTCCCCGGGCACCATGGGCTCATCGGCGGCTGCGGGCTTCTCGGCCGCCGGGGAATTGGGCACGCGTGGTGGCTTCCCGGCAACCGAGGGCCACGGCGATCCGGAGGCCGGTGCCGAGTTGCCGGTTTCCGAGATACCCGGCAGCCCGGCATCCGGTGACGGGTACTCGGTCTCCGATATACGTGGCGACCTGGGCATTCGTGACGGGCGGATCGTCGCGGTCGGCCCCGGCCTGCCGCGCGACGCGCGCCGGGTCGTCGACGTCACCGGGAAACTGGTCACGCCCGGGCTCGTCGACCTGCACACGCACGTCGGGCCGGGCTACTGGGGCATCGACCCGGATCCGGTGGCCTGGCACTCCGGGGTGACCACCTGGGTCGATGCCGGGTCCGCCGGGGCGTTCACCCTGGACGGTCTGCGCCGGGTCGCGGCGACCGCCGCCGTCCGGGTCGCCGCGCTGCTGAACATCTCCGCGATCGGTCTCGCCGGACGCACCGGCGAGGGCCGCGACCTGGAGAACTGCGACGTGTCCCTGGCGATCGACACCATCCAGGCGCATCGCGAGCTGGTCCGCGGCGTCAAGGTGCGCATCGATCGGGAGACCGTCGGCGCCAACGGCGTCGAACCCCTGCGTCGCGGCTTGGCCGTGGCGGAAGCGTGCGGGGTGCCGGCGATGGTCCACATCGGTGCCACGCCGCCCCGGCCCGACGAAGTGCTCGGCCTGCTGCGGCCCGGGGACGTCGTGACGCACTGCGCGAGCGGGATCGCCGCACCGCTCGGGTCGTCGATCCGAACAGCGGCCGGGCGCGGGGTGCTGATGGACATCGGGCACGGGTCCGGCGGTTTCGCGTTCGACGTGCTCGAGGAACAGCTCGCTGCCGGGGTGCGGCCGTTCACGATCTCCACCGACCTGCACGCACGGTCGCTGCACGGTCCGGTCTTCGACCTGCCCACCACGATGGCGAAACTGCTGGCCGCCGGTCTCGCGCTGACCGAGGTGGTCGCGGCGGTCACCGTCCGGCCGGCACGACTGCTGGGCCTCCCCGGCGGGACACTGAGCGTCGGGGCACCCGCCGACGTGGCGATCTTCGATGTACGGGAGGAGGAGTTCGCCGTCGCCGACGCGCACCGGCAGGTCCGGGCGTCACCGGTCCGCCTGGTGAACGAGGCGACCTACGTGGCCGGGCGACTGCTCACACCGCGGCTGGCCGCGCCGCCACCGCCGTGGGTTCCGCTGACCGAAGCACAGCGCGCCGCCCTCGACAATCGGGAGCGCCACCTTCGTGACCTGCTCGCCACGCCCCTGGTGGGGGTGGACGGGCTTGCCGAGCAGTTCCCGAGGCACCGGCCTCAGTGACCGAACAACAAACTTTGATACCGAGCCACCGACCAGTCTCCGCACCACGATCTCGGCTACTGCGCCACCGACCAGCGTCCGCACCCCGACCTCAGCCACTGCACCACCGACCTCAGCCTCCGAACCACCGACCTCACTTTTCGAACCATCGACCGAGGAGTTCCTGATGCCCAAACGCGCTGTGATCACCGACCGGGCCGCGCCCGCCGGCGGGCCGTACTCGCATGCCGTCGTCGCCGGCGACACCGTCTACCTGGCCGGGGCGGTCCCGGCACGGCCGGACGGCACCTGGGTCACGGGGAGTTTCGCCGAGCAGGCCCACGCCGCCTTTCAGAACCTGGCCGCGGTCGCCGAGGCGGCCGGGGCGAGCCTGGACGACGCCGTCCGGGTCGGCGTCTACCTGCGGGACTTCGACGACTTTGCCGAGTTGAACGAGATCTACTCGCAGTACATCAAGGGTGATCATCTTCCGGTGCGGACGACGCTGCCGGTGCCGTTGGTGGGCTTCGACATCGAGATCGACGCCATCCTCTACGTCGGAGAGTGAGGCCGGCCTCGACGACCCCGCACCGAGCTCATCAGCTGCGGTCCGGCCCGGGGCCATAGGGTCGCGGCGTGCTCGGTCGCGGCGCAATCCGGCCGAGGCGCCGGCGGTGGGCAGTACGCCGAGCCCGGCCGGGCCGCGCGAGTCCGGCCTGGGCCACGCCGGACTGAGCCGGGCGGCTGGGCCGGCTGGGCCGGGCTTAGCTGGCCGGGCTTGGCTGGCCGGGCTTAGCTGGCCGGGCTTAGCTGGCCGGGCTTAGCTGGCCGGGCTTAGCTGGCCGGGCTTAGCTGGCCGAGCTGGGCTGGGCGGGGCTGCACCGGGACTGGGACTGGGACTGGGACCGGGCTGAGCTGGGACTGGGGCTGCGTTGGGCGCGCGGGGCTGGAGCTGGGGCTGCGGCGGGCGCGGGGACCGGGTCGGGCCGGGGCGGAGAGGAGGGGATAGCGCGGGACCGTCCTGGGTAGAGGGACATGCATGCCTAAACCCGGAGAGTTGCTCGGCGGACGGTATCGGCTCGACGACCGCATCGCGGCCGGTGGCATGGGCGAGGTGTGGGCCGCGACCGACACCGTGCTCAGCCGACCCGTCGCGGTGAAGACGCTGCTGGGCGGGCGCGGGACCGATCCCGGGTTCCTGCGACGGTTCCGGCACGAGGCGCGGACGATGGCGGCGCTGCGGCATCCGGGTGTGGTGGCCGTGTACGACTTCGGGGACACCGAGGACGACAGCGCCTACCTGGTGATGGCGCGGGTCGACGGCGAGCCGCTGAACCGGGTCATCGCGGACCGCGGGCAGCTGACGGTCGCCGAGACCATGTCGATCGTGGCGCAGGCGGGCCGGGCGTTGCAGGCCGCGCACGAAGCCGGGGTGATCCACCGGGACGTCAAACCGGGCAACCTGATCATCGAGCCGGACGGGACGGTGGTGCTGGTCGACTTCGGAGTGGCCCGATCCGCGAACTCGGTGACGCTGACCGGGGCGCGCGAGGTGGTGGGCACGGCTCTCTACATCGCGCCGGAACAGGTGTCGAAGCGGACCACCGGGCCGGCGGCGGACATCTACGCGCTGGGCGCGGTGGCGTACCACTGCTTGACCGGGCGGCCGCCGTTCCTCGGGGACAATCCGCTGGCAGTGGCGCTGCAGCATGTGACGGATGAGCCGCCGCCGCTGTCCCGGGACGTTCCCCGCGCCGTGCGGGACCTGGTCGGCATCGCGCTGGCGAAGCAGCCGGAGGAGCGCTTCCCGTCCGCGGCCGCGATGGCCACCGCCGCGGAGGCCGCCGTTGCCGGGAGCGGCGCGACGCTCACCGGTATCACCGCGGCCACCGGCGCCCTTACCGCGACCGCCGGAATGACCGCGGCTGCCGGGGCTGCCGCTGCCGGGGCTGCCGCTGCCGGATACGGGGCTGCGGCCGGTGGGTACGCGGCCGCCGCGAACACCGGGGGTCTGTCGGGTACGGGAGCCGACAGCCTGTCGGGCGCGCCGACCGGTGGCGCGGCCGCGACGCCCGGCGGCGACCAGCAGAGTTTCGGCTTGACGCCCAGGACCGCCGCCGCGACTGCCCTCAGCAACCCGCAACTGGAGGCGACGAGCGCCGGCAGCGCAGGGCCGGAGCCGACGGGCGGCGGGAGCGCCGGTCTGGCGGCAACGAGCGCCGGCAGCGCAGGGCCGGAGCCGACGGGCGGCGGGAGCGCCGGGCCGGAAGCAACCGACAGCGGGAGTGCCGGGCTGGACCGGAATGCGGCCACGCAGAAGGTCGCCGCCGGAGCGTTCGCCGCCCGGGCCATGGTCGGCGCGCCCCGCCTGGATCAGCTGCCGCCGGTCGGCCCGGTCCAGGACGGCATGACGATGGCCGACGGGAACGTTCTCGCCGTGACCGCGCCACCAGCCCCGCCGGCTCCCGAGGTGACGCGCGAGCCCGCCAAGTCGCGGCGCGCCCTGGTCGCGATAGCGGCCGTCGTTCTGGCGCTGCTGGGCTTGGGCGCCGCTTTCGCCCTCGCGGATCCGTTCGACCTGTTCGGCGACGATCCGGCCGGAGGCACGGCCCCGGGCGGTGTTCCGTCGGTCGCCGCCACGAAGAGCACCGCCCCGAAGGATTCTTCCGGCAAGGGCAGCACCGGCAACGACAATCCTCGCCGGTCGGCCACGTCCAGTACCCCGAAGGCGAGGGCCACGTCTGCGGCGGCGGGCGCCGAGCCGACCGGCGGCGCGCCCACCCCGACGGCCGGAGAACCGACGACCACCCCGGCCGAGGAACCGACGACGACCGCCCCGACGCAGGCGCCGACGGGCGACAGCGACACCGGGAACGACGACGGCGACAACAGCGGGAGCGGCGAGAACAACGGAAACAGCGGGAGCGGCGGGAACAGCGGGAACAGCGGGAGCGGGGGCAGCGGCGGCGGCGTGGAGAACAGCGGCGAGGGCAGCAGCGGAAACTGATCATAAGATCGATTATCGCTGATGGGAGGGCATGGTCTGGGCGCATGCCGGAGGCCCTGACCCCGGCGAGCACCTCGCCTTTTCCCCGTCGCCGTCAACCCCGCAAGACCCGATTTCCCGTACGGCCACCGAGCACGACCTGCCACCCGGAACTCCTCGCCCGTCCCGCTCCCGCACCTCGCGCCCGGGCTCGTCCGGTCCCGCCGCGTCGCCGCCGGTCACCCCCGGTGGGAGCTCCCCCGGCTCCGTTCCACCGGAGGATGACCCGTCCTCCGCCGCCGGACCGCCCTGAGCTGCGATGCGACGCGTACGTCGAAATTCCGTGTTTTGATCTCTGTGGCATCCCGACCGGGCAGCGGCGTCATCACGCAGTAACACGGAACGGTTACACGGCGGAAATGTCCCGATGCAAGCATCTCCGGGCGCACCCAGGAGGTTCCTTTGTTCCTCAGCCGGCACGAGCAGGACCGTCTGCTCATCCACGTGGCCGCCGACGTCGCCCAGAAGCGGCGTGACCGCGGGCTCAAGCTGAACTATCCCGAAGCCACCGCGGTCATCACCGCTTTCCTGCTGGAGGGCGCCCGGGACGGCCGGACCGTCGTGGACCTGATGGATGCCGGGCGGCGCGTGCTGACCCGCGACGACGTGCTGGAGGGTGTGCCCGAGATGCTCGCCGAGGTTCAGGTCGAGGCCACGTTCCCGGACGGGACGAAGCTGGTCACCGTGCACGGGCCGATCTCGTGATCCCCGGCGAGGTCCTCTTCGGCGACGGTGAGATCACGATCAACCCGGGACGGCCGACGCTGGAGTTGACCGTCCGCAACACCGGTGACCGCCCGGTGCAGGTCGGCTCGCATTTCCACTTCGCCGAGTCGAACGCGGCCCTGGAGTTCGACCGCACCGCCGCCTGGGGTCACCGGCTCGGCATCCCGGCCGGCACCTCGGTCCGGTTCGAGCCGGGCATGCCGCGCGACATCGTGCTGGTCCCGCTGGCCGGCAACCGGATCGTGCCGGGCCTGCGCGGCCTGGCCGGCGGTCCGCTGGACCCGCTGCCCGCGGCGGCCGACCCGGACCCGGCCGACATCGAACCGGCCGGGTCGCTCGACGAGGACACCGGCGAGGCCCAGGCCGGCGCCGACAACGGAACCGGGAGCCCACGGTGAGTTCGTCCCTGGAACGCAGCCGCTACGCGGCCCTCTACGGCCCGACCGCCGGGGACCGGATCCGGCTCGCCGACACGAACCTGCTGCTGGAGATCGAGGAGGACCGCAGCGCCGGTCCGCAGCCGGGTGACGAAGTGGTCTTCGGCGGCGGCAAGGTGATCCGCGAGTCGATGGGCCAGTCCCGCGCGACCCGGGCCGAGGGCACCCCGGACACCGTGATCACCGGCGCGGTGATCGTCGACCACTGGGGCATCATCAAGGCCGACGTCGGGATCCGGGACGGCCGGATCGTCGCGATCGGCAAGGCCGGCAACCCCGACACCATGGACGGCGTGCACCCCGGCCTGGTGATCGGCGCCAGCACCGAGATCATCGCGGGCAACGGCAAGATCCTGACGGCCGGGGCGGTCGACAGCCACGTGCACCTGATCAGCCCGACCATCCTGGACACCGCGATCGCGTCCGGCGTCACCACGATCATCGGCGGCGGGACCGGGCCGGCCGAGGGCACGAAGGCGACCACCGTCACCCCGAACGCGTGGCACCTGGCGCGGATGCTCGAGGCTCTGGACACGTACCCGGTCAATGTCCTTCTTCTCGGCAAGGGCAACACGATGTCCGAGGAGTCCATGTGGGAACAGCTGCGCGGCGGCGCCGGCGGTTTCAAGCTGCACGAGGACTGGGGGACCACCCCGGCCGCTATCGACGCCTGCCTGAAGGTGTGCGACGCCTCCGGGGTGCAGGCGGCGATCCACACGGACACGCTGAACGAGGCCGGGTTCGTCGAGGAGACGATCCGGGCGATCGGCGGCCGGTCCATTCACGCCTATCACACCGAGGGCGCCGGTGGCGGGCACGCGCCGGACATCATCACCGTGGCCTCGCACCCGAACGTGCTGCCGTCGTCGACGAACCCGACCCGGCCGTACACGCGGAACACGCTGGCCGAACACCTCGACATGCTGATGGTCTGCCACCACCTGAACTCGGCCGTCCCGGAGGACCTGGCGTTCGCCGAGAGCCGGATCCGCCCGTCCACGATGGCGGCCGAGGACCTGCTGCACGACCTCGGGGCGATCTCGATGATCGGTTCCGACTCGCAGGCGATGGGCCGCGTCGGCGAGGTCATCCTGCGCACCTGGCAGACCGCCCACGTCATGAAGGCGCGGCGCGGCGCGCTCAGCGGTGACGGGCAGGCCGACAACAACCGGATCAAACGGTACGTCGCCAAGTACACGATCGCCCCGGCCATCGCCCACGGCATGGCGGCGCAGGTCGGATCCGTGGCAACGGGCAAACTCGCTGATCTGGTGCTGTGGGATCCGGCGTTTTTCGGCGTACGCCCGAGCCTGGTCCTCAAGGGTGGAATGATCGCCTATGCGCAGATGGGGGACGCCAACGCGTCGATCCCCACGCCACAGCCGATGCTGCCACGGCCGATGTTCGGCTCCTACGGGGTCGTGCCGGCGCAGACCTCGGTCGCGTTCGTCGCCCCGGCCGCGATCGACGCCCTGCTCAACGACCGGATCGGCGTGAAACGCGCGCTGGTCCCGGTCGGTGACACCCGGTCGGTCGGCAAGGCGGACATGCCGCTGAACGACGCGATGCCGCGGATCGAGGTGAAGGCCGACACCTTCGAGGTACGCATCGACGGCGAGATCGTCGAGCCGGACGCGGTCACCGAGCTGCCGATGGCCCAGCGGTACTTCCTCTTCTGATGAGTCTCGCGACACTGTTGTTGCTGGCCGACGGGCGGCTGCCGTCCGGCGGCCACGCGCACTCGTCCGGCTTGGAGGCGCAGGTCGCCGCCGGACGGGTGCGCACCGTCGAGGACCTGGACCGGTTCCTCCGCGGGAGGCTGGCGACCAGCGGGCTGGTCTCGGCGGCGTTCGCGGCGGCCTCGTGCGCCTCGGGTGCCCATCAGCAGCTCGACGCCGGTCTCGACGCCCGCACCCCGTCCCCGGCCCTGCGCAAGGCGTCGCGGGCCCAGGGCCGGGCGCTGCTGCGGGCCGGCCGGGCGATGTGGCCGGTCGCCGCGATCGGCCGGGACCCGCACCAACCCGTCGCACTCGGCGCACTGGCCGCGGCCGCCGGGCTGTCGCCCGCGGAAACCGCAGTTGCGGCGGCGTACGGCACGATCACCGGACCGGCCAGCGCGGCGGTCCGGCTGTTGGGGCTCGACCCCTACGCGGTGCACGCGCTCCTGGCGCGGCTCGCCCCCGAATGCGACCGGACCGCGGCACTCGCCGCGCAACGGTCCGGTGACCCGGTCGACGAACTGCCGGCCGCGGGCGCTCCCCTGCTCGACATCGGCGCCGAGCACCACGCCACCTGGGAGGTGCGTCTCTTTGCATCCTGAACTGCACGAACACGGCCCTGATGAGGTTCCGCACACTCACCCCGACCCCGGGGTCGACCCGCACACCCCGCTGGGCAGCGGGCCCCGCGCGCTGCGCATCGGCATCGGCGGGCCGGTCGGCTCCGGCAAGACCGCCCTGGTCGCGGCCCTGTGCCGGGCGCTCGGCGCGGAACTGCGCCTCGCCGTCGTCACCAACGACATCTACACCACCGAGGACGCCGACTTCCTGCTGCGCAACGGCGTCCTGCCGGCCGAACGGATCCGCGCGGTCGAAACCGGATGCTGCCCGCACACCGCGATCCGCGACGACATCTCCGCGAACCTCGACGCGGTCGAGGACCTGGAGGCGTCACTCGGGCCGCTCGACCTGGTGCTGGTCGAGAGCGGCGGCGACAATTTGACCGCCACGTTCAGCAAAGGCCTGATCGACCAGCAGATCTTCGTGGTCGACGTCTCCGGCGGGGACAAGGTGCCGCGCAAGGGTGGGCCCGGGGTGACCACGGCCGACCTGCTCGTGATCAACAAGACGGATCTGGCGCCGCTGGTGGGGGCGGATCTCTCGGTGATGGATCGGGACGCCCGGGCTCGTCGGCACGAGTTGCCGACGGTGTTCCTGTCGCTGGCCGAGGACAAGGGGGCGACGCCGGTCGCGGAGTGGATCCGGGGGCTGGTGGCGGCCCGCGCGGTGGCGGCCTGACCTCCAAGATCCACCCGAGAAGAACCCCCGCCCTCCTCAGGGGGGCGATCCCACGACCATTGTCCCGCAAACGGGGCCGGCCCCGCCCGGCCCCTGTGGACAACCCAGCAGTGTGGACAACCGCGGATCGGCCAGGAGACGGAGCTAGGGTGGAGCGGTCGCTTGAAGGCTGAGGCACGAGTGGTCGCGGAGTCCGACGGGCGCGGCGGCACCCGCCTCACGGTTCTGCGTGGGCAGTCCCCGCTGCTGCTGCGCAGGACCGGTCCGCGGGTGAGCGGCGGCGTCACCGTGCATCTGGTCGGCGGGGCGGCCGGGCCGCTGCGCGGGGACGAGCTGCGGCTGGAGATCGAGGTCGGGCCGGGTGCGTGGCTGGAGCTGCTCAGCGTGGCCGCGCAGCTCGCGCTTCCCGGCCGGCCGGCGCCCGCGTCCCGGTTGACGGTCACCGCGACGGTGGCGGCGGGTGGCACGCTGCGCTGGCTTCCGGAGCCGCTGATCGCCGCCGCCGGCTGCGATCACGTCGCCGTCACCCGCGTCTCGGTGGCCGACGGCGGGTCGCTGCTGTGGCGGGATGATGTGGTCTGCGGGCGGCACGGTGAGGATTCCGGCGACTTCGTCGCTGACACCCTTATCCGGTACGGCGGCAGCACGCTCTACCGGCACGAACTCGCTGTCGGCCCGCGCGCCGCGGGGTGGAGCGGCCCGGCGGTGCTGGGTGGTGCCGGGGCGGTCGGCACGGTCGTGACGGCCGGCCCGGAGCCCGTGGTCACAGGCGTGGCCGGGGCAGGGTCCGTGGTCACAGGCGAGACCGGGGCAGGGTCCGTGGTCACAGGCGTGGCCGGGGCGGATGCGGCGGTCATGCCGCTCGCCGGGCCGGGCGTGCTCGCCACCGCGGCCGGGCCGGACATCCGCGACGTGCGGGCCGTCCTGGACCCGTTCTGCGCCGCGCACCCGACGGCTCGTCGCCCCGGCGCGCGGGTCGCGGTTTGACCGTTGCACGCCCGCAGCTGGTCGCTGCGGGCCGCGGGTCGCGGTCTGCCCGCCGGCCGAGGGGCGCGGCTACCGCCGTACCGAATAATCGGTGGTGAGAATGGTGAAGGGCGGCCGAAGCCGCCCTCCCACCGCAAGGATCACGCAGCTACGGCGATCGGAACGCCGTGACTGTCCGTCAGGGCAAGCCGCGTGTGCAGATTGCCCTGCTGCTGCACCTTCGCGAAGTATTCGCTCCGGCGCCTCTGCAGACACCCCTTCCGTGTCCGTGGTCCGCCCGCCGCCACGGTCAGCAACTCCGGTGCGAGGGAGCTGTTCAAGCCTTCCCGCAGCAACCGCAGTGCCTCGGTGCGCAACTGGGAGATCCGCGACTCGGTCACGCCGAGTCGCGCCGCCACCTCGCTGAGCGGCTGCTCCTGCAGGAACGACTCCTCCACCACCTGGCGCAGCCGTTCGGGCAGCGCCTGGATGGCCTGGTGCAGGTAGCCGAGGCGTTCTCGTTTGAGCAGCAGATCCTCGGGTCCTTCGGACAGCTCCGGCACCATCTCCTCGGCCGCCCCGGTGGGGAAGCCCTGGAGGCTGAGCAGCGACGCTTTCTGCACGTCGTCCTCGACGCTGGCCAGTTCGGAGATCCCGATGCCGAGCATCTCGGCGACCTCGGCATCACTGGGTGTGCGCCCGAGGGCGGCCGTGAGCTCCTGGCGGGCAGTCGCCGCGCGCCGGGCCCGGGCCCGGACGGATCGGCTGGCCCAGTCCTGGCCACGGAGTTCGTCCAGCAGAGCACCGCGGATCCGCACAGCGGCGAAGCGGTGGAACGGAATGCCGCGGGTCACGTCGAAGGAGCGAGCCGCTCCGAGCAACGCCGCGAATCCGGCTGACGAGAGGTCATCTGCGTGGACGTGGCCGGGCACCCGGTTGAGCAGTTCCCGGACCAGATGGCCAACCATCGGCATGTGTTCGCGGATCAGGTCCTCGATGTCGCGCGCGGAAGGCGCGTCGTGGTGGATGCCGATGGTGGCGGGGAGTTCGGTCGTGACGGTCACGTAGTCCTCCTCGCTCGTACGAACCGGCTGGTGAAACCGGCTGACGAGAAAGAGAGTGGTGGCCGTCGGGTGCAGTGGCGGCGGAACTCGGTTGCTTTTGTGGAGTTTTTTCACATAAAGCCTCAGGTCAACCTGCGGCCCGGGCCCGGAAACACGACGATCCGCCTGACCACGAGGGGTCACGCGGATCGTCTTTGTCCCAGGGGATCAGTGCATGACCGGGGCGCCCATCATGACGACCTCGGCCAGTTCGGTCTGGACCCAGCGCATGCGGCTGACGGCCGCGTCGGGATGGTCACCGAACTCGGTGGCCACGCATGCGGCGCACCCGTCGCTGCCGTGCAGAAGGATCATGCTGGTGATCGCCTCCTCCACGGCGGTGCGGGTCGGGTCCTCGGACGGCTGCAGACACGAGACGAACAGCGCCTCAGCCGCCAGGTCCTTCACAGTGCTGATCATTTGTCGAACTCCCCGTTGCCACGACCTGCTTGATTGTCCGGCCGGCACTCGCTGGCGACGAGATCCATCATCGCTGCGAGCGGCCCGCCGGTCGGCAGCCACGCCGTGCGAAACAACCGCGATCCCGGCAGTTGACCATGGGTCGTAACTTCACGCGAAAACCGGGGCGGATCGAAGCAGAGCGCCTGTCGTTCTCGTCTTCACCGTAACTCGGCGGGCACCGGATCGACCGCAGGTTTTCCGGCCCGGCGATCCTTGCTCGCAGACCGGATCAACAGCTTCGTTTTCCGGCTCAGGGACTTCTGTACCCAGACCTGAGGCAGGCAATCCACCTGCGGGTGGGCCGGCGTTTGCCGACTGTCGTCCGGCTCCGGCTCCGGCCTCGGGCGATCGGCGGGGCAGGGCCGGGATCAGCAGTCGATGCCCACGTCGCAGTCGGCGATCGACGTGCCCGGTGCCGGTGGCGGGTTCGTCACCGGGGTGTCGGGCGCCGTGGTCGGCACGTCCGACGGCGGCGGCGGCGCCGCGCTCTTGGTCACTCCGCCGCCCGGGTCGGTGATCGGCGCCGACGAGGTGCTGGTGCCCGGGGCCGGGGTGCCGCTGCTCGTGGTCCTGCCCGGGGTCGTCGCCCCCTTGGTCGGCGTGATGTGCACGATGCCGCCCGGGTCGACGGAGATGCCGGGCGCCGGGTCGGTCGCCGACGCGGGGTCGCCGAGCCGCTGGGTGCCGTCGGAGAGCTGCTCCACGGGGCGGGACGGCTCGCCGGGCTGACTCGACACGTACGCCTGGCAGGTCTTGCCGTTGAGCTGGAACAGCATCGGCGCGATGTTGCTGTTGACGAAGCGCCCGGTGATCTCCATCGTGATGTTCTGCTGTGGGGCGAGCGCGGCTGCCGACTCGAGGGTGACGGCCCGGTTGTCCTGGGTCAGCGCCACCTTGCCCTGCCCGGAGACGGTCTGGTCGCCCGGCATGAGGAACCACAGTTTCCAGTCGCCGACCGGTTTGTCACCGCGGTTGGCCAGCGTCACCTGCGCCTTGAAGCGGTGCTTCTCCTGCGACCAGACGGCGTAGCTGACGATGCAGTTGCCGGCTGTCTGGACCACGACCGGGCCGGGCGAGGGTGTGCTCGCCAGCGGCTTGTCGTTCGGCGGCGCGGCCAGGCTCCAGCCGTAGGTCATGCCGCTGAGCAGGGCGATAGTGCCGAGGACGACCAGAATCCGGCGGGTCCGTGTCTGCTTGCGGCTGCGGGCCGGAGGACGCTTGCCGGCCGGGGCGGACGGGGCGCCCGCGCCGGGACGCAACTGCGGCGCCCGCGGGTCGTGGGCGTGCGACGTGGCCGCCGCGGCCGGGCCCATCCCGGCGTAGGGGTAACCGGACGGCAGGATCGTGGTGTCCTCGCCGTTGTCCCCCCAGTCCGCCTGGTAGCCGTCGACCGGGGCGGCCGGGGCACCCGCCGCGATGACGGCCAGCTGGTGCGCGACCTCGGCCGTCGGCGGCCGGTCGGACGGGCGCTTCTCCAGGCAGCGGCCGACCAGGGCGTCCACCTCGCGGGGCAGGCCGTCGACCGGCGGGAGCGGCTCGGGCTCCACGTACTGGTGGGCGCGCAGCAGTGCGGTGGTGGTGCCGACGTCCCACGGGAGCTGGCCGATCAGCATGCGGTAGATCAGCAGGCCGACCGCGTAGACGTCGGTGGCCGGGCTGACCTGGCCGCCCTCGAGGCGCTCGGGCGCCAGGTAGGCCGGGGTGCCGAGCAGGCTGCCGTCGTCGTCGGTGTCGTTCTCCCCGATCAGGGCGGAGATGCCGAAGTCGACGACCTTCGCCCCGGACGAGGTGAGCATGACGTTGGCCGGGGTGACGTCGCGGTGCACGATCCCGCGCGCGTGCGCGGCGGCGAGGGCCGCGGCCACGTCGGCGCTGATCCGCACGGCGGTGTTCCACGGCAGGGTGCGCACGCGGGCCAGCACGGCGGCGAGCGACTCGCCGTCGACGAGCTCCATCACGACGTACGGCACGGGTTCGCCGTCGACGGTGGTGGCCTCGCCGTAGTCGTACACGTTGGTGATGTGCGGGTGACTCAACCGGGCCGCGGCCTGGGCCTCGGCGCGCAGCCGTCGCCGGAACGAGGGGTCGGCGCTGGTGGACGGGGGCAGGACCTTGACCGCGACCTGACGCCCCAGCACTTCGTCGAACCCTCGCCAAACCACAGACATCCCGCCGGCGCCGAGACGCTCGACCAGCCGATATCGACCGGCGAGCAGACCCGAACCGGGCAGGTCCGTCGTGCTCATGTGCCCCCACATGCGCGCTTCGAGGAGAACGCCGGACCGCACCGCCATGCCGACCGACGCCGGGCGAGCCAGGGGACCCGCCACCGGATCCTGAGCATCCCCTATCGACGGCGTGGATGTTAGTACCTATAAGGCGTTAGTTCGACCCGTCCACCATGCGATCTACCAGGCAATCATCACACTGAGTTGGATCAGCCGAGCGGCGCGTGGGGCTGTCCGAACGGGCAGGAAAGCGCTTTCCGTCAACCGTCCGTCACGCAACGCCACGGAGCTGTACGGAGATTGCCCGCTTCGTCGGAACTTGCGCTTTCAACTTTCGCGTTACTCCATCGTGGAGTCATACACGATCGGTCAATATTTCGCTACGGAGAGAGATCTTGGATGTCCATGATCTGTCACACTGCTTGACCCGACCGGGGGCTCGTGGTCAGATTCCGGGCCAGTTGCGGGGTGGCGCGGATCGCCGGGGCGACCGGGATCACCGGATGCGCACCGGCCGGGACGGCCCCCAGCTCACCCAGGAACGCCCGCACCGGCGCCCATTTCTCGTAGTTCACCAGCAGCACCTCCCCCGGCGCGGTCATCGCCAGCGCGGTGGTCACCGCCTCCCGGAAACCGTCCGCGCGGACCGCCCGGATCTGCGGCCGCCGGGCCCGCATCTCCCGCTCGACCAGCGCGGACACCTGACCCGCCGGACGCCCGCGGGTGTCCTTGTCGTCGTAGAGCACAGCCCGGGTCAGCCCGTCGGCCAGGATCTGGGCCGACGCGGCGAGCAGGTCGTCGCGTCGGTCCGGGGGCAGCGTCACGGCGGCCACGCACCGGTTCGCACCCCACAGCCGGTGCAGCGTACGCAACGTCGTGGCGAGCGCGGCCGGGTTGTGCGCGTAGTCCAGGAAGACCGAGACGTCGCCGAGCCGCAGCAGCGTGCCACGCCCGGGGTTGTCCACCCCCGGGTCGAACTCGCTCAACCGGCCGGCCACGGTCTCCGGGCGAGCACCGAGCGCGCGGGCAGCGGCGATCGCGGCGAGAGCGTTGGCGGCGGTGTGAAGGGCGGCTCCGCCGTACGCGCCGGGAACTTCCGTCAAACGCATCAGGGGCGTCCGCCGGGCCCCGGTCGCCTGCACGAGCCAGCCGTCCTGCAGCACGTACGCCGTGCCGCCCTGCCCGAGATGTTCGGTCAGCACCGGGTTGCCCGGGTCGAGACCGAACCAGACGAGACGTTTCCGGTCGGCGCGCACCCGGGGCCGGGTCGCCAGGCTGCGCACCCACGGGTCGTCGGCGTTGAGCACCAGCGTGCCGCCGTCGCGCACCCGCTCGGCGACCACCGCCTTGACGTGGGCCAGGTCCTCGATCGAGCCGAGCCCGTCCTGACCCAGGTGATCGGCGGTGATGTTGGTGATCACGCCGACGTCCGACCAGTCGTAGCCGAGCCCGCGCCGCAGCAGGCCGCCCCGCGCGGTCTCCAGCACCGCCACCTCGACCTGCGGGTCGCCGAGCACCTGCTGCGCCGAGCGCGGCCCGGTGGCGTCGGCCAGGTGGATCGCGCGGCCGTCGACGTACACCCCGTCGGTGGTCGTCACGCCGACCCGCCGCCCGCCGCCGCTGAGCAGGTGCGCGGTCAGCCGGGTGACCGTGGTCTTGCCGTTGGTCCCGGTGACCGCGACGGTCGGGATCCGCCCGTCGGAGCCGCCGGGGAACATCGCCCGCACGATCGCGTCGCCCACGTCGCGGGCCCGGCCGCGCACCGGCGCCAGGTGCATCCGCAGCCCGGGGGCCGCGTTGACCTCGATCACCCCGGCGACCGGTTCGTCCTCGCCGGTCGGCGGCAGCGGCGCGGCGATCTCCGGCAGCCGCAGGTCGATGCCGGCGATGTCCAGCCCGATCAGCGCGGCCACCCGCTGGCAGAGCCGGGTCACGTCCGGGTGCACCTGGTCGGTGACGTCCCGGCTGGTGCCGCCGCTGGAGAGGTTGGCGCAGTCACGCAACCAGACGGTCTCGCCCTCGGGCGGAACGTCGGTTCTCGTGAACCTCGCCTCGTCCAGCGTGATCCGGGTCAGCACCCGCGAGTGCCCGGCCCCGCGCCGCGGATCCGCATTGACCTGGTCGACCAGTTGCTGCAGCGTGGACTTGCCGTCGCCGATCACGTGCGCGGCGATCCGCTCGGCCGCGGCCACCACCTCGCCGGCCACCACCAGCACCCGGTAGTCGCGCCCGGCCAGCTGCCGTTCGACCACCACGTCCGCACCGGCCGCGGCGAACGCACGCTCGACCTGCTCCGGTGTGGTCAGCCCGAGGTGGACGTCGCGCCCATGCCGTCCGCGCCGCGGCTTGACCACGACCGGCCCGCCGAGTTCGCGCAGCAGCCCGACCGCCTCCGGCGCGGTGCACGCCGCTCCCCCGGCCGCGACCGGGATGCCGGCCTCGCCGAGCAGCCGCCGGGTGACGTGCTTGTCGCCGGCGATGTCGATGCCCACTCCACTGGTCCGGTCGGTCATCGCGGCCCAGGCCATCCGTCGCCGGGTTCCCCAGCCGAGCCGGACCAGGCTGAGGTCGTCGAACCGCTCGACCGGGATGCCGCGGCGCCGGGCGGCTGCGATGATCGCCCGGGTGCTCGGCCCGGTCGCCTCCCGCTCGGCGAAGGCGGCCAGTTCGGCGAGCCGTGCGTCCGGCCGTCCCCCGCCCGGGCCGGCGTGGATCGCCATCACCAGGTCGACCGCGGCGTCGAGCAGCTCACCCGGCACACGCGATTCCGGCGACTCGTCGACCGGGCACTCCAGGATCACGTCGTAGAGCCCGGTCTCGCCGGCCGAGACGGTCCGGCCGAAGCTGACGTCCCGGCCGATCAGCTGCGACAACTCCAGGCACACGTGCTCGGTGACGTGACCGAAGTACGTCCCGCCCCGCAACCGGCTGACGAACCCGCCCGGCGCACCGGCCGCGCAGTGGTGCTCGGCCAGCCCCGGCAGTGCCCGCAGCAGCCGCTCGGTGAAGCCGGTGACGTCAGACGTCTCCTGCCCGGTCAGCTCCTCCAGCCGGAGCCGGGCCACCACCGCCGGCCGGGACAGATACACGTTGGGGCCGCGCAGGCGGCGCAGGCTCTCGATCTTCATGGGAGTGGTCCCCGATCCCCGGCCGCCGGCCGGTGAGGTGGTAGGTGTGACCCGCCGGCAGCACGTGGATCAGTGCCCCGGCCAGCGCGATCGGGCCGCCGCTGGGGACCCGGATGTCGGTGGCGGCCCCGGCGTCGACGACCGTCACCGCGCCACTGCCGAGAACCTCGAAGCAATCGCCGTCGGTCAGGATCGCGGTGTCCTCGTCGATACCCAGGCCGAGTTCGTGCGGATATCGCGCCACCGCGCTGAGCAGCCGGTTCAACCGCCCCCGCTGCGCGAAGTGCTGATCGATGAGCACCCCGGGAAGGAATTCAAGACCAGGACCCGTGCGTACGGCCGCAGCGGTCACACCCGGTCCGTCCCCGCCCACGATCATGGTGGCCGACATCATGGCCGCCCCCGCACTGGTCCCGCCGAGCACCACGGCACCGCCCGCCACCAGCTCCTGCAGCAGTGAGTCGGTCGCGGTGCCGCCCAGCACCGCGGTGATCCGCTGCTGGTCGCCGCCGGTGAAGAAGACCCCGGTGGCGTCGCGCAGCACGGCGGTCGCCTCCGGCGCGTTCGCCTCCGGGCGGGTGGTCAGCCGCAGCGCGCGGACCGAGCCGGCGCCGAGCCCGGTGAACGTCTCGACGTAGTGCGCCTCGGTGCTCTCCGGGGTCTCGCTGGCCGTCGCGATCACCACGATCCGGGCGGACGCGGCACCGGCGAGCTCCACGAACCGGACGAGCAACGCCGGTCCGGCGGCGCCTCCGATGATCAGTAGCCGGGCGTCCACCGTGCCTCCTCAGCAGGAACCCTTCCGGGTCACTCTTGAGGTTAATCGGAACAAAACCGAAACATCCGGCTAATCGGAATGCTTGGGAGGCAGCAGGTGGCGTACCGACGGCGGGCTCTCGGCGAGCGCGACCGCCCGCTCCTCCACCCGCTCGTCGTCCCCGGTCAGCCGGCCCTCGTGCTGGCGCAGATGCTCCTCCCACGTCGGGACCAGGTACACCTCGACGAACTGGGCCGGGTCGGCGCCGTCGCGGAACAGGCCCCACTGGGTCGCACCGGTCCGCTGCCGGGAACCACGCAACTCGTCCATCGCGCTGACGAACGCGTCGGTGTTGGCCGGCGCCACCCGGTACGTCGCCGACACCAGCACCGGGCCGTCCTCCAGGTGCGGCTGCAGCAGCAGGTGCGGCTCGGCCCAGAAGACGGCGGAACTATGGTCGTCGTCCTCGTGGGTGTGGACGGGCCACAGGCGTACCGCCAAGGTGCCCGCCAGCATCAGAGCCGCCGCGATCCCGAAGGCCGGCCGCAGGCCGAAGGCCTCGGCCGACTGCCCCCAGGCGACCGCGCCGAGCGCCTGCCCGCCCGCGAAGACCAGCTGGTAGATCGCGAGTGCCCGGGCGCGGACCCAGTTCGGCAGGTTCAGCTGCATCGCCGCGTTCATCCGCGACACCAGCATCATCCAGGCCAGGCCCGCGGCGACCAGCGCCGGCGTGACCACGAACCGGTTCGGGACCAGCGCGACGACCAGCAGCACCGCACCATAGGCAAGTCCGGTCACGGCGATCATCTGATTGGTCCGCAGCAGCCGTCGCGCCCGCGGCATCAGCAGCGCCCCGGCGATCGCACCGACGCCGAGCGCGGCCAGCAGGATGCCGTAACCACTCGCGCCCATGCCCAGCTCCCGGCTCGCGACCAGCGGCAACAGGCCCCAGACGACGCTGCCGGGCAGAACGAACAGCAGCACCCGGCCGAGGATCCGGCGGATCACCGGGGACCAGCGGACGTACCGCCCGCCGGCGCGCAGCGCCGAACCGAACGGCTCCGGACGCTTCACCGGCGGCTGCTCCGGACGCCGCCAGCGCAGCAGCGCCACCGCGAACACCACGAACGACAGCGCGTTCAACCCGAAGACCACCGTCGATCCGAAATGCGCCACGAGCAGACCGGCCAGCGCCGGACCGGCCGATCGGGCCAGGTTGGTGTTGACCGCGCCGAGCGCCGACGCCGACGGCAGCTCGTCGTGCGACACCACCTCCGGGATCACCGCCTGCCATGACGGCAGCGTGAGCGCCTGCCCGCACCCCAGCAGAAACGTGAAGACCAGCAGGGTCGCGGGGCCCGCTCGGTGCAGGGCCGTCAGCGCGGTCAGGGTTCCTGCGATCACGAACAGACTCAGCTGTACGGCGATGAGCAGCCGCCGCCGATCCAGTGCGTCCGCGATCGTCCCCGCCGGCAGCGCGAACAACAGCACCGGCACCGTGGTGGCGGTCTGCACCAGGCTGACCCAGGTCGCTGCGTTCGCCTCGTGGACCACCAGCCACTGGGCGCCGACGGTCTGCATCCACGTGCCGATGTTGCTGGCCAGCACGCCGATCCAGAGCGCGCGGAAAACCGGGTTCGTTCGTAACACGCCTTATTCTCGGCGGCGGTGCGCGCCCGGCCCGGGGCGGGGCAGCACGTCCCGGTGATCGGTCACCTCGTGTCCCTCGGCGCAGCCGATCCCGGCGTGCACTTCGGCGCCGCAGTCACGATGGGCGAACCGGATCGGCGGCCCCTCGGGGTCGGCCAGGTATCGGTTGCCCCACCCGGCCAGGGCGATCAGCACCGGATAGAGGTCGAAGCCCTTCTCGGTCAGCCGGTACTCCTGGCGCACCCGGGCGCCCGGCTCCCGGTACGGCTCACGGCGCAGCACCCCGGCCTCGACCAGGGCGGACAGCCGGTTTGCGAGCACCTGGCGGGGGATGTGCGTGCGCACCCGCATGTCGTCGAAGCGCCGGATGCCGGAGAAGATCTCCCGCAGCACCACCATGGTCCACTTCTCGCCGAGGATCTCCATCGCGCGCGAGATCGTGCAGTTGTCGACGCTCCAGTCCAGCGCCTCCGGCCGTCCCGGTGTTGTGACATGTCCGACCATCGGCCCAGGCTAGGTCTCGTTGACAGACGCAGCAAGCCGATGCCAGCCTGAGTCCATGACGCAGACCCAGACCGAGCGCTCCCGCACCTTCTCCTGGACCGACCCCACGGAGCACGCCAAGCTGTTCGCGGAGCGCAGCGGCCTGGACGTGCTGCGCGCGATGGCAGCCGGCGACGTCCCGCCGCCGCCGATCTTCCAGCTCATCGGCGGCAACCGCCTCCAGGTCGAACCGGGCAGCGTCACCGTCACCCTCGACCCGCAGGAATTCCACTACAACCCGATCGGCACCGTCCACGGTGGCATCATCTCCACCCTGCTCGACACCGCCGCCGCCTGCTCCGTCCAGTCCACGCTGCCCGCCGGCGTCGGCTACACCAGCATGGACCTGAACGTGAAGTTCCTGCGCCCGGTCACTGTCGACACCGGCCTGGTCACCTGCACCGGCGCCGTCCTCCAGCAGGGCCGCCGCACCGCCCTGGCCGAAGCCCGCCTCACCGACCCCGCCGGCAGACTCCTGGCCCACGCCACGTCCACCTGCCTCCTCTTCCCCCTCCCCACCCGGTAACCCCGGCCCCGTCCGGCCTCAGCGGTCCTCGCCCACCACACCCCTGCCGGCCGGCCCACCCCAGCCGGTACCCGGCGGTACCTCGACAGCTCCGAAGCACGCCCAGGATCCAGCCACTTGGCCTTGGCGGCGCCTCAGTGGTCGATCGACACGCCCGAAGCACCCCAGGGACCAACCACCGGAGTCCGGCCGGCGTTCGAGGGGGTATCGACGCCGGGAGGCGCCGCGGCGCACCGAGCCGGACCGGCCGGCACCGTTCACGTAGGTCGGCCGGCCCGCTGCACGGAGCGCGGACCGGCCGACGGCGGACTTCTTACCGGCGTTCAGCTACCGGTGACGGCCGCGCGCAGGTCAGCGGCCGGCGGGGTCCAGGTCGCGGCGTCGGCCTCCACCTGCTCACCGGACCGGATGTCCTTGACCGTGTCCGGCGAGCCCGGGAACCAGACGTACGGAATCCCGCGCCGGTCCGCGAACTGGATCTGCTTGCCGAACTTGGCCGCGGTCGGCGCGACCTCCGTCGGAATGCCGCGCTTGCGCAGCTCGGAGGCGATCCGGATGCACTCGGCCCGCTGCTCCTCGGCCGGCACCGCGACGACCACGGCGGTCGGCACCGAACGGGTCACCGACAGCGCGTTCTGCCCGAAGAGCAGGCCGAGCATCCGGGACACGCCGATCGAGATGCCGACGCCCGGGAAGCGTGTGTTGCCGACCGAGGCCAGTGTCTCGTAACGGCCGCCGGAGCAGATCGAGCCGGCTCGCTCGTATCCCTGAAGCTGGGTCTCATAGACGGTGCCGGTGTAGTAGTCGAGGCCGCGCGCGATCTTCAGCTCGGCCCGGATGAGCCCGGGCGCGTGCTCGTCGGCCGCCTCGACCACCTGGAGCAGTTCGTCCAGGCCTTCGTCGAGGAGCGGGTCGCTGACGCCGAGCGCCTTGACCGCGTCCACGAACGAGCCGTCGGCGGTGGAGATCTCGGCGAGCTTGAGGCACGCCCGGGCCTGCGCGTCGGTGGCGCCCGCGGTCTCGGCGAGCAGGGCCGCGACCTTCTCCGGCCCGATCTTGTCGAGTTTGTCGACGGTCCGCAGCACCTGGGCGGTGTCCTCGAGGCCGAGCCCGCGGTAGAAGCCTTCGCACACCTTCCGGTTGTTGACCAGGATGGTCGCGCGCGGGATCGGCAGCGAGCGGAACACGTCGCCGATCACCAGCGGCATCTCGGTGTCGAAGTGGAACGGCAGCGTGTCCCGGTTGACGACGTCGATGTCGGCCTGGAGGAACTCGCGGTAGCGACCCTCCTGCGGCCGCTCTCCGCGCCACACCTTCTGGATCTGGTACCGCCGGAACGGGAAGACCAGTTTGCCGTGATTCTCGGTGACGAAGCGGGCGAACGGCACGGTCAGATCGAAGTGCAGCCCGAGCTGGTCATCCGTGGAGGCGGCGCCGCCCGAGGCGTCCTGCAGACGGTGCAGCAGGTAGACCTCTTTGGACGTCTCCCCCTTGGAGAGCAGCGTCTCCAACGGCTCGACGGCACGGGTCTCCAGCGGAGCGAACCCGTACAGCTCGAAGGTGGAACGAATCTTGTCCAGCACATACTGCTCGATCATGCGCTGGGGCGGCAGCCACTCAGGGAAGCCGGAAATAGGCACTGTCTCTCCTGGAAACGCTCAGAGCAACGATCAGAGGAAGCGGCCGGGCGCGGCGGTCAGCTCCCGCAGGTACGGGTTCGACGCGCGCTCGCGGCCGATGGTGGTGGCCGGTCCGTGGCCGGGCAGCACGACGGTGTCGTCGGCCAGCGGCAGGATCTTGTCCCGCAGTGACGCCATCATCGTCGGGGTGCTGCCACCCGGCAGGTCGGTGCGTCCGATCGAGCCCGCGAAGAGCACGTCTCCGGAGAGACAGAGCTCCTCCGCGTCCCAGGAGGAACCCTCGCCCGGCAGGCGGAACAGCACCGACCCGCCGGTATGGCCCGGGGCATGATCGACGGTGATCTTCAACCCGACGAGGTCAAGAACCGCACCATCCGCCAATTCCGAAACGTCGTCGGGCTCCGAATACTCCATCCGGCCGCCGAAGAGCGCGTTCAGATCGGCGCTCAGTCCCTTGGCCGGATCGGCCAGCATCTCGCGGTCGTCCGGGTGGACGTAGGCCGTGATGCCACGGGCGCCACAGACCGGCGCGACCGAGAACGTGTGGTCCAGGTGACCGTGCGTGAGCAGCACCGCGGCCGGTGACAGCCGGTGCTGAGCGAGCACCTCGTCCAGTTGGTCGAGCACGCCGATGCCGGGGTCGACGATCAGGCACTGCTCGCCCGGGCCCGCGGACACCACATAACAGTTGGTGCCGAAAGCCTGCGCCGGGAAGCTGGCGACGAGCACTGGCCGGTCCCCCTCAGAGAAAGTCCACCGAAAAACAGGTGCGAATCGTAACGAGCCTAGCTGGGCAGCCGCACACCACTTTCTCAGGAGGTACCCGTACACTCTCCCGAGCGTGTGGCGTGCCGCACCCCTTGACATACACAGGGAAGGACAGCGTTAGTGGCTCCCAGCAAGGACCGGCAGCGCAAGCTCGCGCGCGCGAAATTCGATCGCCAGATGGCTCGCCGGGCCGTCCGGGAGCGCAAGCGACGCCGTGTCCTGGCCGGCGCCGGCATCGCTGTCGCCGTGCTCCTGGTCGCGGTCGGCGGCGCCTGGATCGGCGGTGCCTTCGACAGCAAGAAGGACACCACCACCGAGGCCGCCGACGTCTGCCTGTGGTCGCCGCTCGACACCTCGGCCAACACCGATCTGAAGGACGTGGGCACACCGCCCACCAAGGATCTCCCGCAGACCGGCACCGAGACCATGACGATCGACACCAACCAGGGTGCCCCGATCACCGCGACGATCGACGTGGCGAGTGCCCAGTGCGGCGCGGCCAGCTTCTCGTACCTGGCCGGCAAGAAGTTCTTCGACAACACCGACTGCCACGAGATCCTCGACATCGGCGCGGTGCACTGTGGCGACCCGAGCGGCACCGGCCAGGGCGGCCCGGCGTACACCTACTACGACGAGAACCTGCCGGTGGCGCCGGCGCCGGCGCCGAGCGCCTCCGCCGCGGCGAAACCCGCCGTGCTCTACCCCAGCGGCACGATCGCGACCATCGGTAACCCGGCCGGCAGCAACGGCAGCCAGTTCCTCATCTTCTTCAAGGACTATGCGCCGACCACCGACCCGATCTACTCGATCGTGGGCCAGGTGACCGGCGGGCTGGACACGCTGGCCAAGATCGCCAAGATCCCGACCGTGGCTGACGACACGGGGGACAAGGTCAAGCCCAAGGAGAAGATCACCATCAAGAGCCTGACCGTCGCCGCGGGCACTGCCGCGGCCGCTCCCTCGGCGAGCGCGCAGTCGTGAGTTCGGAAGAGACCAGCAGGAGGAACGACGTGTCGTCGATCAAGGACCGGCAGCGCGCGGCCGCGCGAGCCCGTCTCGAGAAGGAGATGGCCGAGCGTGCCGCCTCCGCGCGTAAACGGCGTCAGCGCCAGGCGATCATCGGTTCGGCCATCGCCGTCGTGGTGATCGCCGGCGCGGCCGTGTGGGTCTTCAGCGCCCTGAAGAAGGACGACAAGAAGACCACCGCGGGCAGCGCCGCCACCGCGGCCGGCACCGTCGCCTGCACCTGGACCCCGGCCGAATCGGCCAGCGGCGGCAAGGTCAAGGACGTCGGCACCCCGCCCGCCACCGTGCCGAACGTCGGGACCAGCGTGCTGACCCTCGACACCAACCTCGGCCCGATCGAGGCGACGATCGACCTGACCAAGGCGCCCTGCACCGGCGCCAGCTACAAGTACCTCGCGTCGAAGAAGTTCCTCGACAACACCAAGTGCCACCGCCTGGTCAACGAGGACAGCTTCAAGGTCCTGCAGTGCGGCGACCCGTTCGCCAGCGGCAAGGGCTACCGCGACACCGACGGCACCGGCGGCCCGAGCTACACCATGGCCGAGGAGAACCTGCCGACGGACACCAACAACCCGTACCCGGCGGGCTCGATCGCGATGGCGAACACCGGCCAGCCCGGCTCCACCGGCAGCCAGTTCTTCATCTGCTCCGAGGACACGAAGCTCTCCGCGAACTACACCCTCCTCGGCAAGATCACCAAGGGTCTCGACCTGGTCAAGGACGTGGTCAAGGCCGGCGACGACGGCGCGTTCGCGTCCTCGGCCGGCGGCGGTCACCCCAAGAAGGAACTCGACATCAAGACCATGACGGTCTCCTGACCTGAGCTTCCGGGGAAAGGGCGGCCCGCCTCGGGTCGCCCTTTTTCATTTCCCGGTACGTCGGTGATCACGCCCATGGTCAGGCGACACGACCAAGCCCCATGAGTGCCCCCTCGATCCCCGCCGCACTCCGGCCACCAGCGCGCCGCTCTCTCCGGCTGCCGCTCAGAGGTGTGTCAGCGCGACGCGGATACACCTCGGAAAGCCAGCCGGGGCCGGCGCTCAGGGGTGTGCCGGACGCTCTGCTGCGGCCCCGGGGAGCCAGCCGGGGCAGGAAGACGGCTGCCACCCCGGGTGGGGTGACAGCCGTGCAGAACGACCTGGTCAGGCGCCGGAGGTGACCCGGTAGGCGTCGAAGACGCCGTCGACCTTGCGGACCGCCGCGACCAGATGCCCGAGGTGCTTCGGGTCGGCCATCTCGAACGTGAACCGGCTGACCGCCACCCTGTCGCGCGTGGTGGTGACCGTCGCGGACAGGATGTTGACCCGCTCCTCGGAAAGGACCCGGGTCACGTCGGCCAGCAGCTTGTGCCGGTCGAGCGCCTCCACCTGGATGGCGACCAGGAACGTCGACGCGGACGTCGGCTTCCAGCTCACCTCGACGACACGCTCCTCCTGCTCGCGCAGGTCCTGAGCGTTGGCGCAGTCCTCCCGGTGGACGCTGACGCCACCCGAGCGGGTGACGAAACCGAACACCGCGTCACCCGGCACGGGGGTGCAGCAGCGGGCCAGCTTGACCCAGACGTCGGAGACGCCCTTCACCACCACGCCCGGGTCCTGCGCGGTGCTGCGGTTGCGCGGCGGGCGGGTCGCGACGGCGGTCTCGGCGATGTCCTCGACCGCGCCTTCCTCCCCGCCGAAGCCGGCGACGAGTTTGGCGACCACGGACTGGGCGGAGACGGTGCTCTCCCCCACCGCGGCGTAGAGCGAGGAGACGTCGGGCAGGTGCAGATCCCGCGCGATGGTGGTCAGGTTCTCGCTGGTCAGCATCCGCTGCAACGGCAGGCCCTGCTTGCGCATGGCCTTGACGATCGCGTCCTTGCCGACCTCGATCGCTTCCTCGCGGCGTTCCTTGTTGAAGAACTGCCTGATCTTCGTACGGGCTCGCGGGCTCTTGACGAAGCCCAGCCAGTCCTGCGTGGGGCCGGCCGTGCTGGACTTCGACGTGAAGATTTCGATCACGTCGCCGTTGGAGAGCGTCGACTCCAGCGGGACCAGCTTGCCGTTGACCCGGGCACCGATGCACTTGTGGCCGACCTCGGTGTGCACCGCGTAGGCGAAGTCGACCGGCGTGGAGCCCGTGGGCAGCGGGATCACGTCGCCCTTGGGCGTGAAGACGTACACCTCCTGGCTGGAGAGGTCGAAGCGCAGCGCGTCCAGGAACTCGGACGGGTCGCTCGCCTCCCGCTGCCAGTCCAGCAGCTGCCGCAGCCAGGTCATCTCGTCGATGTGAGCCGGCGGGCCGACGATCGTCGCGCCCTTCTGCTCCTTGTACTTCCAGTGCGCGGCGATGCCGAACTCGGCCGTGCGGTGCATCGCGAACGTCCGGATCTGCATCTCGACCGGCTTACCGGTCGGACCGATCACGGTGGTGTGCAGCGACTGGTACATGTTGAACTTCGGCATCGCGATGTAGTCCTTGAACCGGCCCGGCACCGGCTGCCAGTTCGCGTGGATCACTCCGAGCGCGGCGTAGCAGTCGCGGACCGTGTCGACCAGGATGCGGACGCCGACGAGGTCGTAGATGTCGTTGAAGTCCCGCCCCCGCACGATCATCTTCTGATAGATCGAGTAGAGGTGCTTGGGCCGGCCGGTGGTCTCGGCCTTGATCTTCGCCGACTTGAGGTCGAGGCTCACCCGGTTCGTCACCTGGCGCAGCAGTGCCTCGCGCTGCGGCTGGTGCTCCCCGATCAGGCGGTTGATCTCCTCGAACCGCTTGGGGAACAGAGTGCCGAAGGCCAGATCCTCCAGCTCCCACTTGATCGTGTTCATACCCAGCCGGTGGGCCAGCGGGGCCAGGATCTCCAGCGTCTCCTTCGCCTTCTGCTCCTGCTTGGCGCGGGGCAGGAAGGTGAGGGTGCGCATGTTGTGCAGCCGGTCGGCCAGCTTGATCACCAGGACGCGCGGGTCCTTGGCCATGGCGACGACCATCTTGCGGATCGTCTCGGCTTTCGCCGCGTCGCCGAGTTTCACCCGGTCGAGCTTGGTGACGCCGTCGACCAGCAGCGCCACCTCGGCGCCGAAATCGTTGCGCATCTGCTCGAGGCCGTAGTCGGTGTCCTCGATCGTGTCGTGCAGCAGCGCGGCCACCAGCGTGGTGGTGTCCATCCCGAGGTTGGCCAGGATCGTCGCGACCGCGAGCGGGTGCGTGATGTAGGGATCGCCGGACTTCCGGTACTGCCCCGAATGCCAGCGCGCGGCGACGTCGAACGCCTTCTGCAGCTGGCGGACGTCACCCTTGGGGTGGCTCGCCCGGTGCGTGGCGATCAGCGGCTCGAGCACCTCGCTGACCTGGGTGCTCTGCCAGGGCGCGTTGAACCGCGCCAGCCGGGCGCGAACCCGCCGTCCGGTGGGCGCGCTGGCGAAGCCGAAACCGCTGGTCTCGCCGGTCGAGGGTGGCTGTGCGATCTCCAGATCACCGGAGGCCGCCGGATTGGCCCCGTTGACCGGGGCCGTCTCGTCATCGCGGACCTGGTCAGCGGGCATGACCTCGCCCGTGCCGGTCCGCGGGTCCTGGGTCGGTTGCACCGTGCCCTCCGCCGGAGGGACGACGTCGCTGGACACCGGCCTCCTCATCACCTTCGCCGAATAACCCCGCCGGGGCCTGACGCCCGCCGAAGCTGATTTCTCCAGGGGTGACCCTCTGGAACGACCATCCTACCCGCACCGACATCGCGATTGGCCCGGCCGAACCAGCGGAATCAGCCGGACTGAACGGGTGAAGATTCGCCAATCTGCATCAAACGGTCAGCAGCGCGTGCACCCGACGGGGCGCGAGTTTCGCCCGGCCGTCCAGGAAGCCCAGCTCCAGCAGCACCGAGAAGCCCGAGACCGTACCGCCGGCACGCTCCACCAGGTCCATCGCGGCAGCCGCAGTCCCGCCCGTGGCGAGCACGTCGTCGGCCACCAGGACGCGCTGTCCGGCGATGAACGCGTCCTCGTGCACCTCCAGGGTGGCCTCGCCGTACTCCAGCGCGTACGACGCGGACAGCGCCTTGCGCGGCAGCTTCCCGGCCTTGCGGATCGGCACCACGCCCTTGCCGGTCGCGTAGGCGATCGCGGCCGCCAGCACGAACCCGCGCGCCTCCACGCCCGCCACCACGTCGAACGAGTCACTCCCCTGATGGGTGACGATCCCGTCGATCACCCGGCGGAACACCTCGCCGTCGGCGAAGAGCGGCATCAGGTCCTTGAAGACGACACCCGGCTTCGGGAAGTCGGGCACGTCGACGCTCGCGCCGGCCACCAGGGCGGCCAGCTCGGGCCCGCTGTCGCCCGTCACCGGGGCATTCTCGCTACTCACGGCCGACAGCCTAGAGGCCCGCCCCCGCAGTACGGGTGACGGGCCTCTAGGCCGGAGAGATGCGTTACCGCTTCGTGCTGAGCCCGACGGCTCCGCTGCGCTCCGCGGACGACCGCCTGGTAACCGATGAGCTGCCTCCCGGTCTTCCGCCACCCGCAAACCCCACGGCCGTCGAAAGACCGGGTGTCACCTCAACGGCGGCGATCACTGAGCCCGACGGCTCCGCTGCGCTCCGCGGACGACCGCCTGGTAACCGATGAGCTGCCTCCCGGTCTTCCGCCACCCGCAAACCCCACGGCCGTC
>NZ_JBIRWQ010000012.1:174325-267566 GCF_044388125.1 Actinoplanes sp. NPDC020271
TCGAAAGACCGGGTGTCACCTCATCGGCGGCGATCGCCGGGCCGGTTGCCGTTACGGCGGGCCGCCGGGCGGGCGCCCGGACGCGGGGTGGTGCCGGCCATCGCGGGAACGTCCGAGGCGGTGGCGTTCGCCGGGCGGGTCCGGTCGCGGGCCACGTCGTCGGAGCCCTTGGCCCGGCGCGCCAGGACCCGGGCGTTGTGCGCCTTGATCTTCGGCTCCTGGTCCTTCAGCGCGCTGAGCACCGGCGCCGCGAACAGGATCGAGGAGAGCACCCCGAAGCCCATGCCGACGAAGAGCACCAGGCCGAGGTCCTTCAGCGTGCCGGCGCCGAGCAGGCCGGCACCGATGAAGAGCAGACCACCGACGGGCAGCAGGGCCACCAGACCGGTGTTCAGCGAGCGCATCAGGGTCTGGTTGACGGCCAGGTTGGTCGCCTCGGCGTAGGTGCGGGTGCTGCCCGCGGTGATCCCGCGGGTGTTCTCCTGCACCTTGTCGAAGACGACCACCACGTCGTACAGCGAGTAACCGAGGATCGTCAGGAAGCCGATCACCGTGGAGGGCGTGACCTCGAAGCCGACCAGGGAGTAGACCCCGGCCGTCATCACCAGGTCGAACAGCAGCGAGGCGAGGGCCGCCACCGCCATCCGCACCTCGAACCGGATGATCAGGTACGCCACCACCAGCACCAGGAACACGATCAGACCGATCACGGCCTGCCGGGTGACCTGGCCGCCCCAGGCCGCCGAGACCTGGTCGTCACTGATCTTGCCGGCGTCCACCCCGAGGTCCTGGACGAGCGTGGCCTTGGCCTCCCTCGCCTCGTCGGTCGAGAGCGCCGAGGCCCGCACCGTGAAGGTGGCGTCGTTGCCGTCGCCGACCTTCTGGGTGGTGGTGATCGTGGCCTCCGGGGCCGCCTGCTTGACGGCCTTCTCGACCGCGGAGGACACCTCCTCCTGGGTCAGCGTCCTGGTCCCGGCCGCGGCCGGCACGCTGAACGAGGTGCCACCGGCGAACTCGATGCCGAGATCGAAGCCGCGGACCAGGAAGCTGCCGATGGAGATCAGCACCAGCGCGGCCGCGATCGTGAACCACATCTTCCGGCGGCCGACAATGTCGATGTTGGCTTCACCCGCGTAGAGGCGGGACGCGAGACCGGAACTGGCCATCTCAGGCCTCCTTCACACGCGAGGAGACGGACTCCTCGGTCGGGTTACGGCGCAGGACGCGGCCGAGACCGCTGACCCGCGGCGACAGGAACGCCTTGGTGTTGGCGAACATGGTCATGATCGGGTGCCGGAAGAGGAACACCACGAGCAGGTCGAGCACGGTGGCGAGACCCATCGCGAAGGCGAAGCCCTGGACCGCGCCGATCGACACGATGTAGAGGACCACCGCACACATGATGGTGATGGTGTTCGCCGAGATGATCGTCCGGCGGGCGCGGTGCCACGCTCGTGGCACGGCGCTGCGGGGGGAACGACCCTCGTGGATCTCGTCCTTGAGCCGCTCGAAGTAGATGACGAACGAGTCCGCCGCCACACCGAGCGACACGATGAACCCTGCGATACCCGCCAGGGTCAGCGTGTAGCCGATGGAGCGGCCCAGGAAGACCAGCGCACCGAAGGTGAGCAGACCGGAGAGCAGCAGGCTCAGGAAGATGACCGAGCCGAGCAGGCGGTAGTAGAAGAACGCGTAGATCGCCACCAGGCCCATGCCGATCGCGGCGGCGATCAGGCCGGCCTCGAGCTGCTGCAGGCCGAGGGTCGCGGAGATGGTCTGCGCCGGGCCGGACTCGAAGGTGACCGGGATGGCGCCGAACTTCAGCTGGTCGGCCAACTGCTTCGCGGACGTGGCGGTGAAGCTGCCGGTGATCTGCGAGGAACCGGTCAGCACGCCCTGGATCTGCGGCGCCGACAGGATCTCCTTGTCCAGCACGACCGCGACCGCGCAGTGGTCGGCCGAGCCGTAGAGCGACTGGACGGCGGTGAAGCACGGGTCGCTGGAGTTCGCGTTGTACGCCACGCGGGTCAGGTCGGCCCACTTCTTCTGGCCTTCGCTCTTGAAGTCGAGCGAGACGACCCACTGGCCGTTGGTCTGGTCGAGCTGCGGGCTGGCGCCGGAGATGTCGTCACCGACCACCTTCGCCTGGTCCAGCAGGACCTTGGCCTGACCGCTGTAGCACGCCACCACCTGCGAGTCGACCTTGTCGATCGAGCCGTTCGGCCGCTTGTCGAGCTGGTCGCAGCTGATCGTCGGCACGTACATCTGCATGTTCGGGCTCAGCACGGACACCTCGGCCGGCGTGAGCGCGTTGAACGGCTTGTAGACCAGGCCGGCCTTCGGGTCGGTGGTCAGGTCGACCGGGCCGGTCAGTGCGTTCGCCTGGGCCCAGAGCTTCGCGCCGATCTTCTTCTCGACCGCGGCACGCTGCTCCTGCACGCCGGCCGAAACCGGGGCCTCCGACGTGGCCGCGCTCGGGGTGGCCGCCGGGGCCGCGGCGGAGGCCGCCGGGCTCGGGTTCGCCGACGGGGTGGCGCTCGGCACCGCCTCGCCACCGCCCTGGCCACCGGTGCCGGCGGACGGGCCGGAGGTGATCGACGGGGCGCTGGCGCCGGCCGACGGCTTCACCGCGCCGGACGGGGCAGCCGAGGGAGCCGGGCCGCTCGCCGAGACGCTGGGCGACGGCGAGGCCGGGTTCAGCGCGCTCGCCGACACGTCCGGGGTGGTACCGACCAGCAGCCGGAACCGCATGTTGGCGGCCTGGGCCAGGTCCTTGAGCTGGTCGTCGGCCTTACCGGCCAGGGAGACCACGATGGTGTTCTTGCCCTGGACCACGACCTCGGCCTCGGAGACGCCGAGCGCGTTCACCCGGTTCTCGATGATCGTGCGGGCCTGCTCCATCGACTCCTGCGTCGGCGTCCCACCGGCCTGGCTCGCGATGTAGGTGGCCTGGGTGCCACCTCGCAGGTCGAGGCCGAGCTTGGGCTGCAGGCGGTCGGTGAAAGTGCCCTTGGCGTCACCGGCGAAGAAGACCAGCAGATACAGGACGACGAAGATCAGGCCGAGCACGCCGAGTTGGCGTCCAGGATGCATCTGTCCCTGTGGTGGTCGTGCCACGGCGTTAGGTCTCCCTGTGTTCGGCCGCGCGACCCGCGCGGCGCTGTCGATCGGTGGCCGGCCGTCGACTTCTCGGACGGCGGCCGGAGGGGACCGGACCCGTCGGCAGGGAAGCCGCGGGCCGGTCCGAGATGGATCTTGTCAGTCGTTCTTGCGGACGTCGACGACCGGGTTCGGCGTCTCCGTGAGGACAGTTTCCGTGCTGGTGACGGGCGCCTCGACGACCTCGTCCTCCGCCTCCGCGGCCGGCTCGCCGGCGCGGGTGACGACCCGGGCGATGGCCGGGCGGGCGAAGCGGACCTGCACCTCCGGCGCGATCTCCAGCAGGACCACGTCGTCCTCGATCGACACCACGGTGCCGTGCAGGCCGCCGATGGTGACGATCTCGTCGCCGGGGCCGAGCTTGTTCTGCAGCTCCATCGCCTCCCGGCGCCGCTTCTGCTGCGGCCGCATCACCAGGAAATACATCACGCCGATGATGAGGATGAACGGCAGGAACAGGCTCAGCGGGTTACCCCCGCCGGCGGACTCGGCCACGCTTAACACGAGAAAAAGCCTTCCGTAGGCCCCCGGGACCTCTGCGGAGATCGGGCCGGGGCGTCAAAACATCCGGGTTGAAGCGGGGGCGAGTCTAATCGGTCAACCTGGAGACTACGAATGCGGCACACGTCACGTTCACATCACGAGGGATATTTACGTATCTCGTGCGAACAGGTCCCCCTGAAACACCCCGGACCTGCCGTCTTGAGGCGGCGTCTTACCCAGATGCGCCCAACCGGCCTCGGTCGCGACCCGGCCCCGCGGCGTCCGGGCGAGCAACCCGGCCCGGACCAGGAAGGGCTCACAGACCTCCTCGACGGTGTCGGCCTGCTCACCGACCGCGACGGCCAGCGTGGAGAGGCCGACCGGACCACCCTTGAACGACTCGATCAACGCCCGCAGCACGGCACGGTCCAGACGATCCAGGCCGAGCGCGTCGACGTCGTACACCTGAAGTGCCGCTTTTGCGATGTCTGCGGTGACGACGCCGTCGCCGCGCACCTCGGCGTAGTCCCGGACCCGGCGCAGCAGCCGGTTGGCGATACGCGGGGTGCCGCGCGACCGGCCGGCGATCTCGGCGGCGCCCTCCGGCGTGATCGGCACCCCGAGAATGCGGGCCGAGCGGTGCAGCAGCGCGTCCAGGTCAGCCGGTGAGTAGAAGTCCAGGTGCGCGACGAAACCGAACCGGTCCCGCATCGGACCGGTCAGCAGCCCGGCCCGGGTGGTCGCGCCGACCAGCGTGAACGGCTCCACGTCGAGCGGGATCGCGGTGGCGCCCGGGCCCTTGCCGACCACCACGTCGACCCGGAAGTCCTCCATCGCGCTGTAGAGCAGTTCCTCGGCCGGCTTGGCGATCCGGTGGATCTCGTCGATGAAGAGGACGTCACCCTCGCTCAGCCCGGTGAGGATGGCGGCCAGGTCGCCCGAGCGCTCGATCACCGGGCCGCTGGTGGTGCGGATGCCGGTGCCCAGCTCGGCGGCGACGATGTTGGCCAGCGTGGTCTTGCCCAGGCCGGGCGGGCCGGAGAGCAGGATGTGGTCGGGCGGGGTGCCCCGGCCCATCGACGCCTTCAGCAGCAGTTCCAGCTGGTCACGGACGCGGTGCTGAGCGATGAAGTCGCTGAGCCGCCGTGGCCGGACGCTGGCCTCGGCATCGAGTTCCTCGTCGTGAACGTCCGGCGACAGATCACTCATCGGGTCTTGCCCAGCAACCGGATCGCCTGGCGCAGCAGCACCGGAACCGGCGGCACCTCACCGTCGATCGTCTCGCCGATCGCGGCGACCGCCTGATCGGCCTGCGTCGCACTCCAGCCCAGCGCGAGCACACCCTGCCGGACCTGCTCCTGCCACGCCCCGGCCAGCACGCTCGTGCCCGCGCCGTCGCCGAACCCGACCGGCCCGATCTTGTCCTTCAACTCGACGATCATCTTCTCCGCGCCGCGCTTGCCGATGCCCGGGACCTGCGTCAGCGCCGCGATGTCACCGCCGCCGATGGCACGGCGTACGGCATCGGGCTGATGCACCGCGAGCACCGCCTGAGCGATGCGGGGGCCGACACCGTTCGCCGTGAGGAGCAGCTCGAAGAGCTGCCGTTCGTCGTCGTCGGCGAACCCGTAGAGGGTGAGCGAGTCCTCCCGGACGATCAGCGTGGTGGCCAGCCGCGCCTCGGCGCCGTTGCGCAGCGAGGCCAGCGTGTTCGGCGTGCAGAACACGCGCATGCCGACACCGCCGACCTCGACCACGGCACTGTCCGGAAGGATCGCGGTGACGACACCGCGCACGCTGGCGATCATCGGCTGCTCCTGCGGGCGGCGGCGATCGCCGCGGCTTGGATCCGGGCCCGGGTGCCCCCGCGCCAGATGTGACAGATGGCGATGGCGATGGCGTCCGCCGCGTCGGCCGGTTTCGGCGGCGCGTCGAGCTTCAGCAGCCGGGTGACCATGGCGGTGACCTGTGCCTTGTCGGCGGTGCCGGAGCCGGTGACGGCCGCCTTGACCTCGCTCGGCGTGTACGTCTGCACGGGCAGCCCGGCCCGCGAACCGGCCAGGATCGCGACCGCGCTGGCCTGCGCGGTGCCCATCACGGTACGCGCGTTGTGCTGCGAGAACACCCGCTCGACGGCCACACTCTCGGGTTGGTGCCGGGCGACCAGCTCGGCGAGGCTCCGGTCGAGGTGGAGCAGGCGCAGCGCGATGTCCTCGTCCGGCTCGGAACGGACGACGTGGTAGTCGATCAGCGTTCCGGGACGGCCGGGCACCCCCTCGACCACACCGACGCCGCACCGGGTGAGACCCGGGTCGATGCCGAGCACGCGCACACGGCCTCCCCTCACGTACGTGTGTTCGACACCCTAGTACGGTCACCGCTTGCGCTCGCCGCCGACACGCTCCGACGATGGGGTGGGAGGTTCGCCGATGTGGCTCATACCACCGATGGACGAGGATCCACCGCCGGAGTTCGTCGAGGCCGTCGCCGCTCACGAGCACGAGCTGCGGCGCGAGGCACTGCGCCTGACCGGCGGCGACCCGATCGGCCACGAGATCTACCAGGAGTCGCTGATCGACCTGGCCGGCCACTGGCGCCGCCTGCGCCTGTGGGGACGGTTCACGCACACCGACGCGGCCGGCATCTACCTGCGCGAACGCCTCATCAAACGGACCACGGCGTGGCGCGACGACCAGGTCTACGAGGTCGAGGTCCGCGTGCTGCGCACGCCGGAGAAGCAGCTGGTCCAGGTGGGCGGCCCGGCCGCCAGCCTCGCTCTTCGCAAGGCCGCGGTGATCGACGGTACGGCCCGGGCGGGCTCACCGACCCTGGCGGACGCCACCATCGCGTGGTGTCACGCGTGGCGCCGTTCCCAGCAGCACCACGTCGCCCGCGTGATCCTCGGCGGCCTGCTCCTGGTCGCCGCCATGATCCAGTCGATGTCCTGGCTCGCCGGCCCGCCGTGAGACCGCGCACCGGCCGACCCGGCGTCGCCGCCCGGGCCCGATGACGCGGACGGGCCGGTCCCCGCACATGTCCGGAACACACCGGGAGAATGCGCGGGGACCGGCCCGTCCGGCCGATCGGACTCAGGCGTCGATCAGTGCCATGACCTCGTCGGAGACGTCGAAGTTGGCGTAGATGTTCTGGACGTCGTCGCAGTCCTCGAGGGCGTCGATCAGCTTGAGGACCTTACGGGCGGCTTCCTCGTCGACCTCGACCGTCATCGTCGGCAGCAGCGGCGACTCGGCCGAGTCGTAGTCGATGCCGGCGTCCTGCAGCGCGGTGCGGACCGCGACCAGGTCGGTCGGCTCGCTGACCACCTCGAACGACTCGCCGAGGTCGTTGATCTCCTCGGCGCCGGCCTCGAGGACGGCGACCATGATGTCGTCCTCGGTGAGCTCACCCTTGGGGACGATGACGACGCCCTTGCGGTTGAACAGGTACGACACCGAGCCGGCGTCCGCGAACGTGCCGTTGTTGCGGGTCAGCCGGGTGCGCACCTCGGTGGCGGCGCGGTTCCGGTTGTCGGTGAGGCACTCGATCAGCAGGGCGACGCCGTTCGGCCCGTACCCCTCGTACATGATCGTCTGCCAGTCGGCGCCGCCGGCCTCCAGGCCCGAGCCGCGCTTGACCGCGTTGTTGATGTTGTCGTTCGGGACCGACGACTTCTTCGCCTTCTGGATGGCGTCGTAGAGCGTCGGGTTACCCGCCGGGTCACCACCACCGGTCCGGGCCGCTACCTCAATGTTCTTGATCAGCTTGGCGAACATCTTGCCGCGCTTGGCGTCGACCACCGCCTTCTTGTGCTTGGTCGTCGCCCATTTGGAGTGGCCGGACATGCGAAACCTCCGTGTCTACCGTGCGGGTGCGGCCTGGCGGACCATCTCGACGAAGTACCGGTGGACGCGAAGGTCGCCGGTCAGCTCCGGGTGGAATGCCGTGGCGAGCAGGTTGCCCTGCCGAACGGCGACAATCCTACCGGCGTCGTCACCGGAGGCCACGCGACCCAGCACCCGCACGTCGGGGCCGACCTGCTCGACCCACGGCGCCCGGATGAAAACGGCGTGGAAATCGCCGCCCTCGATGCCCTCGATCCCCACCGCCGCCTCGAACGAGTCGACCTGCCGGCCGAAGGCGTTGCGCCGGACGGTCATCTCGATCCCCTGGAACGACTCCTGATCGGGACGCCCGTCCAGCACCGTGGTGGCCAGCATGATCATGCCGGCGCAGGAACCGTACACCGGCATACCGTCCGCGATGCGCTTCCGGATCGGGTCGAGCAGACCGAAAGTGATCGCCAATTTGCTCATCGTCGTGGACTCGCCGCCGGGGAGCACCAACGCGTCGACGTCGGCCAGCTCCTCGGGGCGGCGGACCGGTCGCGCCAGCACGTCCGACTCCGCCAGGGCCGACAGGTGTTCACGCACGTCGCCCTGCAGGGCCAGCACTCCGATGTTCACGCCGTCAACTCTAGGGGCCCCTCACGGCGTACGCGCAAATGGTCTTGACCTGGGGTTCGGCGCTAATTCAGGCCACCGGGGGGTCGATTGGCTATCGAGGTGGCCACCCGTCGCTCCGTAGCATCGCGCTACCGAACATTCGCACGAGGAGTCGTATGTCTGAGAACCAGCCCGCCGTCGGAACCGCCCGCGTCAAGCGCGGCATGGCGGAGATGCTCAAGGGCGGCGTGATCATGGACGTCGTCACCCCCGAGCAGGCGAAGATCGCCGAGGACGCCGGCGCCGTCGCCGTGATGGCGCTGGAGCGCGTCCCCGCCGACATCCGCGCCCAGGGCGGCGTGTCCCGGATGTCGGACCCCGACATGATCGACGGCATCATCAACGCCGTCTCCATCCCGGTCATGGCCAAGGCCCGGATCGGTCACTTCGTCGAGGCCCAGGTGCTGATGTCGCTGGGTGTCGACTACATCGACGAGTCCGAGGTGCTGACCCCGGCCGACTACGCCAACCACATCGACAAGTGGCAGTTCACCGTGCCGTTCGTGTGCGGGGCGACCAACCTCGGCGAGGCGCTGCGGCGGATCACCGAGGGCGCCGCCATGATCCGGTCGAAGGGCGAGGCCGGCACCGGTGACGTGTCGAACGCGACCACGCACATGCGCAGGATCCGGGGCGAGATCCGCCGGCTGCAGACGCTGCCGGAGGACGAGCTCTACGTCGCGGCGAAGGAGCTGCAGGCGCCGTACGAGCTGGTCAAGGAGGTCGCCGAGGCCGGCAAGCTGCCGGTCGTGCTGTTCACCGCGGGCGGCATCGCCACCCCGGCCGACGCCGCGATGATGATGCAGCTGGGCGCCGAGGGGGTGTTCGTGGGCTCGGGCATCTTCAAGTCCGGCAACCCGCGGCAGCGCGCCGAGGCGATCGTCAAGGCCACCACGTTCCACGACGACCCGGACGTGATCGCGAAGGTGTCGCGCGGGCTGGGCGAGGCGATGGTCGGCATCAACGTGGAGGAGATCCCGGAGCCGCACCGGCTCGCCGAGCGCGGCTGGTAAGGACCTCGATCGTGAAGGGCCGTCCTGGTGGGCGGCCCTTTTCGTGGGCTAGACGGCTTGAACCGGCAGCGCTTCCGGCGACGGGGCCGGGGACGGCAGCGGCGGCATCACCGGCTCGACGATGTCGAAGTAGCGGGGCTGCGGATACCGCCCCGGCAACCGCAGCACCCGCACCAGCTTGCGCCGCCGCGCGGTCAGCGCGTCCCGCACCAGGTCGGTGTGCACCTGCCGGGCCAGCACCACCCGGCGGCTGCTGACGATCAGGGTCCGGGCCGCCGGGTCCCCCGGGTCCAGGGCGATGCCCTGCAGCTGGCGGGTCAGGTCGTTCTCCGCGGATTCGCGCTCGTCGGGCTCGGCGTCGAGGGCGAGCCGGGCCGCGGCGTAGAGCTCGACCGATTCCGAGTGTTCGGCGACGACCGCGGCGGCGGCGGCCCGGCGGAGCAGGTGCGCGTCGAGGGCGCGTTCGGCGGACTGGGCGCGGGCGTGCACCCGTTCGACCCGCTGGGCGGTCCAGCCGAGGTATGCCGAGAAGATCGCGGCCAGCACGACGACACCCAGCACCCACCACATGCGGGGCATCGTAGTGCGGAATTGTGTCGGACCGTCACCTGCCCCGAGGCGATCAGGCCTCGTCGTCGTCGAAGACGCGCCCGTCGGTGGCCTCGATCGCCGTGGTGTAGACCTCGAGGACCCGCCCGGCCACACTCGGCCAGTCGAACGTCCGGACGACGTGACGTGCGCGGGAGGCCAGGTCAGCCCGGCGGGCCGAGTCGTCGAGCAGGTCGCCGAGGAGCCCGGTGAGTGCGTCGGCGTCGCCGGTGGGGAAGAGCGCGCCGGCGCGGCCTCCGTCCAATACCCGACGGAACGCGTCGAGGTCGCTGGCGGCGATCGCGGCTCCGGCGGCCATCGCCTCGGTGAGGATCATGCCGAAGCTCTCGCCGCCGGTGTTCGGGGCCACGTAGACGTCGACGCTGCGCAGCATCCGGGCCTTGTCGGGCTCACTGACCAGACCGAGGAACTCCACCCGGGCGTGCAACTCGGGCGGGATCTCGTCGAACAGCTCGTCGCGGTCACCCGGACCGGCCACGAGCAGGCGCAGGGCCGGGCGGTCACGGGCGAGCGCGACGAAGGCCGTACGCACGAGTGGGAAGCCTTTGCGAGGCTCGGTGAAGCGGCCGAGGAAACCGAGAGCACCGCCCGGGCCGGGCCATCCGGGCAAGGGCGGAGCCGAGGCGAACTTGCGCACCGCGACCCCGTTGGGGATCTCGACCGCGCCGCCGCCGAGGTGTTCGACCTGAACCTTGCGGGCGAGTTCGCTGACCGCGATCCGGGCGGTGATCTTCTCCATGACCGGCTGGAGGAAGTTCTGGGCGACGGCGAGCGCGCGGGAGCGGGTCATCGCGGTGTGGAAGGTGGCGACGACCGGGCCGCGTGCGGAGAGCACCGCCAGCAGGGACAGGCTGGGCGTGAGCGGTTCATGGACGTGCAGCACGTCGAACTCGCCGCGGGCCAGCCAGCGCCGGACCCGGGCGGTGGAGACGGGACCGAAGGCGATCCGGGCGACCGACCCGTTGTACGGCAACGGCAGCGCGCGCCCGGCCGGCACGAGGTACTCCGGCAGTTCCGCGTCCTCGTCGGCGGGGGCGAGCACGCTGACGTGGTGACCGAGTTCGATCAGCGCCTCGGCCAGGTCCATGATGTGGTTCTGCACACCGCCGGGTACGTCGAACGAGTACGGCGAGACGATCCCGATCCGCACGGCTACTCCTAGATCCAGATCTTCTGGAGCATGTGCCAGTCCTGCGGGTGTTCCCCGATCCCGGCCTCGAACGCGTCGGCCATCAGCTGCACGGTCCGCTTGACCCGTTCGTCGAGCGGCCCGTCGGCCGGCGGGGTGATCCGCCGCAGCCGCGCCTCGACGCGGTCCTCCGAGTACCACATGTCGACGGCGAACATCGGCGCACCGCTGCGGATGGCCAGGATCGCCGGGCCGGGTGGCATCTTGCTCCGCCCACCGAAGAACTCGACCTCGACGCCGCCGCGGGACAGGTCCCGGTCGGCCAGCAGCGGGACGACCCAGCCCTGCTGGAGGTGCTCGGTGAGCACGTCGAGCGGCGGGCGTTCGCCACCGGTGAGGGCCAGCACGCGCATGCCGAGGCTCTCCCGGTAGTCCATGAACTTCTGGAAGACCGCCTCCGGCTTGAGCCGCTCCTGCACGGTGATCATCTGCCAGCCGTTGGCGACCACCCAGGCCGCCGCCGCGTCCCAGTTGGCCACGTGCGGCAGGGCCAGGACCAGGCCGTTGCCCTCGGCGATGAGGCTCTTCATCTCGTCGTAGCAGTCCGGGCGCATGTGGAAGCCGGCCGCGTTCTGCTCGCGGGTCTTCGACGGGAGGCGGAACGCCTCCATCCAGTACCGCGCGTACGACCGCAGCCCGTCCCGGACCAGCGTCTCCGGCATGTCCGCGCCCACCACCTGCTGGTAGTTGCGCCGCAGCCGCTGGGTGCCCGGCCCGTTCTTCTTCCAGGCCCGATCGGCCGCCGCGGTGAACAGCGCCCGCGCGGCCGGCCGCGGCAGAGCGCGGACCAGACGCCACCCGGCGGTGAAACCGAGCGTGGTCAGCTGTTCCTTCACTCGGCCGGTTCCCTGACCTCGGTGCGCGCCGCGTTGATCAGCCGCTGGAAGACGGTGACCAGGGAGAGCGCGGCGAGCACCCAGAGCGCGGCGGGCAGGCCCCACTCCAGCCCGGCGGCGCCGAGCAGGCCACCGACGCCGACGATGAGCAGGCGTTCGAGGCGTTCGGCGATGCCGACGTCGGCGTTCAGGCCGAGGCTCTGCGCCCGGGCCTTCACGTACGAGACGACCTGACCGGCGACGAGGCTGATCAGCGCGGCGATCATTCCGCCGTACGGATTGCCCTGCCCGGCCATGTAGTAGGCGACGGCGCCGAAGACCGCACCGTCCGCGAGGCGGTCCATGGAGGAGTCGAGGAGCGCCCCGAATTTCCCGGTTCCGCCGCGCATGCGAGCCATCGTGCCGTCGAGCGCGTCGGTGAGAGCGAAGGCGGTTACGATCACGGTGCCCGCCAGGAGTTTTCCTTGGGCACCGAAGTAGGAACCGATGAGCACCCCGACGGTGCCCGCGACGGTGACGGCGTTGGGTGTAACGCCGATCTTGAGCAGGAAACGTGCGACCGGGTTGACGCCGTACGAGACGACGGCACGGGCCGTTACTTGAACGATCTTTGCCATGGCCGTCCCACCATAACGGCGCGGGCCTGGTCGCGGTACGGCTCGCCCCCTCGTTGGCCGGATCGTCACCATCCGGCATCCTCTGGTGGCTTCCGGTCCTTGCGACCGGGACAGCCCCGGGTGTGGGATTTGTAGAACAGCGGCGAAATACAGCTGAAACGACAGGAGCGCTCGGCATGGCGCAGAAGACTTCGGAGAAGGGGCTTGCCGGTGCGACAGCGCCGGTGGTGACCGAGCCCGGCAGAGTACGCAACGTGGTGCTGGTGGGCCACTCCGGCGCCGGGAAGACCACGCTGGTGGAGGCGCTGCTCGCGGCCACCGGCACGATCCCGCGGGCCGGCACCGTGACGGACGGCACCACGGTCACCGACAACGACCCCGCGGCGGTACGGCAGCAGCGCTCGGTCGCGCTGTCCTGTGCCCCGCTGACCCACCGCGACGTGAAGGTCAACCTGCTGGACACGCCCGGGTACGCCGACTTCGTCGGTGAGCTGCGGGCCGGGCTGCGCGCGGCGGACGCGGCGCTGTTCGTGATCTCCGCGGTGGACGGCGTCGACGAGGCGACGGTCGGGCTGTGGGAGGAGTGCGCCGCGGTCGGCATGCCGCGCGCGGTGGCGATCACCCGGCTGGACCATCCGCGCGCCGACTACGAGCAGGCGCTGCAGGACTGCCAGGACGCGTTCGGCGAGAACGTGATGCCCACCTACCAGCCGATGCTCGGCGACGACGGCCAGTCGATCGTCGGCCTGATCGGGCTGGTGTCGCTGCGGGTGCTGGACTACTCGAACGGGTACCCGCCGCGGGAGGGCGCGGCCGAGCCCCAGCACCTGAACCCGATCGCCGACGACCGGAACCAGCTCATCGAGGGGATCATCGCCGAGAGCGAGGACGAGACCCTGATGGACCGGTACATCGCCGGTGAGCTGATCTCCACCGCCGCGCTGATCCCGGACCTGCACAAGGCCGTCACGCGGGGCAACTTCTACCCGGTGATCCCGGTCTGCGCGGGCACCGGCGTCGGGCTGGACGCGCTGCTCGACGGTCTGACCGACGCCGCGCCGTCGCCGCTGGAGCACGAGCTGCCGGTCGTCACCGGGGTGGACGGCTCACCGCGGCCGCCGCTGACCTGCGACCCGGACGGCCCGCTGGTCGCCGAGGTGGTCCGCACCACGATCGACCGGCACGTCGGCCGGGTGTCACTCGTGCGGGTGTTCTCCGGCACGCTCCGGCCGGATCAGACGCTGCACGTCTCCGGGCACGGGATGGCCGGGCGCGGTCACCCCGACCACGACGCCGACGAGCGGGTGGCGCACGTCTACACCCCGCTCGGCTCGACGCTGCGCGAGGTGGGGCAGTGCGTGGCCGGCGACATCTGCGCGATCACCAAGTCGGGCAGCGCGGAGACCGGTGACACGCTCTCCGGCAAGGACGACCCGATGCTGATGGCGCCCTGGTCGATGCCGGAGCCGCTGCTGCCGATCGCGGTGGTCGCGAAGACCCGCTCGGACGAGGACGCGCTGGCCAAGAACCTGGGCCGGCTGGTCGCCGGTGACCCGACGCTGCGTCTGGAGCGCAACGCCGACACCCACCAGCTGGTGCTCTGGACGATGGGCGAGTCGCACGCCGACGTGGTCCTCGACCGGCTCCGCTCCGGGGGCGTCGAGCTGGACACCGAGCCGGTGAAGGTGTCGCTGCGGGAGACGTTCGGTGCCGCCGCCAAGGGGCACGGGCGGCACGTCAAGCAGTCCGGCGGCCACGGGCAGTACGCGGTCTGCGACCTCGAGATCGAGCCCCTCCCCCGCGGCAGCGGTTTCCAGTTCGTCGACAAGGTGGTCGGCGGCGCGGTGCCGCACAACTACATCCCGTCGGTCGAGAAGGGGGTCCGCGCGCAGCTGGAGAAGGGCATCGTCGCCGGTTACCCGGTCGTCGACCTGAAGGTCACGCTCACCGACGGCAAGGCGCACAGCGTCGACTCCTCGGACGCGGCGTTCCAGACCGCGGGGGCGCTGGCGCTGCGCGAGGCCGCCGGCGCGGGGCAGATGACGCTGCTGGAGCCGGTGGACGAGATCGTGGTCCGGGTGCCCGACACCTACGTCGGCGCGGTGATGAGCGACCTCTCCGGGCGCCGGGGCCGGCCGCTGGGCACCGACACCGAGGACGACGGCGGGCACAGCCTGGTCCGGGCCGAGGTGCCGGCGATCGAGCTGGTCCGTTACGCCGTGGAGCTGCGTGCCCTCTCCTCGGGATCGGGCACGTTCTCCCGTTCGTACGTCCGCCACGAGCCGATGCCGGCGCACCTGGCCGACCAGGTCCGGAAGGAGCACGCGGTCAGATAGTGATCGCGTTGGCCGCCTCGTGCATCGGCGCGAGCACCTTGTCGATCACCTTCTCCTTCTGCGGGTGGAACTTGAGGGTCCGCATCCCGTAGTTCCGGAAGGCGATGTTGAGGCGGCCACCGGGCACCATGTCCTTGACCATCTTCCGGCCGAAGGCCAGGTTCTTCTCGACGTACGTCCGCATCGCGCTCTCGTAGGCGGCGAGACCGCCCGGCTCACCGAGGTGCTGGGCCAGCACAAACGCCCCGACCAGCGCGAGACTCGTGCCCTGCCCGGACGCCGGTGACGGGCAGTGCGCGGCGTCGCCGAGCAGCACCACCCGACCCGACGACCAGGACGGCAGCTCGACCTGGCTCATCGAGTCGAAGTAGAAGTCATCGGCGGCGTCCATCGCGGCCAGGAATTCGTCGGACCTCCAGCCCTGGCCCTCGAACGCGGCACGGACCAGCTGTTTCTGCGCGGCCGGGTCACGCCGGTCGTAGGTCAGCTCCGGTGACGCGAAGACCATGCCCACCTTGGCCGGCCGGCCGGGCTCCATCGCGTAGGCGAAGACCAGCCGGCCCGGCCGTGAGTACATGACCTCCTCACGGACGACGCCGAGGTCGTTGGGGACCGAGAAGATCGAGATATACGCACCCAGGTAGCTCAGCGGGGTGTCGCCCAGCACCGTGCGCCGGGTCAGCGAGTGCAGGCCGTCGGCGCCGACCACGTAGTCGAAGCGGCGGGGCGCACCCTTCTCGAACGTCACGTCGACGCCCTCACCGTCGTCGGTCAGCGTCGCGACGGAGTCGCCGAACACATACTCCACCTGCTCGCGGGTGGCGTCGTGCAGGATGCGGCTGAGGTCACCACGCATGATCTCCAGGTCGTCGCCGCGGCGGCCCATCAGCAGGTCGGCCGGGAGCTGGGCGATCGGCTTGCCGCCCTTGTTCACGTAGGTGATCAGCTGCATCCCGGTGTCGGCGCCCTGGGCCGCGGCGAGCAGGCCCATCCGGCGCAGCACCTCGGTCGCGGCGCCGCGCACGTCCACCTTGTAGCCGGCCTCGCGCAGCTCGCCCGCGCGCTCCACGACGGTCACCTCGAAGCCCCGCTGCGCCAGCCAGAACGCCAGCGCCGGACCACCGATACCCGCACCTGAGATCAACACCCGCAAGTTCGTCATGCCAGTTACTATACAAACGTCTTATACGTTTGTATAGAAGTTAGGATCCACGACTATGGGGCATCGCGAGGAGCTGTTGAAGGGCGCCAAGAAAGCGCTGCTGGAGAAGGGTTACGCCCGGACCACGGCCCGTGACATCGTGGCGCTCTCCGGTACCAATCTGGCCTCGATCGGCTATCACTACGGGTCGACCGACGCGCTGATGACCGCCGCGATGCTCAGCGCCATGGAGGAGTGGGGCGACGCCCTGGGCCGCGCGCTGAGCGAGCCGGGCGACGGTGACGCCGACCCGATGCTCGACTTCTGGCGGCGGGTGATCCGGTCGATCCAGACCGACCGGCCGCTCTGGCTGGCCAGCGTCGAGGTGGCGTTGCAGGCCGAGTACAACCCCGCGCTGCGCGAGCAGCTCGCCGCGGGCGTCCGGGCCGGCCGCTCCGGGATGGCCGCGATGCTCAGCGGTGTCCCCGAGGATCAGGTCGACGACGCGACCGCGCGCTCGCTCGGCTCGGTGCAGATGGCCCTGATGTCGGGCGTGCTCACCCAGTGGCTCACCGACCCGGCGCACGCGCCCTCGGCCGAGGACATCGTGGCCGGGATCCGTGCGCTCAGTGGGCTGACCAGGCCTTCGACAGCATGAGTTTGGTCTCGGAGAGCAGCTGCGGCAGGATCTTGGTCTGACCGATCACCGGCATGAAGTTGCTGTCGCCGCTCCACCGCGGCACCACGTGCTGGTGCAGGTGCTCGGCGATCCCGGCGCCGGCCACCGCGCCCTGGTTCATCCCGAGGTTGAAGCCGTGCGGCCGGCTCACCGAGCGGATCACCCGCATCGCCGTCCGGGTCAGGGCGGCCGTCTCGACCGTCTCCTGCTCGGTCAGGTCGGTGTAGTCGGCGACGTGCCGGTACGGGCAGATCATCACGTGCCCGGGGTTGTACGGATACAGGTTCAGCACCGCGAAGACCAGCTCGCCCCGGGCCACCACCAGGCTCTCCGGCTCGGGCAGATCAGGAGCCAGGCACAACGGGCAGCCGGCCGGAGCGCGATCCCCGGTGACGTACGGCATCCGGTGCGGAGTCCAGAGCCGCTCCAACCCGTCCATCCTCCGCATCCTAGGCGGTCGTCGTCGCGGCATCGTCACCGTGGTGCGGCCGGTTCCGCCGCGCCCGGCGGCGTCCCTCGCGACGCCGCGGTCAGGTCACCCGCTCGCGGCCGGGAGGTTCTGCCTGCCGACGACCGAGAGCAGTTGTAATTTCTCGTGGCTCTCGCTGCCCGGAACGGCGGCGCAGCCCGGAGGTGCGGCGGCGCTGACCGCGCGGGAGCCCGACGTCCTCGGGTGGCGGTGACTCCCGGCGGCGGCGCAGGAACTCGGCCGGCCCGGCTCGATCGATCATCGTTCGGTTCTACCACCGATCGCCGGGCGCGTCCTGGGCCTGTCGATCCCCCCTTGACGGACCGCTCAACCCGGGATCGGCAGACCGTGGTTACGCCCGCGGATCCGGTGCAGCCTGAAACGGCAATCAGCTCCTGCGGGAAAGGCGAGAAAATGGCACGCACCACATCCGGGTTCACCGTTCCCGACCTCACCGGGAAGATCGCCGTGGTCACCGGGGCCAGCGACGGGATGGGGCTGGGGATCGCGTCCCGTCTGGCCGGGGCGGGCGCCGAGGTCGTCATGCCCGTCCGGAACCGCGGCAAAGGCGAGAAGGCGATCGCCCGGATCAGGCAGGAGCACCCGGCGGCAGCCGTCTCCCTGCGCGATCTCGACCTGTCGTCGCTGGAGTCGGTCGCCGCGCTGGGCCGCACGCTGCGCGACGAGGAACGGCCCGTCCACATCCTGATCAACAACGCCGGCGTGATGACCCCGCCCGATCGCATGACCACCGCCGACGGGTTCGAGCTGCAGTTCGGCAGCAACCACCTCGGGCATTTCGCGCTGGTCGCGCACCTGCTGCCGCTACTGCGGGCCGGGCACGCCCGGGTCACCTCGCAGCTCAGCGTGGCGGCCAACTCGGGCGCGATCAACTGGGACGACCTGAACTGGGAGAAGTCCTACGCCGGGGGCCGCGCGTACAGCCAGTCCAAGATCGCGTTCGGCCTGTTCGGGCTGGAACTGGACCGCCGCAGCCAGGCCGGGGGCTGGGGCATCACCAGCACCGTCTCGCACCCCGGCATCGCGCCGACGAACCTGCTGGCCGCCCAGCCGCACCTGGGAAGGACCAAGGACACCACGGCCGTACGGGTCATCCGGGCGCTCTCCCGCCGCGGCATCCTGACCGGCACGCCCGAGTCGGCGGGGCAGCCGGCGTTGCTGGCCGCGACCTCACCCGACGCGCGGGGTGGCCGGTTCTACGGGCCGAGCGGGCTGGGGCACCTGAGCGGGCCACCGGCCGAGCAGCCGGTCTACACCCGCCTGCGCAGCCCCGAGGACGCCCGGCGCATCTGGCAGATCTCCGAGAACCTGACCGGCGTCACGTTCCTCGCCACGCACTGATCGGGTGCCCTCACTCCGCTCCCGCCGCCGCACTGTGCGCGGGACGTCCGCCGTCAGGCGGCCGGCGGGAGCCGGAGTCGGGGATCAGACCGCCGACGGCCCGGTGTTGACCCGGGAGCGGACCACCTCGACGACGTGCGCGACGGCCTCGTCGACGGTGACGCCGTTGCGCTGCGAGCCGTCCCGGTAGCGGAACGACACGGTCCCGCCGTTGACGTCGTCGTCGCCGGCGATCGCCATGAACGGGATCTTCTGCTGCTGCGCGGTCCGGATCTTCTTCTGCATCCGGTCGGTGGAATGGTCCACCTCGGCGCGGATGCCCTGCTTGCGCAGCTTGGTGACGAACTCCTCCAGGTACTCGGCGTGGTCGTCGCGGATCGGGATGCCGACCACCTGCACCGGCGCCAGCCAGGCCGGGAACGCGCCCGCGTAGTGCTCCACCAGCACGCCGAAGAAGCGCTCGATCGACCCGAACTTGGCCGAGTGGATCATCACCGGCTCCTGCCGGGTGCCGTCGGCCGCCTGATACTCCAGACCGAACCGGGCCGGCATGTTGAAGTCGTACTGAATCGTCGACATCTGCCAGGTCCGGCCGATCGCGTCCGTGGCCTGCACACTGATCTTCGGGCCGTAGAAGGCCGCGCCACCCGGGTCGAGCACCAGTTCCAGGCCGGACTCCTTGGCCACCTGCTCCAGGACTCCGGTGGCGGTCTCCCACTGCTCGTCGGTGCCGATGAACTTGTCGCTCTTCGGGTCCCGGGTCGACAGCTCCAGGTAGTAGTCGTCCAGACCGAAGTCGTCGAGCAGCGACCGGACGAAGTTCAGCAGGTGCTTGATCTCGCCCGGGGCCTGCTCGGCGGTGACGTAGGAGTGCGAGTCGTCCTGGGTCAGGCCGCGCACCCGGGTCAGGCCGTGCACCACGCCGGACTTCTCGTAGCGGTAGACCGTGCCGAACTCGAACAGCCGCATCGGCAGCTCACGGTAGGACCGCCCGCGCGACCTGAAGATCAGGTTGTGCATCGGGCAGTTCATCGCCTTGAGGTAGTAGTCCGCCCCCTCCAGCTGCATCGGGGGGAACATCGTGTCCTTGTAGTAGGGCAGGTGGCCCGACGTCAGGAACAGGTTCTCCTTGGAGATGTGCGGACTGCCGACGTACTGGAAACCCTCCTCGATGTGGCGGGCGCGGACGTAGTCCTCCATCTCGCGCTTGATCACGCCACCCTTCGGGTGGAAGACCACCAGACCCGACCCGATTTCATCGGGGAAGGAGAACAGGTCCAGCTCCGTGCCCAACTTGCGGTGGTCCCGGCGCTCGGCTTCGGCCAGACGATTGAGGTACGCCTTCAGCTCGTCCCGTGACGGCCACGCCGTACCGTAGATCCTCTGCAGCTGGGGGTTCTTCTCCGACCCGCGCCAGTAGGCGGCGGCCGAGCGCATCAGCTTGAACGCCGGGATGAGCCGGGTCGACGGCAGGTGCGGGCCGCGGCACAGGTCGCCCCAGACCCGCTCGCCGTCCTTGTCGAGGTTGTCGTAGTGGGTGAGCTCACCGGCGCCGACCGCGGCGGCCTCGGCGTCCACGTCGCCCTTGATGTCGACCAGTTCCAGCTTGAACGGCTCGTTCTTCAGCTCGGCCTTCGCCTCGTCGAGCGAGGAGTACTCCCGGCGGCGGAAGGTCTGGCCGGCCTTGACGATCTCCTGCATGCGCTTCTCGAGCTTGCCGAGGTCCTCCGGCTGGAACGGCTTCTCGACGTCGAAGTCGTAGTAGAACCCGTCCCGGATCGGCGGGCCGATGCCCAGTTTCGCCTCCGGGAACACGTCCTGCACGGCCTGGGCGAGCACGTGCGCGGTCGAGTGGCGCAGCACGTCCAGCCCGTCCGGCTCGTCGATCGCGACCGGGGTGACCTCGGTGTCGGCGGCCGGCGCCCAGTTCAGGTCGCGCAGCCGGCCGTCGGCCGCACGGACCACGACGATCGCCTTCGGCCCGTTGGCCGGGAGCCCGGCGGCGGCCACCGCGTCGGCCGCCGTAGTCCCGGCCGGGACGACTAGTGGGTCGGCCACAGCGGGTGTACGGGGTGCAGACACGGTGATCTCCATTCAGAAAGTGACTTGGTGTCCTGATGCTATCCGCCTCAGGATCACTCTCCGCTCGCGGCGGGCAGCCACGCCGGGAGCGCTTCCCGGTTCGCCAGCCACTCGCGGGGGATTCCTTCGATTCCGGTGTACGCCGCCACGACGCCCCCGGCGATCGCCGCCGTGGTGTCGACGTCGCCGCCGGCCACCACGCACGCCGCCACCGCGGCCACGTAGTCGTCGAGGTAGCGGTCCGCCACCCAGAGCGCGAACGGCACGGTGTCCTGCGCGGTGGCCCGGCCGCCGTTGCCCAGCCGGGCCGCGGCCTCCTCGACGCCCTTGATCCCGGCCGCCTCCAGGAGACCGTCACGGACCACGCTCGGCGCGGTGTGCGCCGCCGCGGCCCGCACCAGCTGACCCGGGTCGGGCCGGTGACCGTTGAGCCGCGCGGCCGCCGCGAACGCCGCGGCCACCGACACCGCCACCCCACCGGCGATGCCCTCCGGGTGCGCGTGGGTCACCTCGGCGGCCCGTACGCCCTGGGCCGCCGCGTGCGGCAGGGAGTCGGCGTGCCACGCGCCGAGCGGTGCCGCCCGCATCGCCGCGCCGTTGCCGCACGAGCCCTGACCGTTGAACGCCGCGGCCGCCGCGACGGGCCACGGCAACCCGTCACGGATCTGCCGGAGCATCACGACGGCTCCCGGCCCGTACCCCCGATAGGGTTCGAAGACGCTGCCCAGGCGCTGGGCGAAGGCGTCGCGGTCGAACTCACCGTCGTCGAGGCCGGCGACCAGGCAGCAGGCCTGCTCGGTGTCGTCGGTCCACTCCCAGGGCGGGTCGGGGACACGGGCGTCGAGCAGGTCGGAGGGCTTGTTACCGGGCACGAAGTACTGGGCGCCGAGCGCGTCGCCGACACTCAGGCCGGCCAGGCTGTCCAGGGCCAGCGCGAGTCGCGTACCGGGGAAAAGGGTGAATGACATCGGTACTTCGGATCGTATTCCATCACTGAGGGTCATCAAAGCATCTCACTCCATGACCCTTTAGGTTATGCCCGCCGGAGTCGGTACGGTCTTCGCATGGCCACGGTGTTGCTCGTCGAGGACGACCATGTCGTGCGTGGCGCCATGCTCCGATCGCTCGCCGACCGGGGGCACGCCGTGCACGCCGTCGGCACCGCGCTGGAGGCCCTCCGGCGGGTCGCCGCGGAGACCCCCGACCTCGTCGTTCTCGACCTCGGACTGCCCGATCTGGACGGTTCGGACGCGCTGCGCATGCTGCGCGGGATCACCGACGTGCCGATCATCATCGCCACCGCGCGCGACGACGAGCAGACCGTCGTGCGGCTGCTGCGGGCCGGCGCCGACGACTACATGGTGAAGCCGTTCACCGGCGCCCACCTCGACGCGCGCATCGCCACGGTGCTGCGCCGGGTGGGCCGCGCCAGCCGGGCCGCCCAGCCCGCCGTTCACGAGGTGGGCGAATTGCGGGTTGACGTGGGCGAGCGCAGCGCTACGCTCGGCGATCAGCCACTGGCGCTGACGCGCAAGGAGTTCGACCTGTTGGCGTACCTCGCCGCCCGCCCGGGCCGGGTGGTTTCCCGTCGTGAGCTGTTGGAGGAGGTATGGCGGCAGCCCTCGGTCGGCGAGGACCAGACCATCGACGTGCATTTGTACTGGCTGCGCCGGAAACTGGGCGAGTCCGCGGCGAAGCCCCGCTACCTGCGCACCGTGCGGGGGGTCGGATTCCGGTTGGTGGCGCCGGACTGAGGTTGCGGCTGGCGTACACGACCGCCGCCACCACCGCCGTCGCCGCCCTGGTGTTCCTCGTGCCCCTGGGCTGGGGCCTGCGCTCCGACCACCGGGAGGAGGCGCTCGCCACCGCCGCGCGGCAGACCGCCACCGTCGCCGGCGCGCTCGTCGCCGGGGCCGGTGAGAAAGGCCTGGCCGCGGCGGTGACCTCGGCCGGCAACCCGGTCGTGCACACCCCCGGCCTGGCGCCCAGCGACGGCGGCCGGGTCACCGCCGCGGAGATCGACAAGGCCGCGACGGCCGGTGCGCCCACCCTGGTGGACGTCGCCGGTGGCGTCGCCCGGCTGGAACCGGTCAGCGCGAACGGCAAGGCCTGGGTCGTCGAGGTCTTCGTGCCCGCCGGCGAGCTGGGCGCGAACACCGCCCGCGACTGGTGGCTGCTGCTCGGGCTGGCGGTGGTGCTGGTCGGCGGCTCGGTGATCGTGGTCGACCGGCTCGCCCGCGGCGCCGTCAACTCGGCCAACAACCTGGTCGAGGCGGCCCTGGCGGTCGGTGACGGCGACCTGGGCGTGCGCATCCACCCCTCCGGCCCGCGCGAGCTGGCCGAGGCCGGTTACGCGTTCAACCGGATGGCGGACCGGCTGATCACGTCCCGCACCGACGAGCGGGAGCTGGTCGCCGACCTGTCGCACCGGCTGCGCACCCCGCTGACCGCGCTGCGGCTCGACGCCGAGGCCCTCGACCCGGACGACACCCAGATCATCGACCTGACCGCGGAGGAGGTCGACCGCCGCCGCGGCATCCGGCGCATCCGGCAGGCCATCGCCTCGCTCGACGACGAGGTCAACTCGCTGATCAACACCACCCGCCAGGCGGTCGCCGCGCAGGTGGCGTCGACGCCGGAGGAAGGCCTCTGCGACGCCAGCGAGGTGGTCCGGGAACGGATGACGTTCTGGTCCGCGCTCGCCGGCGACCAGGACCGGCAGTACCGGGTGATCGGCGCGCACCTGCGCATCCCGGTGCCGGTGCCCCGGGCCGAGCTGGCCGCCGCGCTCGACGCGGTGCTCGGCAACGTGTTCCGCTACACCCCGCAGGGCACGGCGTTCGAGGTGGCGCTCTCCCGCCGCGACGGCTGGGTGGCGCTGCGGGTCGACGACGCCGGCCCGGGCATCCCGGACCCGGAGAAGGCCCTGCGCCGCGGTCAGAGCCAGCAGGGTTCGACCGGCCTCGGCCTGGACATCGCCCGGCGGATGACCCAGTCCACCGGCGGCTCGGTCAGCCTCGACCGGGCCACCCTCGGCGGCGCCAGCGTGGTCATGCTGATCGCCGACGCCGAGGCCACCCCGAAGACACCCAGCCGTTTCGGCCTGGTCGGCCGCGGCCGGCTGGGAAGACGCCCGACGTGACGCGCAAGCCCCTTCCCCCGTACGGATCAGAAGTTGCTTAGATCTGTTTTAAGAGTGTTCCCCTGGCTCGCCCGGGCTGGCAGTGTTCGCTCCGATCCCGTCCGGCTCCCCGGCACGCCTACCGCAAGTCCCCATCGCCGCGGCCGGCGGAGCCCCGGCGCGGTGGGGGGCGGGCACCCCATGGCCCCCTCCCACCGCGCGCCGGCACCACCAGCACGGCCTGCTCGACAGTTCCGACAAGGAGACGCTTTGTCCGCGCATCGCCGGTCAGCGTTCCGCGGGTCGCCCATCGGGCGGCGCCGCGCCGGCGAGCAGCAGGGCCAGCCGCCACGCTCCGTCACCACCCGGCTGCTTCCGGTCGCGCTGGGCCTCGCCCTGCTCGGCGTCGGTGGCGTCGTCGGACCCAGCGTGATCGGCGCGACCACCAAGGACGACCCGACCGAGTTCGCGCTGACCGCACTCCCCAAGGACGCGCCGGACCAGGGCCTGGTCTACGAGGGACTGAAACCGGCCGCCACCAACGCGCTCTGCGCCGGGTCCTACCTGCTCTTCGACGAGACCTGCACGCACGGGCCGGACCGGGCGCCCACCGGCCTGTCCGTCCGCAAGGACGTCGCCCCGGTCACCGCCGCCGGCAAACTGCCCAGCACCGTGCGCACGATGCAGCCGGTGAGCGTGCCCTCCGACGCGGAGATCGCGCGGGACCTCGGCGGCAGCGCCATCACACCGGACGCGCCGGCCCTGATCGCCGACCCCGCGCCCGGCAACGCCGACTTCGTGCTCGGCCCGGCCGGTGTCGCCTGCGCCGACGACGGGCAGAGCGGCAAGCGGGTCCAGCTGCTCTACCTGTACGCGGCGGGCACCACCACCCGCTACGACAAGTACGTCAACTCGTTCCGCACCTGGGCCGCCGGCGTCGACGCGATCTACGACGCGAGCGCGGGCGAGACCGGCGGCTCGCGGCACGTGCGGTACGTGACCACGCCGGAATGCACCGTCGCGGTCTCCGAGGTGGAACTGCCGGCCGGCTCGCTCGACTCGTTCGCGTCGACCGTCAAGGCGCTCGGCAACCTCGGGTACAACCGGGCCGACCGCAAGTATCTGATGTTCTCCGACGCCAACGTGTACTGCGGCATCGGCACGTACGTCGACGACAACCGCCCGGGGCGGACGAACCGGAACAACGCCGGCCCGTCGTACGCGCGGGTCGACTCCGGCTGCTGGAGTTCCGCGATGGCCGCGCACGAGCTGACCCACGTTCTCGGCTCGGTGCTCAACGGCGCCCCCAACGGCACCGGCACCGGTGGCTGCACCGACGGCTACGACCTGCTCTGCGGCCCGGACCGCTCCGGCAAGGCGGTGAACCAGACCTGCCCGAAGGCGCACGAGGTGCGGCTGGACTGCGGGCACGACGACTACTTCAACACCAACCCGAAGCCGGGCAGCTACCTGGACAGCCACTGGAACGTGGCGCTCAGCGACTTCCTGCTGCGCAGCGACGGCGGCGACGACATCCCGGACGTGCCCGGTGCGGTCACCGCACCGCCCAGCGCCGCCGCCTCCGGCGCCCCCGTCCCGGCCCCGCCGTCAGCCGGCACACCCTCGCCGTCCCCCAGCACCGGCGCCGGCACCGTCCCGGCCGCACCGAGCCTCGCGCCGAGCACCTCCACCGCCCCCCTGCCGGGTGCGAGCGCGGGCGCCGGGCTCGACGCCGAGCAGGCCGCGTTCCACGCCGAGTCCGGCACCAGCGGATCCGGCGACCGGGACGGCGGCGCACCGGCCGCCGGGGACGGCCAGGCCGCCCTGGAGATCCGCGACGCGACCAGCATGTCGGTCCGGCTGACCTGGAGCGCCGCGTCCGACGACGCGACCTATCAGGTGTCGGTCGGTGGCAAGCCGGTCGCGACCACCAAGGCGACCCGGGCGCGGTTGATCGGGTTGAAGCCCGACTCGGTGTACCAGGTGGAGATCAGCAGCAGGACCGGCAACTATCGGGCCAAGGGGTCGGCCCGCACCGCCCCCGCCGCCCGGCCGGTGCAGAACTCCTGGTTCGTCCTGACCAACTCGCTCACCGGTGGCGCCGCCGACCTCTACGCGGCCCGCGCCGCCGACGGCACCCCGGCGACGCTGAGCACCGCCGACGGCGGCAACCAGCAGCAGTGGCAGCTGGCACCGGCGCCCGGCACCGACAACACGTACACGCTGATCTCCCGCGCCAGCGGCAAGTGCCTGATGCCGCTCGGCGGGACACCGGTCGCCGGTGCGCCGCTCATCCAGGGCGACTGCGCGGCCGCGGGCACCCGGTGGCGGCTGCAGGCCTCCTCGTTCGGCTTCACGCTGCGCACCGAGATCGGCGACCTCGCGGTCGGCGTCGGCGGGCAGCGCTTCGGCTGGCAGCGGGTCCTCGCCCTGGAACCGGACCTGAACCAGCGGCACCAGAGCTGGACCGCGGTGCCCAGCTGACCTCACTTCCCACCCCCACCCCGGCGAGCACCGGAGGAAACGACAGGAGACCGCGATGCGCGACGTGCTGAGCGAGCGGCAGACCGAGGAGGAGCCCCCGGCGCGCTTCAACCGCCGGAGGCTGATCCGCTGGGCGGTCATCCTCACCCTCGGAACCCTGGCCATGCTGGCCGTCTGGCAGGACCCTCTCTACCCCTGACGCCCGCCGCGAGTGGCTGGTTCTCCGGGTGCTTCCGCCCGGCTGAGGCACCCCGAGAACCAGCGAGAGGCGCACGCCGCTGCACCGGCCCGGCCACCCGCCCGCGCACGCCACCCGGCTGGACCCCAGCGGTGCTGCGGACAGCCCGGAGAACCAGCCACAACCGCGAGCCGCTGCACCGGCCCGGCCACCCGCCGGCTCCCGCCGGACGGTCAGCGGGCGTGGGTGGCGGTGTAGGTGTCGATCTCGGCGAGCAGGGTGGACTTGTCGGGGAGGAAGCTGTGGTGGACGGCGGCGCGGGCCAGCTCGGCCACGCCCTGGGCGTCCAGGTCGAGGAGGCCGGCGGCGACCGCGTACTCCTGCTCCAGCGACGTGCCGAACATGGGCGGGTCGTCGGAGTTGATGCTGAACGGCACACCGGCGGCGGCGAGCTTCGGCAGCGGGTGGTCGGCCGGCGTCGCCACGGCCCGGGTGCGCAGGTTGGAGGTGGGGCAGACCTCGAGCGGGATCTGGTGCTCGGCCAGGTACGCCATCAGCCGCTCGTCCTGAGCCGCCGCGATGCCGTGACCGATCCGCTCGGCGCCGAGGGACTGGATCGCGTCCCAGATCGTCTCCGGCCCGGTGGTCTCCCCGGCGTGCGGCACGCTGTGCAGTCCGGCGGCGCGGGCCCGGTCGAAGTACGGCTTGAACTGCGGCCGTGGCACCCCGATCTCCGGCCCCCCGAGTCCGAAACTGATCAGTCCCTCGGGCCGTTCCTCCAGCGCGATCCGCAGCGTCTCCTCAGCCGACGGCAGCCCCGCCTCGCCGGGGATGTCGAAGCACCACGCCAGGTCGACGCCGAAGTCCCGCCGGGCCCCGGTGCGCGCGTCCTCGATCGCCTCGCAGAACGCGGGGGCCGGGATGCCGCGGCGCACGCTGGAGTACGGCGTGACGGTCAGCTCCGCGTACCGCACCTGCTGCCGGCTCAGCTCCCGCCCGATCTCGTAGGTGAGCAGCCGCACGTCCTCGGCGTCCCGGATCAGGTCGACGACGCTCAGGTAGATGTCGATGAAGTGCGCGAAGTCGCGGAACTCGAAGTATTTCGCCAGCAGTTCCGGGTCGGCCGGCACCGGCGAGCTGCCCTCGTGCCGCGCGGCGAGCTCGGCCACGATCCGCGGGGAGGCCGACCCGACGTGGTGGACGTGCAGTTCGGCCTTGGGCAGGCCGGCGATGAACGAGGTCAGGTCGCTCAAGGTGATCCCCCTAGTTAGAAGCCACCACGAAGATACGGCGGAAGGGGAACGCCACGCGGCCGTGCCCCGCCGGATACGCCCCGGTGAGCCGTTCGCCCAGCTCGGCCCGGAATCGCGCCCACGCGTCGTCGTCGAGCGCCGCCCGCACCGGTCGCAGCGCGGTGCCTTCTGTCCACCGCAGCACCGGATGGTCCGGCCCGTCGACCGGCAGCAGGTGCAGATACGTCGTCTCCCAGGCGTCGACGGTCGCCCCGGCCAGCAGGTCCGCGTAGTCGGAGGGGTCGTCCACCGGGGACTCGCGCAGCACATGACCGACGCCGAAGTCACCGGCCACGGCCCGCAGCAACCTGTGTGAGGGCGCGTCGAAGTTGCCGGGGACCTGCATGGCGAGCCACGCTCCGGACGGTAGGGCGGCCAGCCAGCGTACGAGCAGATCTTGATGTCCTGGAACCCACTGCAGGGCCGCGTTGGTGACGACGACGCCGGTGTCCGGGCCGGGCTGCCAGTCGGCGAGGTCACCGATGCGGAAGTCGCCGTCACCGGCCTTGGCGATCATCTCGGGCGAGGAGTCGATGCCGGTCACGTGCGCGTCCGGCCAGCGGTCGCCGAGGGTGCGGGTCAGCGTGCCGTCGCCGCAGCCGAGGTCGACGACGACGCGAGGGGCGGTGGCCCCGATCCGCGCGGTGAGGTCGAAGAACGGCCGGGACCGCTCGTTGCCGAATCGCCGGTACACGGTGGGATCCCACATGACGCGCCTCCAGATCGTGGACAACAGCAAACCGTACGTACGTTTTGTTTCAACATAGCAGCTTGGCGGTAGGGTCTCCACGTGGAAAAACGAAGCTTTCGCCGGATGGGCCGCGACGCGTCGGTGATCGGCCTGGGCGCCTGGCAGCTCGGCGCCGACTGGGGCGAGGTCAGCGAGGCCGACGCGCACGCCACCCTGCAGGCCGCGGTCGACGCCGGGGTCACCTTCATCGACACCGCCGACGTCTACGGCGACGGGCGCAGCGAGCAGATCGTCGGCTCGTTCGTGAAGGGCAAACCCGGCCTCACGGTCGCCACCAAGATGGGCCGGCGCCTCCCCCAGGTCCCGGAGAACTACTCGCTCGACAACTTCCGCGCCTGGACCGACCGCTCCCGGGCCAACCTCGGCGTCGACACCCTCGAGCTGGTCCAGCTGCACTGCCCGCCGACGCCGGTGTTCCACAGCGACGAGGTCTTCGAGTCGCTCGACACCCTGGTGCAGGAAAAGCGCATCTCGGCGTACGGCGTGAGCGTCGAGAAGGTCGACGAGGCGCTCGCCGCGATCGCCCGTCCGGGCGTCGCCAGCGTCCAGATCATCCTCAACGCGTTCCGGCTGAAGCCGCTGGAGCGGGTTCTGCCGGCCGCCGCCGAGGCGGGAGTCGGGATCATCGCGCGGGTGCCGCTCGCCAGTGGCCTGCTCTCCGGGCGCTATGACGAGAACACCACGTTCGCCGCCGACGACCACCGCAACTACAACCGGCACGGCGAGTCGTTCGACGTCGGTGAAACGTTCTCCGGCGTCGACTTCTCTACCGGATTGGAAGCAGTTCGGCGGCTGCGTCCACTCGTTCCGGATGGGGTGACGATGGCGCAATTCGCACTGCGCTGGATCGTCGAACAGCCGGCCGTCACCGTCGTGATCCCAGGTGCGCGTAATCCCGAGCAAGCGCGCGCGAACGCGCACGCCGCCGATCTCGCACCGCTTTCACCGGAAACCCTGGAAAAGATCGCCGCGGTCTACGATGAGCTGATTCGCCCCCAGGTGCACGACAAATGGTGAACAATGAAACCGAAGCCCCGGCTGAGACCATCCGGTTGCGCGGCTGGCTGTCGATGTCGATCGGCCTGCTCGCCGTCGTGCTCGGCGCGGTCTGGACGCTGCAGGGGCTGAACGTGTTCGAGAACGAGCTGATGAGCGATCAGCCGGTCTGGGCCGCCGTCGGCGGCGCGGTCACCGGGGTCGGCCTGGCGCTCGTGGTGATCGGCATGCGGCGGCGCAGCAGCGGCAAGCCGGCGGCCTGACCAGCAGCAGACGACGACCCGGTCGCGCGGGGCGTGCGCCTCTGGGCAGGCGGGCGCCACCACGACCGGGTCGTCAGGGCATTGCCGACAACGCGGTGGGACAAAGGGTCGTACAGAAGAGGCCCCGCAACCTCGGCGAGGGTGCGGGGCCACTCGGTCAGGCCGGCCTCCGCCAGGCGACCGGCATGCCGGCCTCGCGACCGGCGGATTGGTCTCAGAGCGGGCGAACCTGCTCCGCCTGCGGGCCCTTCTGGCCCTGGGCGATCTCGAACTCCACCCGCTGGTTCTCCTCCAGAGTGCGGTAGCCGCTCGTCTGGATGGCCGAGAAGTGGACGAACACGTCAGCACCCCCGCCGTCGACGGTGATGAAGCCGAAGCCCTTGTCTGCGTTGAACCACTTCACGGTTCCTTGCGCCATGCTGAACTCTCCTTCTGAAAATGCCGGCCCGCCCGACCGCGGCAGCGGAGCGCGGGGCCGATGACCGTTTTCGAGCAGCGGCGCCGCGAGGCGGCCCTTTCAGAGGACGTCCCCTCCGTTCGGCTTTGCGGCACCTGTAGACCCTCCCGGGATCGGGTCGGTGTCGCGCCGCCTGGCGGAAGCAGCGAACCACATACGCAAAAACTGGCCACACTGTACCCGAAAAACAGCCCGCAAAGCTGCCCCTCGTGGGAATCCAAAAAAGCGTGGCAGATATGGAAAAGGCTCCCCACTTCGCGCTTACGAAGTGGGGAGCCGTCAAGACACCTGTCTATACCGGTGATGATCAAGGAACCGCTAGTCGGGCCAGGTACCCGTCAGACGTTTCGCGCTGATCGCGCCACCACGATGGACGGCGGCCTTCACCACCGCGAAGATCGCGCCCTGCAGCGCCGCCGCGGCGAGGATCTCGCCCCAGCCACGGTCCTCGTCACCGGCGTCGGGCGCGTCGTCGTCACCCGAAGCCAGCTTCCACACCTGCTTGAAGAGCGCCCCGGCCAGCGCACCGGCCGCGAGGCCGAGCGCCACGTTGACCGGTTTCAACGCGACCTTACCGAGCTTGCCCGCCATCAGCGCCTCCCCCGCACGATCAGGATCACTCCCACCACCGCGGCCACCCCGGCCGCGATCAGCACCATCGGCACCCGGCCCTCGCGCACCCGGACCGCCACGTCGTGAGCCGCGCCCTCGGACGCGGACGCGGTCTGCCCGGCGGCGTCCTTCACGTTCGCCGTCGCGTGACCGGCCACCTCCCGCAGCCGACCGGTGGCGAACGCGGCCTGCTCCAGCAGCCGCTGCCGGGTCTGCGTCACCTGCTCGCGCGCGCGGGCCTTGACGTCCGCCTTCGCGGCCAGGGCCTGCACCGTCTCCCCCAGGTCGGCGCGGGTCCGCTGGATCTCGGCGCGCAACGCCACCAGATCCGGCTTGCCGTCCGTCGTTCCATTGTTCTCGCTCATGCCGTCACCTCCGCTTCGCTCCGGCGCCGGCATGATTTCCGGACTGAGCTCGATGATTCGCTCACAAGCTCGCTCATGCCCGGCCTCGCTCCTTGACCGCCTGCTTGACCTCGTCGACATCGGCCTTCAAGCCCTCGATCGCGGCCTTCGGCTCGGGCGGGACGGCGCGACGGAACTGCGACCGGCCGATCAGCGCCAGCACGCCCGCCACCACGAAGATCACCGCGGTGATCACCAGGCTCGCCAGCCAGAGCGGCCAGACCAGGCTCAACGCGATGATCGCGGTCGCGATCGAGGCACCGACACCGTACATCGCGAGCACGCCCGCGCCGCTGAAGAGACCGACCCCGATGCCCGCGTGTTTGCCCTTCTCGGCAAGCTCCGCCTTGGCCAGGGTCAGCTCGTCCCGGACCAGCCTGCTGAGCTGCTCGCTCGCGCGCTGGACCAGTTCCGCCGTGGATTGATCAGACAAGGGCCGGGCGTGGCCGTCGATGACATCGGCCATCGTGTCCCCCTTTCGCTGTGTCCGGTGTATGCCCTGATCACCGGTAGCTCAATCCTTCCGGACGCGTCACCGCGCGGCCGGGACCGCATCGCCCGGCGCCGGCGCGTGTCCGTCCACCCCGCCGAACGCCGCACCCCGGGCCTCACCGTCGTCACCCCCGCTGAAGACGCGCGCATCCGCCGACGCGTCCGACCGCCGAGTCTGCCGCAGCGGCGCCACCCCGTCGTCGGACTCGTCCAGCTGAGTACGCATCCGCGGCAGGCCACCGCGCTGGTTCTCCCACATCCAGCCGACCAGGCGCTCGCGGACCAGGCAGCGCAGGTCCCACAGCGCCCCGGCGTCGGCCGCGCTGACCAGGGCCCGCAGCCGGACCATGCCGCCGGTCGCCTCGGTCACCTGCAGCACGCAGACCCGCTCGTCCCACAGCTCCGAGCCCTCGCAGACGCGGCGCAACTCGGCCCGCAACGGCTCGATCGGCGTGGACCAGTCCACGTCGATCTCGGCCGTGCCGAGCACCGCCGAGCTGCTGCGGGTCCAGTTCTGGAACGGCTTGGTGGTGAAGTACGACGTGGGCAGGATCAGCCGCCGGTCGTCCCAGATCTGCACCGCGATGTAGGTGAGGGTGATCTCCTCGATCCGGCCCCACTCGCCCTCGACGACCACCACGTCGTCGACCCGGATAGCGTCACTGAACGCGAGCTGGATGCCGGCGAAGACGTTGCCGAGAGTGCTCTGCGCGGCCAGCGCCGCGATCACCGAGACCAGACCGGCCGAGGCGAGCACGCTCGCACCCAGCGCCCGGATCCCCGGGAAGGTCATCAGCATGACACCGGCGGTCAGCACGACGATCGTCGCGACGGTCACCCGGCGCAGCATCACCACCTGCGTCTTGATCCGGCGGCGACGCAGATTGTCCGGCACGTCGGTGCTCCACCGGGCCAGCGTCGCGTCCTCCAGCACCAGCAGCAGGGCGGCCACCAGCCAGGCGAACGCGGCGATGCAGCCGATGACGAGCGCGTGCAGCACGCCGCCCCGGCCCGGGAACTCCCCGCCCCACACCCGGACCGCCTGTTGCACGGCGATCAGGGTCAGGGTCACCAGGAACGGCCGGTGCATGGTCTTCGCCAGGTCGGCGGCGAGCAACGATCGGCGCCCGAGCCGGACCATCACCTGGTGCGACGCCTCGACGATCAGGACGGCGGCGACAGCGGCCCCCGTGACGGCGAGCACGGCAGTCAGAACGCTGGACACGAACTTTCCTCTCCACGGTCGAGATGCGGTGCCAGCGCTCCACCTTGCCCGCCGCGGTGCCGGGCACACACCCGGACGGCGGATGTCGGACACACGTCACAGGGGACGGGCCACGGCCGTACGGGCAGATCGGGTCCTGAATCTAGATCTTGCGGTAACGGGACTGGGCGAAGCAGTAGATGCCGAAGGCCGCGATGCCGGCCGCGATCAGCGCCAGCAGCCAGACGCCCCACGGGTGCCCGGCCAGGGTCTTCAAGGCGGCGTCGAGGCCGCGCGCCTTGTTCGCGTCGTAGGTGACCGCGGCGGTGACGAACAGGACACCGGCGACCGTGTAGGCGACACCCTTGGCCATGTAACCGGCCATACCCAGCCGGATGATCGGCTTGCGGGTGCTCAGCGGCATCTCCTGCGTGTTCAGGTGCTTGGTGAACTTCTTGCGGAGGCCGTAGACGAAGATCCCGGCCCCGACGCCGAGCACCACCAGACCGGCGAACCCGACCAGCCAGCGACCGCCGGTGGACTGCATCAGCCCCGCCGACTTGCTCTCCGAGTTGTCGCCCATCGACGCGTTCGCGCCCTGGATCACCTTGATCGCGACCCAGCCCAGGTAGACGTAGAGGACCGCGCGGATGCCGGACATCACGCGCTCGGCGATCGCGGACTTCGTCTGCTCGCCGCTCTCCCCGACGATCGCCTCGAAGAGCTGCCAGATCGCCATCGCGAACAGGCCGACCACGATGATCACCAGCAGCGTCTTGCCGAACGGCTTGCTCGCCAGCTCCTGGAGAGCGCCGGACTGATCACTCTCCTTGCCGGAGCCGCCGAAGGCGACCTGCAGCGCGATCCAGGCGAAGAGCAGGTGGATGATGCCGTAACCGACGAAGCCGCCCCGGGCCAGGAACTCCAAGGGCTTGCTGTCCGCCGCGCGGGACGCGTGATATTTGACGTTCGAGGCAGTCGAGGACATGCCCCTCAATGTGACCGGACGCGACGATCGTCAAACTCCGGGTGTCAACGGGACACCTGCACCTGGATCGCACTCGGCGTCACACTCTCCAGCGACAGCTGCAGCCCACCCACCTCGACCGCCTGCTGCCCCTTGGTCAAGGTGACCTGCTGCCCGGCCACCTGCAGGGTGACGGTGTTGTCGTCGGCGCTGACGAACTCCGCCTCGACGCCCAGCACCTCGACGCTCGCCTTCGTCTCCCGCTGGATCGTGACCGTGCACTGATCCACGCCACAGTTGACGCCATCCGAACTGCAGCCGGTCAGAAGGGTGGCGGCGAGCACCGCGACGACAAGTGATTTTGAGATCGACACCCTTTTCACGGTACGAGGTCAGAGCCACCCTAAGCTGTGGATCGATCCCCTGAGGAGGACTTGTGAGCGACCACCTGGTCCACGACAACGTTGCGGCACACCGGTTCGAACTGGCCGTGGACGGCACGGTCGGCGCGCTGGCGTCCTACCGGATGCGCGGGGAGGACGTGATCGTCGTCCTGCACACCGAGACCGACCCGGACATGCGGGGGCAAGGGCTGGCGGGGGAGCTGGCTCGCAAGACGCTGGAACAGTTGCGGGAGCGGGGGCAGAAGATCGTGCCGGCTTGTCCGTTCTTCTCTCACTACATCAGTGAGCATCCGGAATATGCGGACTTGGTGGCCCACTAGCCTCGGCGGTCAGGCGGCTACCGGCTCGGGGATGTCGGCGCCGGCGATCAGCTCGGCGGCGGCCAGGCCGCAGGCGCGGGTCGCGCCGAACGTCGCCACGTGGACACCACCGGCGACCTGGACCGGGATGCCCATCTCGACCACGATCGCGTCGGGGCGGCGTTCCAGGACGGCGGTCAGCGTGTCCGCGATCCAGCGGTGCCGGTGCACGTCGCGGACGACCAGGATCAGCGGGCGACCGGCGGCACCGGCCAGGACGCGACCGGCCGGGTCGGCCAGGGGTGCCAGGTCTTCGGCGGAGAGCCGGACCGCGGTGGTGCCGGGCAGCAGCGAGGCGAGCGGCGCGCCGACGCCCCACGGGGTCTCCTCGCCGATCGCGATGTTGCGCGGCGGGGCAAACTCGACGACGTGCGGCACACCGATGATCGGCAGTTCGGGGCCGTTCTCCGAGCGGGTGACCCGCAGCGCGCGCCGGGCGGCGTTGTAGCCGATCTCCGACGCGGGTTGCGGTCCGCGGATCACTCCGGCTTCTTTCTGCGTACGGGTGGTCCACGCGCCGAGCGCACGGACCCGGGCGACGGCGTCCCGCAGCCGCGCCTCGGGCAGTTCCCCGGAGAGGACTGCGGCGACGATCGCGTCGCGCAGGTGGAGCGCGGTTTCCTCGTCGGCGTGGTCCCCGCCGACGCAGATCGCGTCGACGCCCGCGGCGAGCGCGCGGACGGTGGCTCCGGCGAGACCGAAGCGACGGCGTACGCCCTGCATCTCGATCCCGTCGGTGACGATCAGCCCGTCGAAGCCGAGCTCCTCACGCAGGAGTCCGGTGAGGATGCGCGGGCTCAGCGTCGCGGGCAGGTCGTCGTCGTAGGCGGGGACGAGCAGGTGGCCGGTCATCACGACCTTGACGCCGGCCGCGATCGCCGCCCGGAACGGCACGAGTTCGTTGGCGGCCAGTTCTTCCGCCGTACGGTCGATCAGCGGCACGTCGTGGTGCGAGTCGACGGCGGTGTCGCCGTGGCCGGGGAAGTGCTTGGCGCAGGCGGCCACGCCGTAGGTCTGCAGGCCCCGCACGAACGCGGCGGTGTGGCGCGCCACCAGGAAAGGTTCGGCGCCGAATGCCCGTACGCCGATGACGGGGTTGTCGGGGTTGTTGTTGACGTCCGCGTCGGGGGCGTAGTCCAGCGTGATGCCGGCCGCGGCCAGTTCGCAGCCGAGGTCACGGGCGACGGCCTCGGTCAGCAGCGGGTCGTCGATCGCGCCGAGGGCGAGGTTGCCGGGGCGGGAGCTGCCGTGGCGGGACTCGAAGCGGGTGACGTCGCCGGCTTCCTCGTCGATGGCCACGATCACGTCGGGGCGTTCGGCCCGCAGTTGCGCGGTCAACACGGCGACCTGGGCCGGCGACTCGACGTTGCGGGCGAAGAGCGCGACGCCGCCGAGGCCTTCGGCGAGCCGGCGGCGGATCCAGTCGGGAGCGGTCGTCCCGACGAATCCGGGTTGGAGAACCGCAGCGGCAAGTTCCGGCAATCCGCCGTGCTTCGACATGTCCCCCGTACCTCCGAATGCATACACGAACGTCTATGTGAACGTTCTCCCCCGTTCGGGGACCTATGGTCACACCACCCGCAGCATTTAGTCAACAAACCTTTCTATTAGCCGTGGCCGATACCCGATAGAGTGGCGACGTGCCGCCTACCCCCCTCGCGGAAGCAACCGTCGACTGGTCGGAGATCCACGCCGTCAAGCTCCTCGGCGTCGCACTCGCGCTGCTCTTCCTGCTCTGGGCCATACGCCGCATGTTCGGCGGCAAATAGGGGTACACAGGCCGCCCGATGAAACTCCCTATCTACGGCCCCCGACTGCGCAAGGTGGCCCGCACCCACTTCGGATGGCCGTCCCTGCGCCCCGGCCAGTTCAAGCCGATGCGCGCCGTGCTGCGTCGCAAGGACGCGCTCGTCGTGCTTCCGACCGGCGCCGGGAAGTCGGCCATCTACCAGATCCCGGCGGTGCTGCTCCCCGGCCCGACCGTGGTCATCTCCCCGCTCCTGGCCCTCCAGCAGGACCAGATCGCCGCGCTCAACGAGCACGACGACCCGAAGATCCGCGCGGTCCGGGTCAGCTCGGCCGAGACGCCCCGCGAGCAGCAGGAGGCGATCGAGGAACTGCGCGCCGGCAAGGCCGAATTCCTCTTCATCACCCCCGAGCAGCTCGCCAACCCGGAACGGCTCGCCGAGGTCAAGGCCCTCAAGCCCGGCCTGGTCGCGATCGACGAGGCGCACTGCATCTCGGCCTGGGGGCCGGACTTCCGGCCCGACTTCCTGGCGCTGGGCGACATGATCAAGGAGCTGGGCCGCCCGCCGGTGCTGGCACTGACCGCGACCGCGTCACCGCCGGTCCGCGAGGACATCATCAGCCGGCTGCAACTGCGCAACCCCGAGATCCACGTGTCCGGGCTGGACCGCAAGAACCTGTTCCTCGAGGTGACGTACTGCCCCGACGAGGCGTACCGGTGGCGGCGGCTGACCACGATGCTCGACGAGGGGCAACGACCCGGGATCGTGTACGTCGCCACGCGGCGCGCCGCCGAAGAACTCGCCGACAAGCTGACCCAGGCGGGCTACCCCGCCGAGTACTACCACGGCGGAATGGCGGCCGGCCTGCGAGAACAGCGCCACCAGGACTTCATCGACGACAAGGTCGACATCATGGTGGCCACGTCGGCGTTCGGGATGGGCATCGACAAGGCCAACATCCGCTGGGTGGCGCACATGGCCCTGCCCGATTCGCCGGACAGCTACTTCCAGGAGATCGGCCGGGCCGGGCGCGACGGCGAGCCGGGGCGCGTGCTGCTGCTGTGGCGCGCCGAGGACGAGGCGATCCAGCGCTTCTTCAACGGCGGCGGACCCGACGAGGACGAGCTGCGGGAACTGGCCGGGGTGCTGCACAAGGGCGCCGCGACCAAGACCGCACTGGCCAAGGAGACCGGGCTCGGCCCACGCCGCCTCGGGCAGTACCTCGCGTTGCTGGAACAGGTGGGCGCCGCCCGTACCGGAAAAGGCAGCAAGATCGGTGCACCGCCCGGCGCGCCCCTCCCGGCGAAGGCGGCCCGGGCCGCAATCGCCGAGTTCGAACGCCAGCAGACCGTGATCAAGTCGCGCACCGACATGATGCGGGGGTTCGCGGAGAGCCGGCAGTGCCGGACCGAGACGCTGCTCGCCTACTTCGGCGAGGAGATCCGGCGGATGTGCGGGCACTGCGACAACTGCGCGGACGGGAGCGCGGAAGAGGTGAACGCCGTCGAGGAGGAGGGTCCGTTCCCGATCCACAGCAAGGTGAGCCACGCGGAGTGGGGCACCGGGATGGTGATGGGCTACGAGGAGGAGAAGATGACCGTCCTGTTCGACACCGTGGGCTACAAGACGCTGTCGGTGCCGGTGGTCGTCAACCAGAAGCTGCTCACTCCGGCTTGATCGCCGCCGCCGCTTCGCGGAAGCGGGCGGCGGCCTCGCCGGAGATGGGCCGGCCGTGGCCGAAGACGGCGTGGTCGGCGTCGAACCCGGCGAGCTTCTCCACGGCACCGACGACCTTGCCGTTCCTACTGGTGGCGGCGTCGCCGGCGAACAGGACGCCGCCGGCCCGGGCGAGGTGGAACGACAGGTGGCCGCGCGTGTGGCCCGGGGTGTGGATCACGGTGAAGTCCGGGAGCGGCTCGGCGCGGTCGCCCACCAGCTGGTCGATCTTGGTGGGTTCGATCTTTTCGAGTCGTCGGAACAGGAACTTCCGCAGCCGCCCCTCCGGCTCCTCGGCCTGGAAATGGCCGGTCAGGTGCGGTGCCTCGGCCGCGTGCGCGATCAGCCGGGCGCCGGTGCGCCGGCGCAGGTCGGCCGCGCCGCCGGCGTGATCCGGGTGGTGATGGGTGAGCAGGATCGCCTGCACCGGGCCGAGCGGACGGGCGGCCTGCTCGATCGCGGCGGCCTGCCCGGGGAGCCCGGTGTCGACCAGGATCACCCCGTCGTCGGTGACGACCAGGTGGACGTTGACCACTCCGAGGCGGAGCTCGAAGACTCCGTCGACCACTTCGCGCACACCGGACAGTCTGTCAGGGCCCGTCCCGACAGCGGTGGACGGCTTCCTTGCGGGTGCGGACACCGAGCTTGGCCGGCACCGCGGCCACGTGCGCGTCGACGGTCCGGACCGAGAGGACCAGCTCGGCGGCGATCTCCGGGTTGCTCCGGCCGTCGGCGAGCAGGCGCAGCACCTCCAGCTGGCGCCCGGTGAGCCCGAAGGCCTCCTCGCGGAACACCCGCCGGTAGGCCCGGTGCCACGAGTCCTTTGCCGGGGACCCGCGCAGCCAGGCGGCCTCGGCCATCGCCGCTCCGGCCGGGCCGATGCGCTGCGCCTCACCGATGCCGAGCGCGAGCTCCCACGCCTCGGCGATCAGCTCGTCGCCGCCCGGGCGCCCCGTGCGCACCCGGGCGAGGCCCTGCACGACCAGGCCGGGCAGCGGATGTTCGCCGGCGCGCCGAGCGCCCAGCCCGCCTCGCGTCCGCGTCCGCGTCCGCCCACTCTCCGCGGGCCAGGTACAGGCGCCCCGGCCGACGTGCAGACAGCGCAAGAATCCGAGCACCTCGCGGCGCTCGGCGAAGTCGATCGCCTCGGTCAGCACCGCGTCGGCCTCGCCGGGACACAGGTAGTCGAGCAACAGCCAGGAGAGATTCGCGTACGCGCGGCACGCGTGATCGTGCTCGCCCGCCTCCAGGCCGACCGCCAGGCTCTCCGCGAGCAGCGCGCGGCCGGCGCGATCGTCACCGGCCTCCCAGCGGGCCGGCGCCGAGAAGTGCCGCAACCCGCCCCGGACACCGCTGAACGCCGGCCGGACCGCGACAGCTGGGCGCTCAGGGGTGTTTTGACGGGCTCCGGGCGGCGGTGGGTGCCGGCCGGGGGAAGCCTTGGGAGTTGCCGGTGGGGCCCGGTACCGGGTGGCGGGTGGGGTCCCCCGGGGCAACAGGGACTTAACACGGGGGCTGGGGTGAGCAACGACATGATCGGGTAGAGGGGTGGTGAGGACCGGAGCGGCCCGCCGGTGCGCAAGAATGCGCTGTCGGCCGCCGACGGAAGCGAAAGGAAACCCCGAGTGACGGACGAACCGCTCTACGCCCGGCTGGGCTTCACCGACGCCGAATGGGGGCTGCTGGTCGGCCTTCCGCACGCGGTGCTCACTGCGGCAAGCGCCGCCACCCACGACAGTGCCCGCAAGACCCGGGCGGAGAGCGCGGCCGGGCTGAGCCGCATCTCCGACGCCCGCGCTTCGGCCAGCACGCTGGTCACCGCGGTGGCCACGGCCGCCGTGGCCGAGGCCGGCGACCCGGAACTGGGCGAGGAGCCGCCGGTCATCGAGCCGGCCGACCCCGCCGCCTACTCCGCGGACGTGCTGAACCGCGCGACCGAGGCCGCCGGCCTGCTCGCGTCGAAGGCCTCGGTCGCCGACGCCGAGACCTACCGCCACTGGCTCCTGGAGGTGGCCGACGCGGTCGTCGGCGCCGCCTCCACCGGTGGCATCCTCGGCCTCGGCGGCGAGACCGTCACCGAGGACGAGCGCACCTTCCGCGACCACCTGGCCACCGCCCTGGCCGCCTGACCACCCGACCATCCCGGCCCGGGGCCCAGGCCCCGGGCCACCACCAGGCAGAACGCCAGCCTCGAACCGCCGCCGCCCAGCCGGGACGCCAGCCTCGAACCGCCGCCACACGGCCGGAACGCCAGCCTCGAACCGCCGCCGCCCAGCCGGAACACCGATCCCGAACCGCCGCCACACGGCCGGAACACCGATCCCGAACCGCCGCCACACGGCCGGAGCCCGGCCCCGATACCGGAGGGCCCGGCAGACCGGAAGCGACGCGCAGAACGGCCCACAGCGGTCGGCCGGCAGCGGACAGCGCCGGCGGCAGCAGACAGCAATGGCGGCAGCAGACAGCCGGTAGCGGACGGCGGTCAGCGTGAGGCGCCGCGGTAGGTGCCGAAGGACCAGAGGTTGCCCTCCGGGTCGCGGGCGGCGAAGTCGCGGGAACCGTAGTCCGTGTCGAAGGGCTCGCGGACGATCTCCGCTCCGGCGGCGCGGGCGCGGGCGGCGAGTTCGTCCGGTTCGTCGGTCACCGCGTAGGCCCCGAAGGTGCCCGGCGGCAACGCCCACGCGTCGTCCGCCCGGTCGCGGACCGAGCCGAGCATGACCCCGCCGCCCGGCGGCCAGTCCAGCTGGCAGTGGTCGACGCGGTCGCCCTCGCCGTAGGTCGCCGTCTCCTCGAAGCCGAACGCCTCCACCAGGAAGCGGATCAGCGCGCGGGCGTCCCGCGCCCGCAGCGTGGGCCACACCTGCGGCGGCGGTGGTGTCTTCTCGTCAGTCATGCACCTCATCGTCGGCATCGGCGGCCGCGGCCGCTTGGACGAAACCGAACTCGTCGGACAACCACCGGGACGGGGCACACCCGGCGAACGCCTGGAAGTCCCGCACGAGGTGGGACTGGTCGGCATAGCCCTGCTCGGCGGCGAGGTCGGCCAGGCGGACCCCGGGCCGCAGCGCCCGGCGGGCACGGTCGAACCGGACGATCCGCGCCGCTTCCTTCGGCCGCAGGCCCAGCTCGGCCCGGAACCGGTCGGTGAGGTGACGGGCGCTCCACCCGACCTCACCCGCGAGGTCGTCGATCGAACCGCCCCCACGGCGGAGCCTGCCCCAGACGTGGGCCACCCGATCCAGCCCGGCCGGGGCCGGCGCCGCCCCGAGCAGCCCGGTCAGCGCCGTGTCGAGGACCGCGAACCGGGCCGGCCAGCCGGGCGCCGTGCACAGTCGCTCCCGCACCTCGGCGACGAAGGCCTCACCGAGGAGCGCGGCCGGATCCACGTCGAGCTCGGCCAGCTCGGCGGCCGGCAGCCCGAGCAGCGCCCGGCAGCCCAGCGGCTGCAACGCCACCTGCACCCCGGACTGGCGCCCGTCGTGCGTGATCGTCGCCGGACGCCGGTGCAGCCCGCCGAGCAGCGCCTCGAACGGGCCCGGGGCCTGCCGCCGATCCGGGTGCTCGGCGATCACCAGCGGCTCGTCCATCGTGAAGATCAGCGTCAGGTACGGCGAGGGCAACCCGCGGTGCCGCCCGGGTGGGACACCGCGCTGTCGATAGCCGGAGTAGAACGCCACGTGCCCACGCAGGGCCGACGTGGGCCTGGCCTGCGCGTACTCGTCCACCAGCATGAGAACCCCCTTCCGTAGATCAAGGCTGCACCCTGCCCCGGGGGCAGAGTCAAGCCGCGGAACAGCGGGACCTGACGACCGGCCGGATTCGATTACGATCCTCGATGTCCGGCATCGGCGGAACGGGGGTGGGATGGAGAACCGGCCGTCGCTGTCCCGCACGCTGGCCGCCGCCACCGTCACCGTCGGGCTCGGCCTGATCGGCAACCTGATCACCAACGCGATCAGCCCACCGGCGGCGTGGCGACGCTGGTGGGTGCCGGCTCTCTGGGCGATCCTCGCGGTGCTGTTCGTCGCGGCGGTGGTGCTTGATCGCGTACGAGGGAAATCGTCTTTTGATCTTGAGCGTCAGCGCCGTCTCTTCGTCGGGGCCCTGATCGCCGAGGTCACCCGGATCAGTGCGAAGGACAACTGGCGCGACGACCGGTTCGCCGAGCTGCACGCCGAGCTGGAGGTGACGAGCGGCCGTCGCGGGCCACGCCGGGTGCGGTCACTGACCCGGGCGCTGCGCCGGAGCCGGGATCGGCTGATCCTGCTGCAGGGCGAGCCCGGGGCCGGGAAGTCCGTCGCGCTGCGGCACCTGGCGCTGCGCGAGCAGCGCGGGGTCATCCCGCTCTATCTCAACCTGAAGGAGCTGCGCCGGGACGGGAGCGAGCCGGTCGACGCGACCACCATCCGCGAGTTCGTCCTCGCCGCGCTGAACCGCTCGCGCAGTGCCGGGGTCGCCGAGTTCCTCGCCACCGAGCTGGACGCCGGGATGCGGAACGGCACCTGGGTGTTCCTGTTCGACTCGTTCGACGAGATCCCCGACATCCTGACCGCCACCGAGGTGGAGCCGGTCGTCGAGGAGTACGCCGACGCCGTCCACGCGTTCCTGCACACCATGAACGTCTGCCGGGGCGTCGTCGCCTCCCGCGAGTTCCGCGGCCCGCGCCGGTTCGGCTGGCCCCGGTTCACCATTCTTCGCCTGACCGACCGGCAGAAACGGCGGCTGATCCGGCGCGCCGGGCTGACCCCGGCCCAGGAGGGCCTGCTCGTCGGCGGGATCACGTCGGCCGGCAGCGTGCTGGGGCCGTTCTCCGACAACCCGATGCTGCTCGGGCTGCTGACCGACTTCGTGGCCCGCAACGACGCGCTGCCGCGGACGTCGCACGAGGTGTTCGAGGACTTCGTCGCCGGTCGGCTGGCCCGGGACCGTGATCGGGTCGAGCAGCGGTTCGGGCTGGACGCGGCGGCGCTGCGCTCGGCCGCGGAGATGGCGGCGTTCTGCATGGCGGCGTCGCCCGGTCTCGGACTCTCGCCCTCCTACGACGAGCTGGTGGCAGCGGTCGAGGGGCGGTTCGGGCCGCAGCCGGATCTGCGCGAGCGTCTGGAGGCGCTCGCCTTCGTGAAGCTGGCGTCGAGTGCGACCACGCCGGGCGGCGGGAGCGAGTTCAGCTTCGTGCATCGCCGCTTCCAGGAATTCTTTGCCACCGCTCGGGTGCTCTCCGCGAATGCGCAAGGGGTTGCGGCGTCCGCCTGGGCGCCCGAAGCGACCGCCCGGGTGCTCGAAGAGGCCGCCGCTGTCCCGCTCGAGCAACTTCTCACCGCCGGGCAGTGGCGCGAGACCGCGGTCACCCTGCTGCAGACCCGGGCGGACGACGACCTCCTCCGCACCACCGAACGCCTGGTCCGCGACGCGATCCCCACCCGCTCCCGGGCCCGGCGCTTCGCCTGGCCACCGGGCGCACTGCACCTGTTGTCCCTGCTCAGCGCCGGCCTGGACGAGGATTCGGTGGCCCGGCTCGACCCGCGGGTGCGCGGCCGGATCGGGCGGCTGCTCCGGCGGGCGTACGAGAGCGGTTCTCGCGCCGACCAGGTGTGGGCGATCGAGAACGTGTCCGCGGCCCCCGAGCCCGACCGCGACGAACTGCTCGATCAGGCCGCCGGCAGCCCCAGTCTGCTGTTGCAGGAGTCGGCGCTGGCCCAGGTCGGCCGGTTGCGGGTGATGCCGCCGTCGCTGGCCCGGCAGGTTCGCGGGGTGCTGATCGGCCGGGCCGGGCGGGGGCGGTTGTGGCGGGACCGGCACGCGATCCTCGCCGGGATCCGGCGGTTGCGCGATCCGCGCCCGTTCACGCGGTTGATCGGGGTGCTGCTGGCCACACCGGTGCTGGACGCCGCGGTGGTGGCCACGTTCGCCCTGGTGGCGCTGGTCCGGGGCACTCCGACGTGGCGGCTGCCGGTGATCGTGGCGGCGGCCGAGGCCGTGGCTCTGATCGGCTATCTCGTTCCGTGTCTGGCGGTCAGCATGTCAGCGGCCGAGTCCGCGGCCGGCCGGTGGCGCTCCTGGCGTGACCCGCTGGACTCGGTGGCCGTCATCGCCACGATCCTGCGTGCTTACGGCCTGGCCGTGCTCGTCGCGGCGATATCCGGCTGGCATCTGCTTCCGGCGCTTGTCACCTGCTACTCAGCCCTGTGCTTCCATACCTACTTGTCGACGGCCGCCTCCCCCGAACCACTGCCGCTGAACAAGTTCGTGACCGCGCCGGTGATCTGGACCGCCCGGGAAATCCGCGAGCTGCTCGACTGGCGGGACGGCTTCACCTGGATCCACAGCGAACCGAAACGCGCCGCCGTCAGGCTGATCCCACTTGTGGTCGCCCTGGCCGTCTCCACGACTTATTCCGTCGTCTCCGCGGAGCCGGTCGAGCGTTCCTCCCTCCGGCTGATCATCATCTTCCTCCTCGCCGTTGCCGTGGTAGGGACGGCGCAGGAATGCACCACCAGGACAAGGGCCCGCCGGGACCGGCGGCGGATCACCGAGGCCGGTGCTCTGGACTCCGCGGGCATCCGCGCCCTCCTCACCGGCCTGCACACCGACCGCGGCCTGTTCTTCCTGGTCCGCGGCCTGCGACGCAACGAGTTCACCGCCACCCCCGACGCCGTCCAGGAGCTGCGGACCCTGGACACCTACCGGGTCCGCCCGAGCCAGGAGACCCTCGACGAGATCGCCCGGCTGATCGCCGAGCGCCTAGTCGCGGCCGAGTAAGCCTCGCTCGAACGCTGCGGCCACTGCCGCCGCGCGGTCCCTGACCCCCAATTTCGCGTACGCATGCAGCAGGTGAGTCTTCACGGTCGCCTCGCTGATGAACAGCTTCCCGGCGGTCTCCCGGTTGCTGCAGCCGCGCGCGATCAGCGTCAGCACTTCGAGTTCCCGCTGGCTGAGCGGTTCTTTGTCGGGGGCGGGGGCCCGCAGCCGTCCCATGAGTCGTCCCGCCACCGACGGCGACAGCACGGATTCGCCGCGGTCGGCCGCGACGACGGCCCGGAACAGTTCTTCGCGCGGCGCGTCTTTCAGCAGGTAACCGGTGGCGCCCGCTCTGATCGCCGGCAGCACGTCACTGTCGGTGTCGTACGTGGTCAGCACCAGCACCCGCGCGGCCGAGCCGTTCTCCTTGAGCGACCGGATCGTGCTGACCCCGTCCATGACCGGCATCCGCAGGTCCATGAGGATGACGTCGGGGTTGACCGTGGCGGCCACGGCGAGCGCCTCCCGTCCGTCGCCGGCCTCGCCGAGCACGGTGAACCGGTCGTCCCCGGCGAACATGCCGCGCAGCCCGTCCCGGACCACGGGATGATCGTCCACGATCAGCAGCCCGATCACGCAACCTCCTCAGAAGAACCGTTGACCGGCGTGATCACGCCACCCCGCCGACCATGACGGCCGGTACGCAGGCCGACAGCGCCGTCCCGTTCCCCGGCTCCGACTCCACCGCCAGCGTCCCGGCGATCCGCGCCAGCCGTTCCCGCATCGCGCTGAGCCCGAACCCGCCGGTCGCGGTGACCTCGCGCGGCTGTTCCGGCTCGAATCCGTCGCCGTCGTCGCGCACGTCCAGCGTCACCACGTCCTCCATGTACGACAGGGTCAGCCCGACCCGGCCCGCGTTGGCGTGCCGGGCGACGTTGGCGAGGGCTTCCTGGGCCGTACGCAGAAGGGTCGTCTCGATCTCGGGAAGCAGTCGCCGCGCCGTACCCGTGGTGGTGAGGTCGGCTCGGACCCCGTGCAGGCCGGACCACGTCTCCACCACGTCGCCGAGCGCGTCGGGCAGCCCGGCGTCGTCGAGCTGGTGCGGGCGCAGCGCCTGCACCGAACGGCGTGCCTCGGCGAGGCTTTCCCGGGCGAGGCGTTTCGCGGCGGTGAGGTGGCGGTCGCGTTCGCCGGGGTGGGCTTCGGCCGCTTCCAGCTGGGTGACGATCCCGGTGAGGCCTTGGGCCAGCACGTCGTGGATCTCCCCGGCCATCCGTTGCCGTTCGTCGAGCACACCGGCCTCGTGGGCCTGGACGAGCAGCTGGGCGTGCAACCCGGCGTTCTCGTTGAGCGCCTCCTCGAGCTTCGCGTTCGCGTCGGCGAGGTCGTCGATCATCTGGATGCGCTGCTCGGTGGTCCGGATCTTGCCCATCTCGACCCAGGTCATGGTGGCCGAGATGCCCGCGTTGAGCAGGAACAGGACCAGGAACAGCATCCGCCCGCCGCTGGTGTGCAGGATCGACCAGCCGCCGGACTGGGAGCCGGCGGTGACCACGGCGACGGCGATCGCGCCGACCACCCGCCACCGGCCGGCCAGGGCGTAGACCGTGTAGAGGTAACCGGTCCAGACGAAGAAGCCGTAGAGCGGGCTGCACTCGACCAGCACCGCGCTCAGCGCGATCAGCAGGGCGAAGAGCAGGATCGACGGCCACCGCTGCAGGTAGGTCTGGGCCAGGCTGCGGAAGGCGAGGATCCAGATTGCGGTGAGCCCGGCCGCCACCAGCGTGAAGCCCATCGGCTGCTGGGGCAGGCCGGAGTCCCGGGCCAGCCAGGCGAGCAGGGTGGCCGCGGCCAGCAGGGCGAACGAGACACCGGTCAGTTTCCGGGTGGTCCACTCGGCACGGATGCTGTCTTCCATCGACGCTCCCCCTCCCCCGTCCGGCCCCAGTCTGTCAGTTCCAGCGGAACAATCGCGCGGCCCCGAACCCGAAGAGGACCAGGTATCCGAGGAGGACGACCGTGGAGAGCCAGTTCGGCCAGGTGCCGCTCATCGCGTCGTGCAGGGCCCGCTCGCCGGCGCCCATCGGGGTGAAGTCGCCGATCCGCTGCACCCAGTCCGGCATGAACTCGCGCGGCAGCCACAACCCGGCGAAGAACATCGACGGGAAGAACAGCAGCGTGCCGACCGCGTTGCCGGCCTTGCCGGTGGGCACGAGCGCGGCGATGAACAGCCCGATCGCGAACACGCCGAGGGCGCAGAGCACGAAGGCCAGGACGAAGCCGGGGAAGTTCTCGGCGAGACGGACCCCGTAGGCGAGCCGGCCGACCGCGATGCAGAGCGCGGCCGATACCAGCGCCATCAGGATCATCGCGGTCATCTGCGCGGCGAGCAACGTGATCGGCCGGACCGGGGTGGTGGCGATCCGGCGCAGGACCCCCCGTTCGCGGTAGGTGGCGAGCACCATCGGCAGCACCTGCAGGCCGAGCATGGCCAGGGTCAGGGCGACCCCGATGCCGACGTAGACGTCGATCGTGCGCAGGCCGTTCAGTTCCGGCGACGGCTCCCGGAACGCGGTGATCGCGCCGAGGATCGCGATCAGGATCGTCGGGAACAGCAGCGCGAAGAAGGCGCCGACCGGCTCGCGGAGGAAGAGCTTGATCTCGGTACGCGTGAGCTTGGCGAAGACGGTCACTTGTCACTCCCGTGAGTGCGGCCGGTCAGGCGGACGAAGGCGTCGTCGAGGCTGGCCTGTTCGAGGCGCAGGTCGTTCGCGACGATCTGGTGGACGGCCAGGACCGTGCTCACCGCCTGCAGCAGGTTGCCGGTGCCGACCACCTCGACGCGGTCACCGGTGTGCCGCACCTCGCGCACCTCGGGAAGGGCCGTGAGCAGGGCGTCGTCGAGCGGCTGGGAGGGGCGGAAGCGGATCGTCTGCTCGGTCTCGGCGCGCTCGACCAGGCCGGCCGGCGTGTCCAGCGCGATGACCGAACCCCGGTCGATCACGGCGAGCCGGTCACAGAGCCGCTCGGCTTCCTCCATGAAGTGCGTGACCAGCACGACCGTGACGCCGCGGTCGCGGACCGACTCGATCAGGTCCCAGGTGTCGCGGCGGGCGGCCGGGTCCAGCCCGGTGGTCAGCTCGTCGAGGATCGCGATGCGCGGGTTGCCGATCAGCGCGCACGCGATCGAGAGTCGCTGTTTCTGACCACCCGAGAGCTTCCCGTACGGCGTACGCAGCTTCTCCTCGAGACCGAGGTCACCGGCGAGCACACGCCAATCGGCCGGCTCGGGGTAGAAGGCGCTGTAGAGGTCGAGCGCCTCCCGTACCGTCAATTTCTCCTGGAACTGGGATTCCTGGAGTTGGACGCCGACCTCGGCCCGCAGCGAAGGATCGCGCGGAGCGCGTCCGAGCACCCGGATGCTGCCGCTGCCGGGCGTGCGCAGCCCGGCGACGCACTCGACGGTGGTGGTCTTGCCGGCGCCGTTCGGTCCGAGGATGCCGAAGATCTCGCCGGCCTCGACGGTGAACGACACGTCGCGCACCGCGACGGTGTCCCCGTAACGCTTGCTGAGGTTGCTGACCTCGATGACTGCCATGCATTGAGCGTCGCGGACCGGCCCGGGTGCCCGAATCGACCAGCGAGCGAACTCCTCCATCCACCAGTTGGTGGATGGAGGAGTACTACGCGACCGCTTCCGGCTCCGCCTCGGCCGGGCGGCGCAGGCCGGTCACCGCCGAGTAGACCGAGCCGATCTGCGCGGCCACCCGCTTCCACGAGTACGCCTGGCGGGCCCGGTCCAGCGCCGCCGTCGCGTACGTGAACCGGCGCACCTTGTCGTTGATCAGCCGGCGGACCGCGCCGCCGAGCGCCCGGGGATCGCGGGCCGGGACCAGGTCACCGGTCAGGCCGTCGACGACCGTCTCGGTCAGCCCGCCGACCGCGGTGCCGATCACCGGCACGCCGCAGGCCATGGCCTCCAGCGCGGACCGCTCGAACTGTTCCTCCCAGGGCGCCGCGACCAGCAGGTCGGCCGACCGGTACCAGCTCGGCATGTCGCGGTGCGGCACCGCGCCGACCAGCCGGAACCGGTCCGCCACCTGGAACTTCTCGGCCAGGGCGCGCAGCGACTTGGCGCCCGGGTCACTGCGGAGCTGGTCGGCCGGCGGGCCGCCGACGACCACCACCTCGGCGCCGGGGACGTACCGCATCGCCTGGATGACGTCGCTGTGCCCCTTGTGCTCGACGAGTTTGCCGACCGAGAGGATCCGCGGGCGTTCCGGGTCGCGCGGGACGGCCGGGCCCTCCGGGCTGAACCGTTCGCTGTCGACGCCGGCCGGGACGACGGTCAGCTGCGCCCGTGGCACCCCGATCCGGACCAGGCCGAGCAACTCGTCCTGGGTCTGCGCGACCACCCGGTCGACGGCGCGCCCGAGGGCCCGCTCGTAGCCGGTGCGCGACGGACCGGCCGTGCTCGGTCCCAGCGCGCCGATCTCGTGGAACGACTGCACGACCGGGATGTTGAGCTGCTTGGCGGCGGTGACCGCGGCCAGGCCGCTGGTCCAGAAGTGGGCGTGGGCGACGTCCGGCGTCCAGCCGTCGCGCTGCCAGTGCTCACCGAGCAGACGGGCGAACTCGGCCATGTGCGGCAGCAGTTGCTCGGCGGGCAGCGGGCGGGCCGGACCGGCCGAAACGTGGATGACCCGCACACCGTTCACGACCGTGGCCGTCTCGGCCTGGCCGGGATCGGTGCGGCGGGTGTAGACCCGCACCTCGTGTCCGAGATCGGCGAGCGCCGTGGACAGGTCGGCGACGTGAGCGTGCTGGTCGCCTACACCGAGCGGGCTGGCGTGCTCGGAGATCATCGCAATCCGCACGGGGTCTCCTCAGGCGACATGAAAGCAACGGTGACAACGGCGTGTTTCGTTGCCCGTCGACCTTCAGCGTAAACATCGGGACCGGCCACGACCGGTGATTACCACTCAGTCACCGACCCGGCGACGGCAGAACTCGACGTACTCGTCGAGCAGTGCCTCGACGTCAGCGGTGGCCGCATTCCGAAGGCGCTCGAAGAGATCGGGACACAGCCGGGCGTTGCCGCGGACCCGGCTCGGCTGCCGGCCGCGGCGGACAGCTCGCGACGGCTCCGGCTCTGGCCGGCGCTGCGCCCGGCCGCGGCCGGGCGCCGGGAACGGCGCCGTTAGGACCGGGCTTCGCAGGGTAAGTCCACCCCGTGGCTACCGTGACCCGCACCGTCGAGGCCCCACCCGAACGCGTCTTCGCCGTCCTCGCCGACGGCTGGACGTACAGCGACTGGGTGGTCGGCACCTCCCACATCCGTGACGTCGAGAAGACCTGGCCGCAGACCGGCTCCCGGCTGCACCACAAGGCCGGGCCGTGGCCGCTGTCGCTGCACGACTCCTCCACCGTGCTGGAGTGCGTCCCCGACCGTGGGCTCAAGATCCGGGCCGGGTTGTGGCCGCTCGGCGAGGCGATCGTGAACATCGTCCTGGAGCCGGAGCGCGACGGCCGGACCAAAGTCGTGATGCACGAGGACTTCGAGTCCGGCCCGCTGCTCTGGGTCCGCAACAAGATCAACGACCTGGTGCTGCATCAGCGCAACGTGGAGGCGCTGCGCCGTCTGGCCGACATCGTCGAGGCGCGCGCCTGACCCAGCACCATCCCGCGATCAAGACCCGCTTCTCCGGTACGGCGGTGAGCCGCGCGCGCCTCGGCGACGCGCGCTGCCCGCCTACCGGTAGATGGCCCGCTGCAGCCCGCCGATCACCAGTCGATACGCGTCGCCGCTGATCCCGCGGTCCCGGGCCAGCGCCGCCCGCGCCGCGTTCGCCCCCGGCGCCCCGTGCACCCCGCCGCCCGGGTGCGCCGACGAGCTGCCCAGGTACAGCCGGTCGACCGGTGTGTCGGCCCGTCCCAGCCCCGGGATCGGCCGGAAGAACAGCTGCTGGAACGCGGCCGAGGTGCCCCCGCCGAGCGCACCACCGACCAGCGACGGGTTCTCCCGTTCCAGGTCCCCGGGGGCGAACACGTGCCGCCCCACGACCGAGGCGCGGAACCCCGGCGCCTGCTCCTCGACGACCGCCTCCATCCGCTCGACGTGCGCCGCGATCTCGTCGGCGGGCCAGTCGCGCCGGTGCGGCAGGTGGGTGTACGCCCAGGCGCTCTCCGTCCCCTCCGGTGACCGGGAACGATCAGCCGTCGTCATCTGCCCGAAGAGCAGGAACGGGTGGTCCGGGACGGCCCCGGTGGCGATCTTCGCGGCGTACCGCGTCAGGCCGTTCAGATCCGCGCCCAGGTGCACCGTGCCGGAGCCGGCGACCTCCGGGTTCTTCCACGGGATCCGGCCGTTGAGCGCCCAGTCGACCTTCACCGTCGCCCCGTCCCAGCGGAAGTGGGCGAGGTCCTCCAGCATCCGCCCGGGCAGCCAGCGCTCGTCGACCAGGTCGAGCAGGAGCGCCGGGGCCGGCACGTCGGCGATCACCGCCCGGCGCGCCCGCCAGTCCCGCCCGTCCGCCGTCCGGACGCCCATCGCCCGCCCGCGCGCGACCAGGACCCGGCTCACCGGCGCCCGGTAGACGATCTCCCCGCCCCGTGAACGCAGCCGGTCGACCAGGGCGGACGTGAGTTTCCCGGCTCCGCCGACCGGCACCGGCCAGCCGACCTCCTGCCCGAGCATGGAGAGCAGCCAGCCGTAGACGCCACCGCCCGCCTCCTCCGGTGACAGGTCGGTGTGCAGCGCGCAGCCGGCCAGCAGCACCTGCGCGCCCTCACCGGCGAACAGCTCCGAACCCAGCTCACGCGCGGAGAGCACGAGCCGGCGCGCCAGCCGCAGCGTCTCACCCGTGCCCAGCTGCCGGACGAGACCGAGCCCGGCCCGGACCGGCGGGAACGGCCGCAGGATCGCCTCGAGCATGCGACCCGAGACAGCGGACCAGTCCTCGTACGCCGAAAGCCATTTCTCGCCGTCGCCGGGCGCGAACGCCTCCATCGACGCCATCGTCGCCCGCAGGTCCCGACTGACCGTGGCGGCGCGCCCGTCAGGCAGCAGATGACTGAAAACGTTCGGCGCGTGGGCCCAGCTCAGGCCGAACCGCTCCAGCTCCAGCTCGCGCAGCACCGGCGAGGCGAAACCGAGCGGGTAGAACGCGCTGAACAGGTCCGACAGGTAACCGGGTGCGGTGATCTCGCCGGATCGCACCGCCCCACCGGGGTCACCCGTCGCCTCCAGCACCCGGACCGACCACCCCGCGTCGGCCAGCAGATTCGCTGCCACCAATCCGTTGTGCCCAGCCCCGACGATCACCGCATCAACCATGTCCACATTCGCACGTTAGCCACGTTTAGCCCCTGACGGCGAGGGCACCCCGCAATCATGGAACGGGGAAACAGCAAACACGGCACGGTGCTCGACGAGCAGATGGCCCAGGAGGTGCGGGGCAGCATTCAGGGAGTCGCGGGTGGCCGCGCCGACGAATGGCACACGCCCGAGCCACCCGGCGAGGACCAGCCGCGGGTCACCATCGCACCCAACGGCGACTTCGGCCGCGGCATCCCGGACGGCGTGGGCAGCGCCCAGGGCGAGGCGCTGAGCCGGTTCGGGAGCTTCCTCGGCCGGAGCGCCTTCCCGGGCGACCGCGCCGCGCTGGAGGCCTCGGCGCGCGGCATGAACGCTCCCGACGACGTCCTGCGGCGGATCATGTCGCTGCCCGAGGGCCGGACGTTCGAGAACACCGCCGACGCATGGCATGCGAGTGAAGGAGGAACCGCGTGAGCACGGTCACCGAGTTCGTTGACGTCAACGTCCCGGTCCGCACCTGTTACGACCAGTGGACCCAATTCGAGGAGTTCCCGCGCTTCATGGAGGGCGTGGAGGAGATCAAGCAGCTGGACGACACCCACACGCACTGGAAGACCAAGATCGCCGGGATCGAGCGCGAGTTCGACGCGCAGATCACCGAGCAGCTCCCGGACGAGCGCGTCGCCTGGACCGCCACCGAGGGCGAGAAGCAGGCCGGGGTCGTCACGTTCCACCGCCTCGACGACACGCACACCCGGGTCACGGTCCAGATCGACTTCGACCCGCAGGGCCTCGTCGAGATCGCCGGCGACAAACTCGGCATCGTCGACCGCCGGATCAAGGGCGACCTGCACCGCTTCAAAGAGTTCATCGAGAGCCGCGGCGGCATCACCACCGGCGCGTGGCGCGGCCAGGTCGACCGGCCCGGCGCATGATCACTTCGTCATCCCACGACGGCCGCCCTCCGGGGCGGCCGTCATTTTTTCACCCCCTTCGCGCGTACGTCGTGAGCCGCGCTCCGAAGTCCGTCACCCACCCGGGCCGGCGTCGTTTCGCGAGCCGTCCCCCGGGTACGCGGAAGTCATGAGTGATCGATCCGAAGGCGCGTGGCGCGACGAAGAGAAACTGCCACTGAGCGAGCTCAAGCAGGCCATGGCGACGTGGGACACCGACGGGCAGAACGAGCCGAACGACAACGACACCGGCAACCAGCCGGGCGACGACGTGCGGCCCAGCACCGTGGGACCCAGCGGACCCCAGTGATCAGCGTGTTCGCGGCCGGCCCGGCACGCCCCGGCGCAGGATCACACTGCCCATCCCGGCCGCCGCGCGGACCTCGTACCGATCAGCGGCCCGGCGCCAGCCGTCCTCCTGGAGGACCCCGCCCGCAGGCGTCCCGTTGTTCACCACCCACGGGGTGACGACCGACCCGGCGCCCCGGTCCAGCCGGATCCGGAACGGCGCGGCCGGCCGCACCCGCCGCCGGCACGGAACCGCGCAGGCCGGCGACGCCGCGGCGGTCAGCACCGCGGTACCGACCCCGCCGGTGAACGTCACCGGCATCGTGCCGTCCGGCTCCGGCAGCCCGACCTCGGCCAGCCCCGAAGCGCCCAGCTCGACCCGGCTCACCCGGCCGTCCCGCAGATTCAGCTGCTGCTCGCCTGCCCCGGCCGGCAACCGGATGTCCCAGCGGACGTCCCGGTTCAGCACGATGCGTACCTCATCGAGACCGTCACTCCCGGTAGCCCGCAAACTCACCGAGACCCGGCCGCCGCGCCGGGTGACGACCGGCGCGACCCCCGCGTCCGCCGCCGCACTGACCCGGTAGAGCAGCCCCGGCAGAGCCGCCGTCAGCACCTGCACCCGGCTCGCCGCGTCGGTCACCGTGAGCCAGGCACCGCTCCGATCCAGCAGTGGACCCGACGCCACCAGCTCGGTCACCCCCGGTGGCGGAACCGTCACCGGGGCCGACTGATGCGCCGAACCGGCCATAACCGCTCCCACCAGCGCGGATACTCCGATCATGGCAGCTGTTGAGCGGGACGGACGCAATGCTGAGGGCACCATCGGACAACGCAGAATCGGCCGAACGGGTGACGGCACAACGGACTTATCGCGCCAGAATTTCCGGGTGCGATCTGCCGGATTCCTGTCTGAACGTCAGCGCCGCCTCGCCTGGGTGGGCTTCCTCCTAGCCGCTTTCCAGGCCCCGCTGGCCGCGAAGCTCATCGAAGACGCCTCTTGGTTCTTCGCCGTCGTCGTCGCCCTCGTGGTGGCAACGGTCATCATCGCCGACGACGCCCAGCGTCGCCGCCCCTCGCCGGCCGACTACCCGGAGTAATCCTGGGCGCGTCCACCCTGTGCCGCAGGCGGTGGTCGCAGCGCTTACCCACCGGGCGTCCACGCGCTACCCGGCTGGGGTCGCAGCGGCCTATCCGGCCCCGTGCCGCCGGGACGGCCACATGGAATTCTCTGCGCCACGCCCGATCGGCGCCGCAAGGTCAGTCCGGGTCGGTTCGCCGCGCGGCTCACCGTCTCAGGCTGGTCGTGCTGGGCGCTGTCCGGGCCGGGCAGCGCCTCGTGCCCGTGGCGGGCGGCCCGATGCCAGCTCCTGGCGGTCAGCCGGGCAACGCCTCGTGCCCGTGGCGGGCGGCCCGATGCCAGCTCCTGGCGGTCAGCCGGGCAACGCCTCGTGCCCGTGGCGGCCGTGAGTGCGGCGACGTTCCTTGAGCTCGGCCTCGTAGAGGTGCCGGCGTCCCCCGGCAAGCTCCTCCCGCGCATCCCGTTCCACGTGCCGGAACTCGCTGTAGTACCCGTCGTCGAACTCCTCGACGATCTGGAAGGTCCAGCGCCCCGGAATCACGTTGCGCCCGATCAGCTCCCGCTCGATCCGCTCGGCGATCTCGGTGTGCCCACCCTGCATGAACAGCGACACTGCCTCGTCGAGCATGAAGTCCGCGGTCCCGGTGAGCTGATGCAGCGAGTACAGGTGTCCGCGCACCCGCTCCACCGTCTCCAGCGCCTCACTCAACTTCCCGAGCGCCTGCACCGTCACGTCGTCAAGCCCGTCCGGCCGCCGATGCCCCTCATCCGGCCCGCCGTTCCCGGGGTTGCCGTCCCCTGCCCGTGACACTCCGCCGACCTCACCGTTCGCCGCCCCCGCCATGACACCCGTCCCCTTCCTCGAAACTTCTGCCTGTCGTACCCCGCTCCCCTCCCTCCCGAACGTCCTCCCACCCCTCCCCACTTTTCCGCCGAGCCGCAGCACCCCCCGCACCACCAGCCGAACAACACCGACTGGGCCACAGCGCTGCCTCCGACAGCCCGAAGCACCCCTCACCGCCGACCGGGCAACGTTGACCGGTGCTCAGCGCCACCTCCGACGGCCCGAAGCACCCTGGCGGGACAGCCGGGGCCGCGGCCTGGGGATTCGCGGTGTATCGGCCACTTGGAGGCGCAGCGGGGAGGGTCGGCCGGGGGCGGTGGGTGTCAACCGAGCTGCACCAGAACGGAGAATCGTTCGTCACCCCGGCGTCCGTAACTTTCTTCTCATGAATGGCCTGTTCAACAACTCCGCCGCCCGCGCCGCCCTCCGTTCCGCGCACGCCTCGCTCGCGGACCTCACCGCCGCCGTCGGCGTCAGCGGTCTCGCCGCAGCCCAGTCGTCGCCGGGCCTCATGTCGGTGATCGACCAGCACGCCGCCGGTGTCCGTGACAGCCTGAACGCCGACACGCGCCCGCTGACCGCGATCCTGCTCGCCGCGTACGCCGAGGGTGTCCGCGACGCCGCCTTCCAGCACGGCTGGGTAGCGCCCGAGGGTGAGATCGACTGGTCCGAGAACGACTGGGTGCTGCGCCGCCTCCTCGCCGTCTGCGAGCTGGCCCGCACCCTCCCCGCCGCTCGCTGACGTCGCGGCCGTCGGCCGACCTCCTTCAGACCGTTCATCAGCCCAGCCGTGAACCGATGAGGTCGCTTCGGCCCATCAGCACCGCAGCAAGGGCAGGTAGGTAGTCACCAGCCGCCGAACAGGGCCGGCGCCGCACCGTGGGCGCCGGCCCTCAGCTTTCCCGCGCGCCCGGGTCCGCTCCTCAACTTTTCGTTGCGCGCCCCCGGGTCCGCTCCTCAATTTTTCGCTGCGCGCCCCCGGATCCGCTCGTCAACTTTCGCTGCGCGCCCCCGGATCCGCTCCTCAACTCTTCGCTGCCCCGCTTTCCGGGCCGGTGGAGTCCGGGTGCTGGACCACCTGCGTCCGCTCCTCGTCATCGGCTGCGGCCTTGTCCGACCGCGGCGAACCGAGGACAGTCGTCGTCTCGTCCTCCGGCCTTTGCGTGATGACCGTGGTCTCCCCCTCCGGCTCGTGCGTGATCACCGCGGTCTCGTCCCCGGTCAGCGCGTTGGGCAGGGTCGTCTCGCTGTCGTCGGAGTGCTCCGAGGGCGTGCCCGGGCCTGCGGTCACCTGGTGTTCCGGGTCCGCAGCACCGGTTCCCGGAACCGCACCGGCGTCCTTGTCGCCGGAGGAGCCGGCCGCCGGCCGCATGCCCGGGGTGAGCACCGTGGTCTCCCCTGAACCCGACCGTGATCCCGGGTCGGCCCCCGGCCTGGAACCACGGTCGGACGAGATGCCCGGCGCGGTGTCGTCGTGGCCGAAGCCGGGGATGAAGTGGAGCGCATCCTCCTCCGGCGGGGTGATCACCTGGGTCGCCTCGTCCTCCGGCTCGGACAGGCCGGTGGCCCGGTGCCGGTCATCGGCACGCCCACTGGAGTCGGCCCACCGATCGCCCGGGGCGCGGCGTTCGGCGGTGGCTCGGGCGGCGCGTTCGATCTCGGCCCGTCGTGCTTCCTCGGTCCGCCGCTTCTCCTCAGCCTGCCGGGCCTCCTCGGCGCGGCGCTGCTCCTCCGAGCGACGGGCCTCGGCCTTACGGCGCTCTTCGGCGCGACTTGCTTCTTCGGCCCGGCGCCGCTCCTCGGCCCGCCGGGCTTCTTCGGCACGGCGCGCTTCCTCGGCCCGGCGCCGCTCCTCGGCCTGCCGAGCTTCCTCCGCCTTGCGGGCCTCTTCCGCCTTGCGGGCTTCCTCGGCCAGACGAGCCTCTTCCGCCCGGCGGGCCTCCTTGGCCAGACGAGCCTCTTCCGCCCGGCGGGCCTCCTCGGCGCGACGCGCCTCTTCCGCCCGGCGGGCCTCCTCGGCCAGACGAGCCTCTTCCGCCCGGCGGGCCTCCTCGGCGCGACGCGCTTCCTCCGCCTTGCGAGCCTCCTCGGCGCGGCGTTCCTCTTCCGCGCGGGCGGCGGCCTGGCGGGCGCGTTCCTCCGAGTAGGCGCGGGCCTGCTCGCGGATGGCGGCGGACTCCACCGCGGCGCGGTCGAGCCAGCCCTCCCAGCGCTGCTGCATGGGGCGGATCAGGCCGCCGCCGACGCCCACGATGATCACTCCGGCGACGGTGACCAGGACGGTGATCAGCAGCGGGCGGGTGACCGAGGTGGCGATGCCGACCTGGTCGAGCCCGGCGATCACGCCGAGGGTGACGATCACGGCGGCGACCACCTTGGCGATGATCCGCGCGTAGCCCAGGTCGCCCAGCGCGTTGCGGATCAGGTCGTGGGCGGCGCCGGCGACCGCCACCGCGACCACCACGATCACGATCGCGACGAAGGCCTGTGGCAGCCAGGCGATGAGGGCGTTGAGCAGCGTGCTCACCTGGTTCGGACCCCAGAGGCCGAACGCGAGTTGCAGCGCGATCAGCAGCACGGCCCAGTAGGCGAGCCGGGCCAGGAGGGCGACCGGGTCGGTGCCGCGCAGCAGGCGGCCGGCTGTGCCGCGCTCGACGGCCCGGTCCAGCCCGACGCGGCGCAACGCCTTCGCCGTGATCGTGCGGACCAGGCGGGCCAGCAGCCAGCCGAGCAGCAGCACGGCCAGGAAGGCCAGCGCGACTGGCACATTGAGCACCAGGGATCGCCACATGTCGCTGAGTCCACGGCTCAAGCCGTCGCCGGTCATCCGATGCCCTCCGGTCTCGTCAGTTCCCACGAACCTTAGGACTCGGGTGTATCACCCGCCTCCGACAAAACCTCGCGCCGGCGAACGACGACCACCGCGGAGCAGCCCGGTCAAGGAAGGAAGCAGCACGAAAGTTGACCGTTGACGACAGGGGAGGCGAATCGTCAGGAGCAGGCGACCCCGTCGACCGCGCACCCGACCGGCGCGCTCTCCGGCTCTCCCGCCAGCGAGAAACCGAAGCTCACCGATCCGCCCGCCGCCACGGTCCCGCCGGTCGGCCGGAACGTCACCGAGGACCCGGACTGGGACACCGCCACCGCACCCGAGCTGACCGAGACCGTTTCCCCGCCGGCCACGGTCAGTGTCACGGTCCAGTCCCTGGCCGCACCTTTCCCGCTGTTCACGACGTGCACCGAGCCTGCGTACCGGGTGTCGTCGTAGCTGTAGACCGCCGACAGTGACGGCTCCGGCTCGGGCGTCTCGCCGGTCGGGCCGGCACCGGGCGTGACGATGATCGGTCGCGAGCCGTGCCCGATCGTGATCATCGGCATCGCACTCGTGGACGCCGAGGCCGACGGGCCGGCCGACCGGCTCGGCGTCGGCGAGGCCGAGCCGTTTGCCGGTACGGACACCGAGGCGACCGGGTCCACGGTCGGTACCGGGTGCTCGTCGGGAACGGTGGTCACGGCGCCGGCCGCGGCCGGAACGGTCGCCACCACCGGTGCGTCGTCACCGCCGCCCAGCCCGAAGGCGACCCCGCCGAGCAGCAGCACGGCCAGCCCGGCACCCGCGAGAACGGCCACCCGGCGTGGTGAGAGGCGAGCGGACCGCCCGTCGTCGGCCGCTGACGACGGAAAGGAGCCGGACGCCGACGACCTAGCGGAGCCGGAAGCCGACGACCTAGCGGAGCCGGAAGCCGACGGTGTAGAGGAGGCGCGTGCCGACGGCGTACGGGAAAGGTCGGAATGTTCGTGAAGTGCGGATGACGGCGTCTCGGTGATCACCTCGGAGGCCGCCACCACCAGCCGCCGCCTCGGGGCGACCGGGTACGGGTCGGGCGTGACCGCGGGCATCGTGATCGTCTCGGCGGTCTGTGACCAGCCGTCGAGCTCGGCCCAGCGTCGTTCGGCGAGCACGTCCTCGATCGGCGTGTCGGCGTTCTGCCCGGGCACCCGGATCGGAAGTGGTTGCCCCATGTCACGCGGCCGTTCGCTCACGGCGGCGACTATAAATGATCAAGGAACACGCAGGTAGCAGCGGACGATCACCTACCGTGACGCAGGGCGGGGGCGGTTCTTCGCACACCGTCAAGATTCGGACGGACGGCCGGTGCGGCATCGTACAAACGGCCCACACGGGATAGGCTTTCCGCATGGTCGGCTCGGGAGCGGCACGCCCGCCAGCGGTCTCCACGCTGCCCGTGCAGTCCGCGGGTGCGAAGGGATGCGCGGCTCTGGTGCGTGCCTTCGACTGGTCGCGCACGTCGTTGGGCGCGATCGGTGGCTGGGATCCCTCGGTGCGCGCCGCCGTCGACCTCCTGCTCGAGTCGCCGGTTCCGATGATGTTGCTGGCCGGCCCCGAGTGCCTGGTGCTCTACAACGACGCCTACGCGGAAGTGCTGGGCGGCCGGCATCCGATCGCGCTGGGCTGCCCGGCCGCGGAGGCGTTCGGCGAGGCCTGGGACCAGCCCGGGATGAGTGACGTGATCGGCCGCGTGTTCCGCACCGGCCAGCCGGTGCTGGAGCCGGAGAGTCAGGTGACGCTGCGGCCGGGCGGGGCCGATCCGGCCTTCTACACCCGCGGGCACTCGGTGGTGCGCGACTTGCGGGGCGCGATCGCCGGCGTGCTGACCGTCGCGGCCGAGACCACTCAGGTGGTGCACCGGTTGCAGAGTCTCGGCGAGCTGACCGCCCGCCTGGCCGGGGCGCTGACGATCGACGATGTCACGCGCGTCGTCCTGACGTACGCGATGGCCTCCTTTGATCTCGATCATTGCGTGCTCGCGGTCGACGACGGCAGTTCCTACCGCTTCGTCCGCCGGATCCGGGGCGAGATGCTCGACGAGGCGGACGAGCGCCTGCCCCCGGTCTGGCGGCGGATCCCTCCCGATCATGCGGCGCCCCTGGTCGCGGCGGCCGAGACGGGCCGCGCGACGTTCGTCGCCGACGGTGAGCCGCTGGCCGCGGTCGCGCAGGACAGGCACGAGCGGCGGGTGCGTTCGCTGGCCGCGCTCCCGCTGCGCACCGCATCCGTGCGGGGCGCCCTGACCATGGGTTTCCGCCGGGCCCACGTCTGGCTCCCGGCCGAGCGCGCGCTGCTGCGGGCCGCCGCCGAGCTGGTCGCCCAGGCCGCGGAACGGGCCCGCCGCTTCGAGGCGCAGCACGGCACCGCCCAGTTGCTGCAGCGCAGCATGCTGCCGGAGCACCTGCCCGAGCTGGACACGTTCCGCATCGCCGCCCGCTACGACGTGGGTGTCGACGGGAACGCGGCCGGTGGCGACTTCTACGACGCGTTCCGGCTCTCCGACGGGCGGCTGGCCATGGTGCTGGGCGACGTGGCCGGGCACGACGTGCGCGCGGCGGCGGTGATGGGCCAGGTCCGGGCGGCGCTGCGGGCGCTCGCGCTGACCGATCCGGCCCCGCCGAGCGTGCTCGCCGGGCTGGACCGGCTGGTCGGTTCGCTGGGCGCCGAGTCGCGCAACGAGGAGATCTTCGTGACCGTCGTCTACGGCGTGCTCGACCCGTCGGACGGTTCGGTGACCCTGTCCAGCGCCGGGCATCCGCCGCCGGTGCTCCGCCGGGCCGGCCTGGGCGGCGAGCCGGCCAGCGCCGAGCTGGTGAAGGTGCCACCGGGCGCCCCGCTCGGGCTGGGTGGCCGCTGGCAGACCGGTTCGCTGGTGCTGGAGCCGGGCGACACGATCCTGATGTACAGCGACGGGGTGGTCGAGCGACGCGGTCACCCGCTCAACGAGGGGCTGGACGCCCTGGTCGCCGCGGCGGCCGGGTCGGCCAGCGGCGATCCGCGGAACATGTGCTCGCTGGCCACCGCCGCGGTCGAGGGCACCACCGACGACGACGTGGCGGTGCTCGCGGTCGAGCACGCGCTGGCGATGAGCCGGGCCGCGACGATGCACGTGGCGGCCGAGCCGACCGGCCCGAGCCGGGTGCGGCAGTGGATGAGCACCCGGCTGCGCGAGTGGCAGGTCCCGGAGCCGGTGATCGGCGCCGCGATCCTGTGCACCAGTGAGCTGACCACCAACGCGCTGCTGCACGCGGGCACTCCGGCGCAGGTGCACATCGACCTGAACGCGGAACGGCTGCTGGTCTCGGTGGCCGACACCGGCACCCGGGGCAGCGTGATCCGGGCCCGGGCGGACACTCTGGCCAGCCGTGGTCGCGGGCTCGGCCTGATCGAGGAGTTGAGCGACTCGTGGGGCACCGATCCCACGGTCCGTGGCTCCACCGTGTGGTTCGAGATGTTGCTCAACAGAGAGTGACAACGCGTGCTCTCGATGCGAGCCGGGAGAGCGCCCGAATTCGGCAGCGATTCACATATGGGCATATCGGTCGGCGAGGATCACCCGAGTCACTTGCCCAACTACGGTTAGTAGTTTAATTCTGCTCTAAACCGGACAATGAACCGTCCGGTGGTGACGAAGCGTTATCAGTGCCGTAGAGTGCTCAAGCAACTGGGGACGTCCATACTGGAGCGGCACATGCGGATCAGAGGCTATGCACCACTGACACCCAACTGGGTGGAGTTGGCGAGCGCGGACCCTGCGCGAGCGGCACAGTTCTACGGAGAGTTGTTCGGCTGGGAGTCGGCCGGTGATCGCTTCAAGCTCGGCGGGCGGGCCGTCGCGGGTCTCACCCGTAGCCAGGCCGACCGGCCGGACGGGTGGCTGACCCACCTCAGCACGCCCGATCTCGACGAGACGCTGGAACAGGTCGCGCTGGCCGGCGGCTCCTGCCTGAGCCACCCGGCCGAGGCGCACGGCGGCCGCCGCGCGATCATCACCGACCCGGCTGGTGCGGTGCTGGGGCTGTGGGAGCCGGCCGACTTCCAGGGTGCGCAGGCCGGTGGCGAGCCGGGCACCATGTCGTGGCCGGAACTGATCACGGACGACCCGAACGCCGCGGCGCTGTTCTACGGCTCCGCGTTCGGCTGGCTGCTGCGCCACGACTTCGGCGTCGGCGAGTGGCTCAACCAGGCTCACGACGCCATCGCCGGCCTGGCCGCGGGTTACCGCGGGGCCTGGTGGCGGACCGCCTTCCAGGTCGAGGACATCAATGCGGCGGTGGACCGCTGCGAGCGACTCGGCGGCGCGCTGATCGCCGAGCCGGCCGAGGCCGGGCTGACCGAGTTCGCCGAGCTGCGCGACCCGTTCGGCGCTCGCTTCACGGTTGCCGCGCCGGTGCACCACCCGGTCGAGCTGACGGTTTCCCTCGGGTCACTGCCCGCTTTCGAGCGGTTCGGTTCGTTCTGACGATGCGGGAGCAACGGCCGTCGAGCGCACGGCGGCCGGCCTTCGGGTGAAGGCGGACACTGCGGAAAAAGCCGGCCCCGGGGGGCCGGCTTTTCGCTTTCCGGTCCGGGTCCGCCGGGCTCGGGGTTTCTTCGATTTGCCGGTACGTCGTGAGCATGCGCCCCGCAGCACCGGCGACGGCGACGGCGACCAGGTCTCGCAGCGGTGGCCGAGGTCGTGAACACGCACCCCGCGGCACCGGCGACGGCGACCAGGTCTTGCAGCGGTGGCCTAGGTCGTGAGCACGCACCTCGCGGCACCGGCGACCGCGGCCCGGCCTCGCAGCGAGGGCGGAGCAAGCACGTCGATCGGGCGCTCGCTCGCGCCCGTCCACGGGACTCCGTTGAGACGTACGAGATGATTTTTAAGATTTTAAGTTTAAGATTTTAAGGAGTATTCTCGGGCGCATGGCCGAACCGCTCAGTGGAACCCAGATGCAGCACTGGCGCAGCTTCATCGAGAGCTCGTGGGCGCTGCACACGACGCTCGAGGACGAGTTGCGCGCCGCGACCGGGCTGAGCATGAACGATTACCACGTCCTGGTCGCGCTGGCCGAGGCACCGGGGCGGCGGATCCGGATGGGTGAGCTGGCCAACCGCATGGTCTTCTCGCCGAGCCGGGTCACCTATCAGATCAGCTCCATGATCAAACGCGGTCTGGTCGAGAAGGTGAGCTGTCCCGACGACAAGCGCGGCTTCGAGGCCGTGCTCACCGAGCAGGGGCTGAACGCGCTGCGTGAGGCCGCCCCGGCCCACCTCGAGACCGTCCGCAGGAGTTTCATCGATCACCTCGACGAGGAGGAACTGGCCGTCATCGGCCGGGCCTTCGCCAAGATCCGCAAAGGGTGAGGCCCCCACTCGTCGAGTGAGCGCCTCGGCACGCCGGGATCACGGGTGATCTTGTCCTTGCCGGCGCCGCCGTGGATGCGGTCCCGGCCGAGGCCGCCGATCAGGGTGTCGCTGCCGTTGCCGCCGTAGAGGTAGTCGTTGCCCGCGTAGCCGCTCACCCGGTCGCTGCCGTTGCCGCCGTAGAGGACGTCGTTACCGTCCTCGCCGGCGCCTTGGTCCGGTCGCCCCGAACCGCCTGGCAGCCCTTGCCGGGCTTGATCATGTAGACGACGAGCCTGCGCGTCTCCCGTGTTTGTGCCCCCGGGCGATGACGCGGGTCACTAATTCTTCAGATTTGAAGTGAAGTCCTGGTCTTTCAGATTTGAAAGAGCTAGGCTGACAGCACTGAAGTCAGGAGGGCTCGAAATGCCTGCAATCACCGTCGATGACGTCCTTGTTCTGCCGCGGCTGCCGAAGCTGGACCCGGTCGTGACGGAGTTCCGTCCGGTGCGCCGCCTGACGACCGCCCCGAGTGGCTACGAGGGTGAGGGCTTCCCGGTCCGGCGCGCGTTCGCGGGTGTGCCGCTGTCCGAGCTCGACCCCTTCATCCACCTGGACCAGATGGGCGAGGTCGACTACGCGCCGGGCGAGCCGAAAGGCACCCCGTGGCACCCGCACCGGGGATTCGAAACGGTCACGTACATGATCGACGGGATCATGGACCACCAGGACTCGCTCGGTGGTGGCGGCTCGATCACCAACAGCGACACCCAGTGGATGACCGCCGGGTCCGGCATCCTGCACATCGAGGCGCCGCCGGAGCACCTGGTCACCAGCGGCGGCCTCTTCCACGGCCTGCAGCTCTGGGTGAACCTGCCGCGCGCCGCCAAGATGATCGACCCGAAGTACCAGGACATCCGGGGCAAGGCGGCCGGGCTGCTCACGACGCCGGACGGTGGCGCCCTGATCCGCATCATCGCCGGCTCGGTGGCCGGCCACGAGGGTCCCGGCTCGACGTTCACGCCGATCAACCTGGCCCACGTGACGATGCAGCCGGGCGCGCGGCTCGACCTGCCGTGGCAGCCGTCGTACAACGCGCTGGTCTACGCGCTGTCCGGGGAGGGCTGGGCCGGCACCGACATGCGGCCGATCAAACTCGGTCAGCTGGCGACGTTCGGCGCGGGCGACGCGATCCGCGTCGAGGCGAAGACCGAGCTGGACCTGTTCATCATGGGCGGGCAGCCGATCCGCGAGCCGGTCGTGCACTACGGGCCGTTCGTCATGAACACCAAGGCGGAGTTGCAGCAGGCCTTCGAGGACTTCCAGAAGGGCCGGCTCGGCACGGTCCCGGCGACGCGGCTGCCGCACACCGACTGACGGAAAATGGCGGGCCGGTCACGAGCCGGATGACTACCGTTCCGGGAGTGACCGCCCGCCCCGCCACTCCCGCCGACGCCGACGAGCTCGTCCGGCTCCGTGCCGTCATGCTGCGCAGTTTCGAGCAGACGGGGTGGAACGACGACTGGCGTGAACCCGCCCGCCGGACGCTTCTCGATCAGCTCGGGCGGGCGGACCCGTCCCTGGGCGCGTTCGTGGTCGACCGGCCGGGCGGGGGTGGGCTCGCTGCCTGCGCTCTCGGGAACGTGGATCTGCGGCTCGGGAACCCGTACAACCGATCGGGTTTGGTGGGTTATGTCTACAACGTGGTGACTGATCCGGACATGCGCCGGCGCGGATTTTCCCGCGCCTGCATGACCGCTCTGATCGAGTGGTTCCGGGAACGTGGGGTGCACGCCGTCGACCTGCGCGCGTCGGCCGGCGGCGAGCCGCTCTACGAGTCGCTGGGGTTCCGGCGCAGTGCGGAACCGGGGATGCGCCTCAAGCTCAGGTGACCGCGCCCGCCTCCAGCGAGCGGGCCAGATCGGCACGCAGGCGGTCGGCGTCGACCCGCTGTTCGGCGAGGATCTGCATGGCCAGGCCCTTACCCTCGCGGATCACGCCGAGCATGATGTGTTCCGGCGCGATGAACTTGTGCTTCAGCCGCAGCGCCTCACGCAGGGACAGCTCCAGCACCTTCTTGTTCCGGTTGGAGAACGGCGTGTGCCCGCCGCCGCCCGCCGGACGCTTCCCGAAGATCCCCCGCTTCTTCGGAACAGGCCGCAGATTGAGCGCGCCGGCGCCGAAGTTCTCCTCGATCGCCGCCCGGACCGCGTCCAGGTCGATGCCGATCGCCTTGAGGGCCGCCGCGTCCTCGGCGTCGCGGTCGGCCGCGACCGCCTCGTCGCCGTGGTCACCGACGTGCTCGACGACCGCGGCGCGCACCGCCTCGCGGTCCACGCCGGCCTGGCGCAGCACGACGCCCGCGCCGCTGTCGACGGTGAGCAGCGCGAGCAGCAGGTGCTCGGTCCCGATCACCGGATGGCCGAGCTCACGGGCCTCGTCCTTGGCGCCGACCACGACGGCCCGGGCCCCCTGGGTGAATCTCTCGAACATCTCAACCCTCCCGCGGGTCGGTCATCGGCATCAGGCGGGCATGTTTCTTGTGTACGCCCTGGCGGGTCACCTCGAGTGCGTCGGCGATCTCCTGCCAGGACCAGCCCTTCTTACGGGCGTTGGCCACCTGGAGGTGCTCGAGGCCCTCCAGCAGGCGGCGCAGCGCCACCACCGCGCGCAGGCCGACCCGGGGGTCGGCGCTGCTCGCGGCGGCGGCGAGGTCGGTTGCCTCGGTCATATCGTCAACCTACGTTGACATCATCCACACGTCAACCCCGGTTGACGTCCGCGCGTTCTAGGCTCGGGGCATGGATTGGATCGAGCGTTTTGCCCACGTCGTCGTCCGGGCCGGGGTCAACGTCCAGCCCGGGCAGGGCGTCGTCCTCAACACCGACACCGCCCACCTGGAGATCGCCCGTGCGGTCGTCGAGGCCGCCTACGCGGCCGGCGCCGCCTGGGTCGAGCCGATCTGGTCCGACGGCCCGATGCGCCGTTCCGAGGTCGACCACGCGAGCCTGGACCAGCTGCGCGCCAGCCGGCCCTGGGCGCTGCAGCGCACCCGCGAGTGGGCCGAGCAGGGCACCGCCTGGATCACCCTGGCCGGTGACGCCGACCCGCACGTGCTCGACGGCGCCGACCCGGCCCGGGCCGCGGCGAGGCGGGTGGAGGAGTCCTTCGCGCGACGCGACGCGGTGATCGGCAAGCTCCGCTGGACGGTGGTCGGCGCCCCCAACCGGGGCTGGGCCACCCAGGTCTTCGGCGAGCCCGACCTGGATCGGCTGTGGCAGGCGGTCGGCACCGCGATGCGGCTGGACGAGGAGGATCCGGTCACCGCCTGGCAGCAGCGGGCCGCCACCCTCGCCGAGCGCGGGGCGGCCCTCGACGCGCTGGAGCTGACCGAGGTCCGCTATCAGGGCGACGGCACCGATCTGACGGTCGGGCTGATCCCCGGCTGCCACTGGACCGGGGGCGGGATGGTGGACGACGCCGGGGTGGCGTACATGCCGAACATCCCCACCGAGGAGGTGTTCACCAGCCCCGACCGCAGCCGGGCCGACGGCGTGCTGCGGGTGACCAAGCCGCTGGTGCTCGCCGGGCGCCTGGTCACCGGGCTGCGGCTGACGTTCGAGGGCGGGCGGATCACCACGGTCGCCGCCGACGAGGGCGCCGACATCGTCGAGGCGCAGCTCGCCACCGACGAGGGCGCGCGTTACCTGGGCGAGGTGTCGCTGGTCGACCGGGACAGCCGGATCGCGCAGACCGGGATCATCTTCCACAACACGCTCTTCGACGAGAACGCGGGCTGCCACGTGGCCTGGGGGCAGAGCTTCCCGTTCGCGGTCCCGGGCGGGGTGGCGATGAGTGCGGAGCAGCGCGCCGCGCTGGGGTTGAACACCTCGGGCGTGCACACCGACGTGGTGGTCGGCGGCGCCGGGATCACCGTGACCGGCACCGGTCCGAAAGGGACGGTCGACCTGATCCGCGACGACGAGTGGGTGCTGGGATGAGAGCCGCCTACGACGAGATCGCGGACTGGTACGAGCACGAGTTCCGCCCGCGCACCGCGGCCGAGGATCCGCTCGACATCCGTCATCTGCTGGCGACGCTGCTCGGGCCGGGCGAGGGCCGCTGCCTGGAGATCGGGTGCGGCACCGGGGCGAACGCGCCGGCCATCCGCGGCCTGGGCTGGACCGTGATCGGGGTGGACCTGTCGGCCGGGATGCTGCGGCACGCCGCCGGCCGGCTGCCGACGGCCCGGGCCGACGCCGCCCGCCTGCCGGTGCGGGACGGCTCGCTCGACGCGGTCGTCACCGTGCTGGCCCACACCGACATGCCGGAATATCCGGCCGTGGTGCGCGAGGCCGCCCGGGTGCTGCGGCCGGGCGGCGCATTCGTTCACATCGGGGTGCACCCGGCCTTCTGCGGTGGCTTCGCCGATCGTGCTGAGCAGGCGGCGATCGTCATCCGGCCTGGTTATCGGGACGGGCACTGGACACGTGACTCATGGACCGATCAGGGCGTGCGCGACAAGGTCGGCGCGAGCCACTGGCCGTTGCCGGAGTTGCTGCACGCCTTCCTGGAGGCGGGGCTGGCACTGGAGAGGTTCGGCGAGGGTGGCTCACCCACCCCGACCGTTCTCGGGATCCGGTCGGCCAGGGTCAGGACATGAACAGGATCGCGGCGGTGCCCAGCAGCACCAGCAGCAGCATGGTGACGAGCAGGCCGGTCTCGGCGGACTCGGCGGTTTCCGGCACAGGGGTGGTGGTCAGCGGCTCGCTGCTCATGAGATGCTCCTCCGCAAAGGGGACGCGATGATCGCGTAGAAAGTGCGTGCGGCGGTCGGGGGGCTTACGGTGAGGGCGTCGTCGACCTCAGAGGGGTTGCCTGTGCCATCGGAGGACTGGCTTCTGACCGCCGCCGAACGCGGCAACCCGCACACCGATTTACCCACCTGGTGCGGCGGAAACACAGCTGAATCACTTATTCACGGAAAAACATACTTCTCCCGACTTACCACGGAAGTGGAGAAGCTCGAAGCCGGTGACCACCTGTTCTTCACCGACTGGCGCGGCGACCCGGACGAGCTGGCGGTCGACGACGGGCCGACGATCGCCGAGCTGTTCGCGACGGCCGCCCGGCGCGGAGTGGTCGTCAAGGGGCTGCTGTGGCGATCCCATGTGGACAAGCTCGCCTACAGCGAGGAGGAGAACCGCAACCTCGGCGACCAGATCCGCGAGGCCGGCGGCGAGGTGCTGCTCGACCAGCGGGTGCGGCGCGGCGGCTCGCACCACCAGAAACTGGTCGTGCTGCGGCACCCCGGGCGGCCCGAGCTCGACGTCGCCTTCGCCGGTGGCATCGACCTGTGCCACAGCCGGCGGGACGACGCCGATCATCACGGTGATCCGCAGGCGGTGAACATGGCGAAGGCGTACGGGCCGACCCCGCCCTGGCACGACGTCCAGCTGGAGTTGCGCGGGCCGGTCGTCGGCGCGCTCGACCTGACGTTCCGCGAGCGCTGGTGCGACCCGGCCCCGCTCGACCAGCACGGCCCGATCTCCACGGTCGCCGACCGGTTGAAACGCGCCGACCTGCACGCCGACCGCCTGCCCGAGCAGCCACCGGACCCGCCCGAGTGCGGCCCGCTGACCGTGCAGGTGCTGCGGACATATCCGGCGATGCGCCCGAAGTACTCGTTCGCGCCGCTCGGCGAGCAGAGCGTGGCGCGCGGCTACACCAAGGCGATCAAGCGGGCGCGGCGGCTGATCTACCTGGAGGATCAGTACCTCTGGTCGAAGGAGGTCGCGCAACTGTTCGCCGAGGCACTGCGCGAGAACCCCGGCCTGCACCTGATCGCGGTGGTGCCGCGGCACCCGGACGTCGACGGCGCGTTCTCGCTGCCGCCCAACCAGGTCGGCCGGGAACAGGCCATCGAGCTGTGCCGACACGCCGCCTCGGACCGCGTGCACATCTTCGACCTGGAGAACCACGAGGGCACCCCGATCTACGTGCACGCCAAGGTCTGCGTGGTCGACGACGTGTGGTGCAGCGTCGGCAGCGACAACTTCAACCGTCGATCGTGGACCCACGACAGCGAGCTGTCCTGCGCGATCCTCGACGCGACGCCCGACGACCGCGAGCCGGTGGACCCGGCCGGGCTGGGTGACGGCGCCCGACGTTTCCCCCGCGATCTGCGGCTCGCCCTGACCCGCGAACACCTCGACCGCGACGACGGTGACGATCAAGATCTTTCAGACCCGATCTCCGTGGTACGGGCGATGGACGCCGCCGCCGAGGCCCTCCGTGACTGGGTCGACGGCGGACGGCAGGGCCCGCGGCCACCCGGGCGCCTGATCCCGCACGAGACGAGCCGGCTGCCCTGGCTGCAACGGCTCTGGGCGACACCGGCGTACCACCTGATCTACGACCCGGACGGCCGGCCGTGGCGTGACCGTCGCGCCGGCCGCTGGTGAGGCCCGGAGAAAAGGTATACCTGGCCATACCCGGATCCGGGGGTCAGCCGGCTGGGCCGCGACCGCCCCGCTGCCTACGGTGAATTCGTGTCCACCACAAGCCTGACCGCGGCCCTGCGGGACCGCCGATACCCGCTCACCACCTGGCCCTGGCGCTCGGCGGCGTTCCTGGCCACCACCGCGGTCGTCGCCGCGCCCCTGTCGTTGGGCTTCGCCGTGCTGTTGCTACCGCTGCTGGTCTCCGCCCGCCGGATCCTGCACGGCGACCTGCCCAGCCCGGCGATCGTGTTCCTGCTGGTCGTCGCCACCGCTCTGATGGTCGCCGGCGCCCCGCTGGTCGCCGTCCCGGTCGCCGCCCTGGAACGCCGCCGCCTGCGCCTGGTCGACCCGCGCCCGCTGCGACCCGCCCGCCGCCCCGGTGACCTCGCCGGGTTGTACCGGGACGAGGCGACCTGGCGCGCGGTGCTCTACACCGTGGTGCTCGCGGTGCTGGCTCCCCCGGTCTTCTTCGCCGCGTTCATCGGGCTGCTCCTGCAGCTCCTGGTGATCGGCAGCCCGTTCGGCGTGGGCGTGTGGCAGTTCGGGACGTACACGATCGACGGCGGCTCGCGGAGTGTGCCGCTCGCCCTGGCCGGCCTGGTGCTGGTCCCGGTCTGGCTCTACCTGGCCGGGGCACTCGCCGCCGGGCACGCGATGCTCGCGCGGCGGCTGCTCGGCGCCGGTGACCCGCTGCGCGACCAGCTCAGCGAGGTGTCCCAGTCCCGGGCCCGGCTCGCCGACGCGTTCGACGCGGAACGCCGCCGGATCGAGCGCGACCTGCACGACGGCGCCCAGCACCGGCTGACCAGTCTCACCCTGCACCTGGGCATGGCCCGGCTCGACCTGCCGGCGGACTCCCCCGCCGCCGAGCCGCTCGGGCTGGCCCACACCCAGGCGAAGGAGCTGATGGTGGTGCTGCGCGACCTGGTGCACGGGATCCGGCCGCAGGTGCTGACCGACCTCGGGCTGCCGGCCGCGCTGCGCGAACTGGCGGCCAGCTCACCGGTACCGGTGACGGTCGAGGCGGCGATCGGCGTCCGCCCGCCGGAGAGCATCGAGACCACGGCGTACTTCGTGGCCGCCGAGGCCCTGACCAACATCGCCAAGCACGCCCGCGCCACCCAGGCCCGGGTCCGGGTCCAGGGCGACGGCGCCCGCGTCGACCTGGAGATCGAGGACAACGGGAGTGGCGGCGCCGACCCGCGGATGGGCAGTGGGCTGACCGGCCTCGCCGACCGGGTGGCGGCCGCGGGCGGACGGTTGCTGCTGGCCAGCCCGGCCGGTGGTCCCACGCTGCTGCGGGTGGAGTTGCCGTGCCCGCGATGAACGCCGCCGCTCCCCGCCCCCGGGTCGTGCTCGCCGAGGACGGGGTGCTGCTCCGGGAAGGGCTCACCGGGGTGCTGGGCCGCTTCGGCTTCACCGTGGCGGACGCGGTCGGCGACGCCGAACACCTGATCGCGGCGGTCGGCGTCCACCAGCCGGACCTGGTGATCACCGACATCAAGATGCCGCCCGACTTCCGTGACGAAGGGCTGCGGGCGGCGGTGCGTCTGCGCCAGCGGCAGCCCGGGCTGCCGGTCGTGGTGCTCAGCCAGTACGTGCAGGAGGAGTACGCGTCCGACCTGATCGGCACCGGCGACGGAGTGGGCTACCTGCTCAAGGACCGGGTGGCCGACATCGAGGACTTCGTGGCGGCGCTGCGGACCGTGCTCGCCGGCGGGACCGTCGTCGACCCGGAAGTGGTGCGGCGGCTGCTGCACCGGCCGCGGGATCCGCTCGCCGGGCTGTCACCGCGGGAACGGGAAGTGCTGGCGCTGATCGCGGAAGGGCGGTCGAACTCGTCGATCGCGGGTGCGCTGTTCGTCACCGAGACGGCGGTGGGCAAGCACGTCGGGAACATCCTCGCCAAGCTCGGCCTGCCACCGACCGACGACACGAACCGGCGGGTCATGGCCGTCCTGACATATCTCGGCGCCCGTTCCTGAAACGCGCCCTCCCAGGGCGACCCTGCCCGAACTCAGTGCCGGGCGCCGGGGACGAGGTGCCAGGTGTGCGGGGCCCAGATCGGGGCGGCCGGGTCGCCGTCGAGGGCCAGGCCCACCCGCCAGTCACGCATCGACGGGCGGTTCAGGTCCGACCAGCGGTCGATCAGGGTGACAAGGGCGGCGGTGCAGCGGTCCGCTTCGGAGCCGCCGGCCCGGACCGAGCCGTCCGGCAGCACCGCCGCGCCGCTGGTGACGGGGTCATCGGCCGGCTTCGCCGCGGTATCGGTCATGGAGTCGGTGGGCGGTGCCGGGGTGGGATCGTGCAGGAGGACCAGGTGAGCCTGGTCCCAGTTGGCGGGGGTGGCGAGGGTCGCACGGCGGTCCCAGGCGCCGGCCGCGTACCAGAGGTCGCGGTACGCGGTCGTGTCCAACGGCGGTGACCAGCGGGCCGGGGCCGTCTCGGCCAGTTCCGGGAGGACGCCGGCCGATCGGGGGTGGCTGCCGGCGTGGCGGGCCCCGAGCGGACCGGCCGCCGCCATGAACCCGGATGAGCAGACCACGGCCGCGGTCACCGGATCGCCCGGGCGCACGGCGAGGACCGGGTGATGGCCGGCGTGCTCGACCGGGGCGATCACCAGGCCGTCCGGGGTGAGCTGCTCGAACCAGTGCGGGGAGAGGCCGGCGATCCCGACGGTCACGATGATGCGGTGGTAGGTCGAACCCGGGTCGCCGGGATAGCCGTCGCCGGTGACGACCCGTACCCCGGTGACACCGGCCCGGTCGAGGGCCGCCCGGGCCCGGCCGGCGACGTCCGCCTGAACGTCCACACTGGTCACGGTCGCGCCGAGGGCCGCCATCAGCGCCGCGTTGTAGCCGGTGCCGGCGCCGATCTCGAGCACCCGCATCCCGGGCCGCAGGTCCAGCGCGCTCAGCATGATGGCCATCAGGGACGGCTGGCTGGACGAGCTGATCGGCACGTCACCGTTCAGCTTGGTGATCAGGACGTCGTTGCGGTACACCGTGGTGAGGAAGTCGCGGTCGTCCGGGGTCATCCAGCCGCCGTCACGGCGGTGGAAGCCGTCAGGAACGAACCGCTCGCGTGGCACCGATCCGAACGCCTCGGCCAGTTCCGGCGTCAACCGCACGCCGTCCTGCCGGATCAGGTCGAGATAGTGCCGCCGAGCATCCGCCATGCCCTCACGGTACGCACCTCCATGGATGTCCCGCCCCGCCGGACGACGCCGGAGCCCGTGCCCCCGCCGCCGTGACGCCGCCGAAGGTCAGACGCGGGCGGCCGATGCGGCCGCGGCCAGGCGGTCCGGCACGTCGCCGGCGTGGTACGGCCACTCCGACTGCTCGATGTTCGCCAGGAACCCGGCATACGTCGCCGCCGCCTGCAACGCCGCCACCGGCCGCAACAGCTCGACGGCACGTTCCGGGTCACTGCCCGGCACGGCCTTGCGCCACCGCCGCGCCCACGCCGTGACCAGTGGTTCCGGTGACTCCAGCCCCTCGGCGAGACGCAGCAGGTCGAAGGCCGGGTTGCCGATCGCGGAGTCACCCCAGTCGACGATCACCGGGCTGCCCGTCCCGGCGGTCCGCACGTTGCCGGGGTGCAGGTCCCCGTGCAGCAGCGTGTCCGGCAGCCCGCACCCGGCGACCGCGGCGAGCCGCGCCGGCAGGCCGTCGATCAGCTCGGCCAGCCCGGGGATGTCGCCGAGGTAGGGGGCGGCCACGTCGACGAACTGTTCCACGCCGAGCCGCTTGTCCGGCACCCCGGCCAACTCGTCCAGCCGGCCGGCGAAGTGTTCCTGCACCGGGTGGAACGCCTCGGCGACCGCGGCGCGGAGGTCGGCACCCGCGCCGTACCGGTCGTCGCCGGGGACGTGCGCGAGCAGCATCCGCCCGGCGGCGCCGGCGGCCATCACGTACGGCACCAGGTCGGGCGCGACCGACGCGACCCGGCCGAGGACGTCCGGCTCGTGGGCGAAGAACCCGGGCACCTGTTTGAGCCAGGCGACCGGGCCGCCGGGGCCGTCCATCCGCCAGATCGCGGAGAGGTTCCAGGTCCGCTGCTGGGCGGCGGTCACGCCGGTGAAGCCGAGCCGGTCCAGCACGCCGGCGGCCCAGGCCAGGGTGGCGCCCGGCCCGCCCGGCTCGGCCCACGGCGCACGCAGCGCGTGCGGCACCAGGTCGGCGCCGAGCGGAGTCAGCCCGGCCGGCCGTTCCCGGGTCTCGGCCAAGTAGGTGACGTGCCCGCCGGGCGGGGCGGGCCGGTCCGCGTGCAGCAGCCGCAGCACGGTGACCTCGGCCCCGGCCGCGGCGACCACTTCCGCCGTCTCCTGCCACCAGGGGCTGTCGACGGTGAACGGCGGCAACGCGCCGAGCAGCTCACCGGCCGGGTCGACGAGCACGAGGGTCACGAGTCGAGACACTGCCTCATTCTCGCCCACAGGTGGTCGCGATCGGCGCGACCGTGCAGACGCAGCCGGGCCATCCCGCCGTCGGGGTAGACGTCGAGCCGGGCGTGGGTCACCTCCGGGCCTTTGAGCAGCGCGAACCGGTGCGGGGTGTCCGGCCGCAGAGCGGTGCGCGGCAGCAGCTCGACCTGGTCGCCCTCGGCGGTGATGCCGGTCAGCCGGGCCCAGCCGGGCGCGTTGCCCTTGAAGTGGCTGGTGTCCAGATCGGCGAAGCGAAGCTTGGCCGGGGCGGCGAGCTGCACCAGCACCCAGTCGTTGCCGTCGTCGCGGCGGCGCGACGTCTCCCAGCCGTCGCCCATGTTCAGCGCGAGGCCGGGCATCAGCATCCGCTGCGGATGGCCGTAGAACATGTTGCTGCAGTCGACGACCCGGCCGCCGAACTCGGCCGCGGCGACGTCGAAGACCTTGGGCAGCAGGTCCGGGTCGGGCACGACCTCGCCGTGCACGCGCAGCCGGGCCACGCCCCCGTCCGGGTGGATGTTCAACCGGACATGCGTCCGGCGTCGCCCGCCGGCGATCGGGAACACGTTGCTGCTGTCGCCCTTGAGCTCCGCGCGCGGGAGGATCTCCACCCACTCGGCGGCGGCCAGCTCCTCCGGCCCCGGGTAGCCGGGCAGGGAGGTGGCGTCGATCGACGCGAACGGCGGGAAGTTGCCGGTGAAGAACGCGGTGTCGACGTCGACGCCGTGGATCACGCCGGGCGCGCCGAGCCGCACGATCGCGAAGTCGTGCCCGGGACTGCGGCGACGGCGGGTCTCCCAGCCGTCGTACACCTGGCCCTTGTGGTCGAAGGTCTTCGGCGCGTGCCCGGGCGCGGACGGCAGCACGAGATGGTCGGCGGCCGCGAAGAACTCGTCGTTGGCGTGCACCACGCCACCGCCGAGGGCCCGCGACGCGAGGTCGGGCAGTGCGGTGAAGTCCTCCATCAGCTCTCCCTGGTCAGAAAACGGCCGGCCGGCGCCGTGCCGGTGACCTGCGAACCACGCAGCCAGGTGGTGCGCACGACACCCTTCAGGACCTTTCCCGCGTACGGCGTCACGGGGTTCTTGTGATGCAACGCGTGCGCGTCGACCACGAACTCGGCGTCCGGGTCGAACGCGACCAGGTCGGCATCCGCCCCGACGGCGATCCGGCCCTTCTGCGGCAGCCCGACCAGGTCGGCCGGGCGGGTCGCCATCCAGTTCACCACGTCGGCCGGCGAATGCCCCCGGGACCGGGCGGACGTCCAGATCACCGGCAGCCCCAGCTGCACCGACGCGATGCCGCCCCACGCCGCCGCGAAGTCGCCGGTGTCCTGCCGTTTCAGCTCGGGCGTGCACGGCGAGTGGTCGCTGACCACGCACGTGATCAGACCCTCGGCCAGCGCGGCCCAGAGCTGGTCGGCGTTGGCCGAGTCACGGATCGGCGGGCAGCACTTGAACTCGGTCGCGCCGTCCGGGATCTGCTCCGCGTCGAGCGTGAGGTAGTGCGGGCAGGTCTCGGCGGTGACCCGCACGCCGTCGGCTCTCGCCGCCGCGATCAGGGGCAGCGCGGAGGCCGCCGACAGGTGCAGGATGTGGACGCGCCGCCCGGCCGCACGGGCCACCTCGATCGCGGTGGCGACCGCGGCGTGTTCCGCGGCGGACGGCCGGGAGGAGAGGAAGTCGGCGTAGGCGGCCGAGCTCGCGGCGTCGCGCAGATGGTCCGGGTCCTCGGCGTGGACGACGAAGAGCGCGTCGGCGGCATCCATCGCCGCGGCGAGCTGTGCCTTGTCGACCGGCGGGAACTCGGGGACGCCGGAGTCGGCGAGGAAGGCCTTGAAGCCGAAGACACCGGCCGCGTGCAGCCCGGGCAGGGCGGGCGCGTTGCCCGGGATCGCGCCGCCCCAGAAGCCGACGTCGACGTGGCACTGACCGGTGGCGGCCGCCTGCTTGGCGACCAGGGCGGGCTCGTCGACCGTGGGCGGGAGACTGTTGAGCGGCATGTCGATGATCGTGGTGACTCCACCGGCAGCGGCCGCTCTCGTGGCGCTGGCGAAGCCTTCCCATGCGGTGCGACCTGGTTCGTTGACATGCACATGAGTGTCCACGAGGCCAGGTGTCAGCACGGTGTCGGAGAGGTCGACGTCCGCGGCGGCGGCGACTTTCACGTCGTACGGGAAAATGCTCTTGATCTTCCCGCCCTGGACGGCGACCGCGGCCGGGACCTCGCCGTCGGGCAGGATCGCGCGCCGGGATCGCACCACAAGATCGAACATGGCCCGACCCTAACCATGGTTTGTTTCCTGCGGACACCCTTGTCGGCCTGGCCGGACGTCACAGGCGTAACCTTCCGCGCATGATGCGACGGTGGGGTCTCGCTCTCCTCAGTGCGGCCTGTGGCGTGCTCGTCGCCGCCCTCAAATTCTCGCAGGGTGCGCCCGGCGGCGCGGCCGTCCTGCTGGCGGTCTTCCTGGTCCTGGGCGTGGTGACCTCGCCTCTGGTCTTCCCGCGCGGGGTGCGTGCGGCCGAGGCCGTCGCCGGGAACCGGCCGATCGTCTACTGGCGTCCCGGTTGTCCGTACTGTCTGCGGCTGCGTGCCCGGCTCGGCTCCGAGGCCGGCCGCGTGCAGTGGGTCGACATCTGGAAGGACCCGGAGGCCGCGGCGATCGTCCGCGGTTTCGCCGACGGCAACGAGACCGTGCCGACGGTGGTCATCGGCGGCGAGGGATTCGTCAACCCCGATCCGCAGTGGCTCAAGGACAAACTGCAGACCGCTTGAGGGGTACGTCGTCAGACGCCCGTCGCAGCCAGTTCGCGCGAGTGGTGGCGGCTCCCCGGGCGCGGGTGGATCCAGCGCAGGAACCGGTCGAACATCTCGTGCGGCGGTCGTCGCGGCAGGTCGACGACGGCCTGCTCGAGGTGGCCGGACATGTAGAGCGCCAGTGAGATCTGATCCGGCTCGGCGGCCAGGACCGTCCGCGCGGGTGCGCAGGGCCACGGCCGGCCGCAGGAGCGGCACTCCCAGGACGGGCGTTCCCACAGGTGTTCGGTCACGCCGTCCGGCCTCTCGCCGCCGTCCTCGTCGTCCCCCAGGTGCAGGCTGCGGGTGACCGCGGGCGGCGGGACCGTCGCCGCGTCCGGGCACGGGTACCAGGCGCACCCGCACGAGCATCGTTGTCTCCAGGGCTGATACCAGGTCCGTACCGGTTCGTGTCGCACCACAATCGCCTCCCGGCTATGTCAGGGAGTACGTATGCGGAGCGTGATGGTTCGAGGTCATCGGCACTTTTTCGAACCTGGCCTACATCAGCTCCAGAAGCCGCTCCCGGGGAAGGCCGGCGTCGGTCAGCGCACCGCAGTCCAGGCCACGCAACAGATACCCGGCCAGCGCGCGGGCGGTGGCCGGCTCGTCGAGGATGCCGCTGTCCTGCCGGTCGAGGTAACGCTCCAGGCGGGTGACCGCGGCGTCGCGACCGTCGCGGAAGAACGCGAACGTCGCCGCGTACCGGCTCGGCAACTGGGCGGGATGCAGGTCCCAGCCCTGGTAGAAGCCGCGTTCGAGGGAACGCCGGACCAGGCGGTGGTGCAGCTGCCAGGCGGCGTGCACGTCGTCACGGCCGCCGACCGGCAGGATGTTGGTCGAGCCGTCGGAGAGGCGCACGCCGGTCTGCGCGGCGGCGGCCTGCATCACCGCTTTGGCGTAGTCGGCGACCGGATGCTCCATCGACTGGTACGCCGCGGCCACGCCCGCCGCGGCACTGTAGTCGTAGGTGCCGTAGTGCAGACCGGTGCACCGTCCCTGAGCCGCGGTGATCAGCTCGGCGACGGTCGCCGTCCCGTTCGCGGCGAGCACCGCCGAGGGCAGCTCGACCTGGATCTCGAAGGTGAGGGCGCCCGGGCTGCGCTCCAGTTTCTCGCAGACGGTGACCATCGCCTCGACCTGGGCCGGGCCGCTGACCTTGGGCAGCGTGACGTTCACCTCGCCCGGACAGGAGTCGAGGAACAGGTCCAATGTGCGCAGCGCACGACGCCTGGTCGCGGCCTCCAGCGACTTGATCCGCAACCCCAGGAACGGCGGCCGGGGCCCGTCGAGCAGGATCGCGACGGCCTCCCGGACCGCGGCGTCCTCCTGGTCGTCGTCGCGGACGCCGTACCCGTCCTCGAAGTCGACGCGCAGGTCCTCGATCGGCTCCCGGGCCAGCTTGTCCCGGACCGCGGGGTCGGGCCACGGGAAGTCGTGCCGATCCATCGTGGACAGCGCGATCGTGCCCCAGTCACGGAACCCGGCCAGCCGGTCGGCCGGGGTGTACACCGTGTGCACGGGCTGCCGACCGGCGCGTTCCCCCGGATATCGGGCCCGGAGGAACGCGTCGTGGGCGGCCAGGCGCCGGTCGATCTCGGCATGGTCATGATCGGACAGGCGCATGTGACTCCCGGGTCAGTCGATCGAGTCGTAGGCGGCGCTGGTCAGGAAGTCGGCGAAGTCGTCGGCGAGGGCCACCCGCTCGAAGAGCTTGCGCGCGTCCTCGAAACGGCCGCCCTCACCGGCGGTCTCCCTGATCTTGACGAGCTCCTCGTCCTCGATCCGGGCGACCAGCTCGGCGGTGATCGGGGTGCCGTCCGGCAGCTTCACACCGTTGTGGATCCACTGCCAGATCTGCGAACGGGAGATCTCCGCGGTGGCGGCGTCCTCCATCAGGTTGTGGATCGCGACCGCGCCGTTGCCGCGCAGCCATGCCTCCAGGTACTGCAGGGCGACGTTGACGTTGTTACGCAGGCCGGCCTCGGTGACCCGGGCGTCCAGGCTCGCGACGTCGAGCAGGTCACGCGCGTCGACGGCGACGTCCGGACGCTGCTTGTCCAGCTGGTTCGGCTTGTCGCCGAGCACCCGGTCGAAGATCGCCTGACAGACCGGCACGAGGTCGGGGTGCGCCACCCAGGAGCCGTCGAAACCGTCGCCGGCCTCGCGCTCCTTGTCCTCGTTGACCTTGGCCAGGGCCACCTCGTTGACCTGTGGGTCGCGGCGGCTGGGGATGAACGCGGCCATCCCGCCCATCGCGAACGCACCCCGCTTGTGGCAGGTGGAGACGAGCAGCTCCGAGTAGGCGCGCATGAACGGCGCGGTCATCGTCACCGCGGCCCGGTCGGGCAGGATCATCCGCGGGTTGTCGCGGAAGTACTTGATGATGCTGAACAGGTAGTCCCAGCGGCCGGCGTTGAGGCCCGAGATGTGCGGGCGCAACGCATAGAGGATCTCCTCCATCTCGAACGCGGCCGGGATCGTCTCGATCAGCACGGTGGCACGGATCGTGCCGACCGGGACATCAAGCGCCTCTTGCGCGTACGTGAAGACGTCGTTCCACAGCTCGGCTTCTTTGTGGGACTCCGTCTTCGGCAGGTAGAAGTAGGGCCCGCTGCCCCGTTCGAGCAGTTCCTTCGCGTTGTGGAAGAAGTACAGCCCGAAGTCCACGAGAGCACCGACGGCCGGCTCGCCGTCGACCGGCAGGTGACGCTCGTCGAGGTGCCAGCCGCGGGGACGCATCACGATGGTCGGGTAAGGACCACCGTTCAGCTCGTACGTCTTCTTCTCCGTCTCCAGCGAGATGGTCCGCCGGATCGCGTCGTAGAGGTTCTGCTGGCCGTCGACCACATTGGACCAGTGCGGGGTGTTGGCGTCCTCGAGGTCGGCCAGCCACACCTTGGCACCCGAGTTCAGCGCGTTGATCGTCATCTTGCGCTCGGTCGGCCCGGTGATCTCGACGCGCCGGTCCCGCAGGTCGTCCGGGGCCGGCGGGGCCGACCACTCGGCGGCGCGGATGTCGGCGGTCTCGGCGAGGAAGCCGAGGCTGGCGCCCGCGGCGATCTCGGCCCGCCGGGCGGCGCGCGCCTGGAGGAGCTCGTTGCGGCGCGGCCGGAACCGACGGCTCAGCTCGGCGACGAACGCCACGGCCTCGTCGGACAGGATCTCAGTCATCGTTGACGGCTCCTCTCGGTGTGGTTACTCCCGCGTAGCGTAGTGGCGGCGCCGCCGCGCGCAAGCGCTCGAGGGAGCCAAGAACATCACACCCCCAGCAGCCGGCGGTGCGCTCGCCGGGCCTCGACCGTGAGAGTCTCCTCGTCCGCGTTGACCAGTTCACCCCGCTCGACCACCGGCTTCCCGCCGACCAGGGCCAGCGCGACCCGGGCCGGTGGGCCGAACACCAGCGCCGCCACCTTGTCGTCGATGCCGTCGTGGCCCAGCCCGTCGAGATCCCACATCACCAGATCGCCCAGCTTGCCGACCTCGATCGATCCGAGGTGATCCTGCCGGCCCAGGCAGCGCGCGCCGCCCATCGTGCCCAGCCGCAACGCCTCCCGGGCGTCCATCGCCTTCGGCCCGCCCCGCATCCGCGCGGTGTAGAGCGCCTGCCGCAACTCCGCCCCCAGGTGCGAGACCTCCTGCGACGCCGCGCCGTCGACCCCCAATCCGACGGGTACGCCGTTGTCCACCAACTCGCGCACCCGGGCCATGCCCGCCCCGAGGCGAGCGTTGGAGCTCGGACAGTGGGCCACGCCCGTGCCGGTCGCGCCCAGCCGGGCGATCGCCGAGTCGTCCAGGTGCACGCCGTGCGCGAGCCACACGTCGTCACCGAGCCAGCCGACACGCTCCGCGTACTCCACCGGGGTGCAGCCGAACTGCTTGCGGCAGAACTCCTCCTCGTCGTCGGTCTCGGCCAGGTGGGTGTGCAGCCGGACCCCCCTGCGCCGGGCCAGGGTCGCGGCTTCGACCATCAGCCGGGTGGTCACCGAGAACGGGGAGCAGGGAGCGACCGCGATCTGCAGCATCGCGTCCGGTGACGAGTCGTGCCAGCGGTCGATCGCGGCCTCGGTCGCCGCGAGAGCCTCGTCGGTGTCCTCGACGACGTGGTCCGGCGGGAGGCCGCCGTCCTTCTGGCTCAGGTCCATCGAGCCGCGGGTCGGGTGGAAACGGAGGCCGATCCCGCGGGCCGCCTCGATCTCGGCTTCCAGGACGTCACCGCCGTCGCGCGGGAAGACGTAGTGATGGTCCATGCTGGTGGTGCAGCCGGACAGGGCCAGCCAGCCGAGCCCGGCGCCGGCGGCCGCGCCGACGATCTCCGCGTCGAGGCGGCCCCAGATCGGGTAGAGGGTGGTCAGCCAGCCGAACAGGGTCTCGTCGAGCGCCAGCCCTCTGGTCGCCCACTGGTACAGGTGGTGGTGGGTGTTGACGAGCCCTGGCGTGACGAGGCAGCCCCTCGCGTCGACCCGTCGTCCGGACGTTTCCGTTCTTCCGGGCCCGACGGCGGCGATGCGGCCGTCGTCGCCGACCACGACGTGCCCGTCGGCATATTCGGTTCCGTGGGCGTCCACGGTCGCGATCGTGGCGTTCTCGATGACGATCACAGGTACCACTCCGTCGTCGCCGGCGGCACGTCGTCGCGGGTCACGGTGCCCTCGATCAACCCGTACGGCCGATCGCCGGCGATGAACACCTCGTTCTCGTTCACCAGGTCGAACACCGACAGATCGACCAGGTAGTGATGCTTGTTCGGCAGCGCCAGCCGGATCTCCGCCAGCTCCGGGCGGCTGCTGAGCACCATCGTGCCCATCGACATCAGCGTCTGTTGCAGAGACATGCTGTACGTGTTGACGAACCCGCTGGTCATCGCATCGACCGCGCCCTGGAACGACTTCCCCCAGTCGGCGTCGTCGGTGAGGTGCCGCCACTTCGCGTCGACGGCGGTGGCCAGAATGCGGTCGGTGGTCTCCGGCAGTGTGGTGTACCGATCCTTCACGAAGCCGTGGAACTCCGACGCGGTGGTGTTCATCAGCACCAGACCGCTGATCCCGGAGACCACCTGGGTGGACTCGCGGGTCACCGTCACCGTGGTGGTGCGGGTGTGGTCGCCGCGGCGCTGGAACGAGTGCGGGCCGAGCCGATCCCACCCGAACGACTCGATGCTCACCCGCGCGGAGCCGACCTGCCCCTGCGTACGCACGAAGTGGCGCGCCAGGAGCAGCGCGAACGTCTCCGGCTCACCGACGCCGTGCTGCTTGGCGAACGCGTACACCGTGTTCTTCATCGTGTCGGTCGGCAGCACGCCGGAGTTGTCGCCGGTCAGGTGGGTCGCGGTCAGGTCACCGGCGAGCGCGATGCTGACGTTCAGATCCACCAGGCCGTGCGTGTCACCGTCACGGTGCACGCGGACCAGGCGGGTCTCCGCCTTGCCGTAACGATTCGGTCCGAGCACGATCGCCAACGCGTTTCAGCTCCCTCGGTAGGTGGTGTAGCCGTACCGGCTGAGCAGCAGCGGCACGTGGTAGTGACGGTCCGGGTCGTGGACGTGGAAAGCGACCGTGATCTCCGGGAAGAAGCACTCCTTGCCCAGATAGGGCTCGACGTAGAAGAGCAGCCGGTAACCGCCGGCCTGCCAGTCCCGCACGGGCACGCGATAGCGCAGCCGGCCGTCGGAGTCGGTGCGACCCTCGTCGATCGTCCGCCAGCCCTCCGCGTCGCGGCGCTCCAGCCGCACGTAGACGTCCGCGGCCGGGTCACCGCTGGTGGTGTCCAGGATGTGTGTGGAGATGCGGGTGTGGAACTCGGCCGTGGTGCCGTCAGAGGGCATCGAGCACCCGCTCCAGCCGCAGCCCGGCGATCTTGCGAAGCTCCTCGGCGACGATCGCCCGCTCGGCGGCCTCGTCGTTGCCCAGTCGCTCGCGGGCCGCGTCCAGGATCTCGGCCTGACTGCGGCCGCTCGCGAAGATCAGGAAAACGTGGCCGAACCGCTCCTCGTACTCCCGGTTCGCCTCGGCCAGCGCCCTCTTCGTCTCGTCGTCGGCGCTGCGGGCCGCGGCCGACTGCTCGGCCCGGGACCAGGCGGCCTCGCGCGACTCGCCGGCGGCGCGCTCGCCGATGCGCGGGTGCGCGGACAGGCCCTGCAGAACCTCGTCCCAGGTCAGCGCGCGGGCAGCGGCGTCCGCCGCGGCGACGATCGCGGCCCGGTCGGCGAACGGCCGCCCGGCGGCGATCCCGTCGCCCCAGGACGGCGCGGCCAGGCAGTCCAGCAGCTGCTCCCGCAGACGCTCGGCCGGCAGCGCATTGAAAGTCTGCACCCCGCTCATCGCGTCACCTCCGCTGCGCTCCGGCGCCGCGATGAGTTGACGACTGAGCCCACTGATCTGCTCGCAAGCTCGCTCATCGCCCCACCCCTCCTTCGTGTTGATCAGTCAAGCAGGATCGCTCCGCCACGGGCACCGCCGGAGCGAAGAATTAACACGGTCACCCTGCCACGATCCGCAAGGCGAAACACGGCCCTGTGGACAACGCGGCGGTTGTCCACAGGCCCGAAAAAATGTCGGTGCGATCGGCAAGACTTGGCGCGTGCTGATCCCCGCCGACGCCCTGCCCGATCTCCCGGTCCGCGACCTGCTGCCGGAGATCACCGCCACGCTGTCCGAGGCCGGTGCGGCGGTGCTGGTCGCGCCGCCCGGCACCGGGAAGACCACGCTGGTCCCGCTCGCCCTGGCCGGCTCGGGCCGGGTGCTGGTCGCCGAGCCGCGGCGGGTCGCGGCCCGGGCCGCCGCCCGGCGGATGGCCGCCCTGCTGGGTGAGCAGGTCGGCGAGCGGGTGGGCTATGCGGTGCGCGGCGACCGCCGGGTCTCCCGCGACACCGTGGTCGAGGTGGTCACCACCGGCCTGCTGGTCCGCCGCCTGCAACGCGATCCGGAGCTGCCCGGCGTCACCGCGGTGATCCTCGACGAGTGCCACGAGCGGCATCTCGACTCCGACCTCGCGCTCGCCTTCCTGGTCGACGTGCGCGGCGTGCTCCGGCCCGAGCTGCGACTGCTGGCGACGTCGGCGACGGCCGACGCCGACCGGCTCGCCCAGGTGCTCGGCGGGCCGACTCTCACCGCGCACGCCCGCACCCACCCGGTCGAGGTGACCTGGTCACCGCCGTCCGGCCCGATCGCCCCGCCGCTCGGCCTGCGCGTCGACCCGAAACTGCTGGATCACGTCGCCGCGACCACCCGCCGCGCGCTCGCCGAGGGCGACGGTGACGTGCTGGTCTTCCTGCCCGGCGCCCGCGAGATCGAGACGGTCGCCAACCGGCTGCGTGGCGTCGAGGCCGACGTGGTGCCCCTGCACGGGCGCCAGTCCGGCGCGGCGCAGGATGCCGCGCTGCGTCCCGGTCCTCGCCGCCGGGTCGTGCTGGCCACCGCGGTCGCGGAGAGCAGCCTGACCGTGCCCGGGGTGCGGGCGGTCGTCGATTGCGGGCTGAGCCGGGTCCCGCGGATGGATCACGCCCGTGGCCTGGGCTCGCTGGTGACCGTTCCGGTGTCCCGCTCGTCGGCGGTCCAGCGCGCCGGCCGGGCCGGTCGCGAAGCTCCCGGCCGGGTCTATCGGTGCTGGTCACAGTCTCAGCACGACCGGTTGCCGGCACAGCCCGAGCCGGAGATCGCGGCGGCCGACCTGACCGGTTTCGCCCTCGACCTGGCGCTCTGGGGTGACCCCTCCGGCAGCGGGCTGGCCCTGCCCGACCCGCCGCCGGCGGGCGCCCTGCGCGCCGCCGGCTCGACCCTGCACGACCTCGGCGCCGTCGACGACTCGGGCCGGGTGACCGCGCGGGGCCGCGCCCTGGCCGGCGCCGGTCTGCACCCACGCCTGGCCCGCGCGCTGCTCGACGGTGCGGAGCTGGTCGGCGCCCGGCGGGCCGCGGAGATCATCGCGGTTCTGGACGACTCCGGGACCGCGACCGACGACCTGGTCGCGGCCGTCCGGCGGGCTCGGGCCGCGGGTGGTGCCGCTTTCCACTCCGAGGTACGTCGTCTGACCGCGGCCGCCACCACCCCCGCCGATGCCCCCGCCGAGCGCGGCCCGTCCGAGCCGTCCGGCAACGCCTCTCACCGGCGAGGGCGGGTCAGGTCCGAGTCCGGCGGGCGGCCCGGAGCGGCCCGGATCCCCGATGACCTGGCGACCGGGCTGGTGATCGGGCTGGCCTACCCCGAGCGGGTGGCGCTGGCGCGGGAGACGGGCAGCCGGGCCTACCTGATGGCCGGTGGCACCGCGGCCGATCTGCCGCCGGAGAGTTCCCTGGCCGGCACGCCGTGGCTGGCCGTCGCCGTGGCGGACCGGGCCGCCGGCGCGCGCACGGCACGGATCCGCAGCGCCGCCCCGCTCGACGAGACGACCGCGCGAGAGGTCGCGAGCACGCTGTTCCGCGAGGAGACCGAGATCGGCTGGATCGACGGCGACGTGGTCGCCCGGCGGGTCCAGCGGCTCGGCGCGATCACGCTGACCAGCGTCCGGCTGACCGATCCGGCCCCGGTCGCGCTGCGCGAGGCGCTGCTGACCGGGTTGCGCAGTGCCGGTCTGAGCCTGCTGACCTGGAGCCGCACGGCCGAGGAGCTGCGCGCCCGGCTGGCCTTCGCGCACGCCGCCCTCGGCGATCCCTGGCCGGACGTCTCGGACGCCGCCCTGCTGGAACACGCCGACGAGTGGCTGGAGCTCGGCGCCGCCCGCCGCCGGGCCGACCTGGCGAAACTCGACGTGACCGCCGCGCTGCGACGGCTCGTGCCGTGGTCCGTGGCCGGCCGCCTGGACGAGGTCGCGCCGGAGCGGCTGCCGGTGCCGAGCGGCTCGCAGATCCGGGTGGACTACGCCGACCCGGCCGCGCCGGTGCTCGCGGTGAAGGTGCAGGAGGCGTTCGGCTGGCGGGATGCGCCGAGGCTGGCCGACGGACGGGTCCCGGTCCTGCTGCACCTGTTGTCACCGGCGGGGCGGCCGGTCGCGGTCACCCGGGATCTGGCGTCCTTCTGGGCGCAGGGCTATCCGCAGGTCCGGGCCGAGATGCGCGGCCGCTACCCACGTCATCCGTGGCCGGAGGACCCGCTGACCGCCCCGCCGACCCGCCGGGCCAACCCCCGCGCCCGCTGACCCCCTCGCCGGGCCAGCCCCCGCGCCCGCTGGCCCATCGCCGAGCCCTCATCGCCCGCTGACCCCAACGCCCGCCGGTCCCCGCGCCCGCTGGCCCGTCGCCGAGCCCCCATCGCCCGCTGACCCCGACGCCCGGCGGTCCCCACGCCTGTTGACGCCCGCAGCCCGCCGATCCCCTCATCCCCCGCCGTCAGCACGCTGACCACGACGTTCCTGTCGAGGTCGACCTCCGATCCGCTGCCCGGCCGGGCCGGGTCGGCCCGTCACCCCGTGCCGCGTCCGCTGCAGGTCGTCACGTGGTACGGCGTCCGCGTCTTCACCGACACCGTCCCCGACGACGCTCCCCGGCCCGGCGAGCAGGAACTGGCACGCATCCTGGCCTGCGAGAAGCGGGCCGGCGCCACCGACCCCTACCGCGGCGTCGCAGCCCTGACCCACGTCGTCGCGAGCCGGCGCTGAGCCGCATCCACCGTGGGAGACGAAGGCCCGACTCGGCCGAATGCACCGGGCGGATCAGGGGTTGGGCTCGGGGGCGGCCCGGCCGAGTTCGGCGAGCCGGGCCGGCGGCCCGAACAGGTAGCCCTGGCCGAGCGGGCAGCCCAGCCCGGCCAACGCCGCCGCCCGCTCGTCCGTCTCGATGCCCTCGGCGACGACCGTGATGCCGAGGTCGGCGCAGATGGCGAGCACTGAGCGGCAGAGCGCCCCGGCCCGGTCGGGCGCGGTGTCCACGTCGGTCAGCGTGGAGTCGAGCTTCACCGTGTCGACCGGCATGCCGTGGAGTTGGGCGAGCGCGTTGTACCCGCTCCCGAAGTCGTCCAGCGCGACCCGGACGCCCCGGGCGCGGAGACGTTCGACCATCGCGGCGGCGCGCGGCAGGTCGGGGATGCGCAGGGTCTCGGTGATCTCGACGACGAGCCGGGCCGGCGGCATCGCGTGCCGGGCCAGGGCGGCGTCGACGGCGTCCTCGAGCCCTTGCTGGCCGAGGCGTCCGGCGGAGACGTTGACGTGCACGGCGATCGGGCGGCCGAACCGGTCGGCGAGGGCCTGCGCGTCGGCGCACGCCTGGTTCAGCACGAAGTCGTCGATGGCGGAGACCAGGCCGGTGCGTTCGGCCATGGTGACGAAGACGTCGGGGTGGACCGGCCCGGCGATCGGGTCGGTCCAGCGGGCCAGCGCCTCGACGGCGACCGTCGCCCCGTCGCTGAGGCGCACGATCGGCTGGTAGAAGACTTCGAAGCCGGCCGCGGCGGGGCTGCCTCCGCTGAGGGCGCCGGCCAGCAGTTGCGGCAGGTCGGCGTTCGGGCCGTGGACCGGGCCGGTGTAGCGGATGAGTGCGCCTTTGCCGCGGCGCTTCACCGCGTACATGGCGGCGTCGGCGCGGCGCAGCAGCAGGTCGGCGGAGAGCCGGTCGGCGGGTTCGGCCACGACGAGGCCGATGCTGGCGCCGACGCTGACCGCGCGGCCGTCGATCAGGTACGGCTCGCGGAGCGCGGCCAGCACCCGCTCCCCGATCCCTTCCGCCTCCGCTTCCCAGAGCCGATCAGCCGACATCTCCGGGGCTTCCGCCGGGCCCGGGGAAACCGCGGTACCCGAAGAAACCGGTGAACCGGAGGAGCCGGCAGACGGCGAGGCCACCGACGATGCCGGCGAGCCCGACGAGGCCGGCGAGGCCGGCGAGCCCGACGAGGCCGGCGAGGCCGGCGAGGCCGGCGAACCAGCCGGCGCCGGAGAGGCCGCGGACGCCGAGGAGATCGGGGCGGTCCGGGGCGTCGGCACCAGACCGGAACGCCCGGTGACCACCACCCCGTTGGCGAGCGGCTCCCCCGAGGTCAGCAGGTCGGTCCGGCGCCGGGCCGGCAGCGGAGTCCCCGCCGGCCAGCCCCCGGACACCCTGATCCCGGCCGCGGACAGCACGTACCGGCGTTGCCGCCCCACCGCCCGTCGCAGCCGCGACCCGGCTCGGGCCGGTGCCGGGGTCACGATGTCGCTCTGGTCCAGGACGACCGCGAACTCGTCCCCGCCCAGCCGTGCCACCAGGTCCTGCGGTCGCACCGATGCGCGCAGCCGTTCCCCTATCGCGTGCAGCACCCGGTCGCCCAGCGCATGCCCGTACGTGTCGTTGATCAGCTTGAAGTCGTCCAGGTCGGCGAAGAGCACGGCCACCGGCGTACCCCGATGGTGGTTGGCGTCGAGGGCGAGCACGAGCCGTTCGCGGAAGAGTGCGCGGTTGGCCAGCCCGGTCAGCGGATCGTGGTACGCCTGGTGATGCAGCCGCCGCTGGGTTTCCGCGACCCGGTCCAGCAGCACGGTGTTGTCCAGGATCGTGATCATCTGCCGGGTCACGACGAGGCCGAGGCCGAGCCAGCCGAGGTAGGCCTGGAACGGTGTCAGCGCGTCCCCGGCCACCGTGCGGGCGAGCAGCACCACCCCGGTGACCAGCACCGGCACGTACGGCAGGAGCAGGTGGAACCAGTCACGCGGCAACTCCGTCACGTCCTGCGGCAGCGGTGCCGTCCGGGCCGGGCTGAGTGCGGCGAGCGCGATCAACGCCGGCCCGAGCAGGTGCCCGGTGGCCTGCAGCCAGGTGGGCCCGAACCCGAGGAGCCGGACGGTGTCCGCCGTCCCGAACGCCAGCAACGCCGCCCCGACCAGCACCAGCGGCCGCCGCCCGGCCGGCGAGTCGGGCCGGGTGGTGAGCAGCAGCACCACCATGGTGAACAGGACCAGGTCGGCGATCGGGTAGGCGGCTGCCCACCAGGCCAGCGACTTCCAGTCGGCGATCGCGGTCAGGCAGGACGACGTCCAGCACAGGGCCAGCACCGAGCCGGTGATCAGCACGCTGTCGATGAGCAGCGCGATCTGGTCCCGCCGCGGGGAGGTCGGCACCGGTCGCGGCCTGGTCCGGGTGACGCCGAGCAGGCCGATCAGCATGCAGGCGGGCAGCACCACGAACCCGATGTCGAAGACCGTCGGCGTCTCCACCCGGTCCTGCCCGGTCAGGTCCTGGACGACCCACCAGGCCCGGACGGCCGACCAGGCGACGAGTCCACCGGCGGCCAGGTACCGCCAGTTGCGGGGGATGCCGGCCCGGCGGCGGGCCGCGATCAGGCAGGCCCAGGCCGCGATCGCGCCCGCGGCGAGTTGCGCGGTGTCGGCGTAGAGCCGGGGCGCGCCCACGAGCTCGCCGACCGCGACCACCGCTAGGGCGAGCGCCACAGTCCCGATCAAGCGCGCCGTCGTGATCACCACCAGTGTCCGGGCCGGCGTGACCTTCCGGCCGGATGACGTAGCCGCGTGATCATCCGCGGCCGGATGAAAATACCGGCTCAGACCCCGTCGGTCACATCGGCGATGACCACCGTGACGTTGTCCGGCCCCCCGCCGCGCAACGCGAGATCGACAAGCCTCTCCGCGCACGCCTTGGGATCGGGAACGATCCGCATCTCTTCCTCAATGGTCGCATCGTTCACCACGCCCGTCAGCCCGTCACTGCAGAGCAGCCAGCGGTCACCGGCCTGGGGTTCGACGATCACGTAGGCCGGGCTGACCGGCTCGCCCTGCAGGACCCGGGTCACCACGGCCCGGCGCGGGTGCCCGGCCGCTTCCTCGGGCTTGATCAGTCCCTGGTCGACCAGCATCTGAACATACGTGTCGTCCTTGGTCAGCTGGTTCAGCCGGCCGTCGCGCAGAAGGTAGGCCCGGGAGTCACCGACGTGGGCCATGGCCGCCCGCTCGCCGTTGAAGAGCACCGCCGTCAGTGTGGTGCCCATCCCCTGCAGCGAGGGGTCGGCGGCGACCGTCTCGGCGATCCGCCGGTTGGCCAGTTCCAGCCCCCGGTGCAGCGCGTCCATCTGGTGTTCCGTCTCGATGAACGTGTCGAGCGAGACCATGGACTCCACCGTCATCCGGCTGGCCAGATCGCCGGCGGCCATGCCGCCCATGCCGTCGGCAACGAGGAGGAGCCGGTCACCGGCGTAGTGACCGTCCTCGTTGTTGGTCCGGACGTGTCCTTGGTCGGTGACGGCCGCCCACCGCAGGTGCAAGGTCATGGCGTGCAGCCTGCCAGGTCGATGGCTGGCTGTCTGCACGTGGTGGGCGGCATGTCGCACATGTCGTCGTCGAAAATACACTCACTGCGGTTCATGCGGCCTCCCCAGGCACCTCGAATCGATTTCGGTCACCTTCCGTGTCGGCGCGATCCATTCCAGTACGGTCTCCTCCACCGGCCAGCCCCGGACCGCGACGGCGCTCTCGGGGGGTTGCACCGGCTCGGGGCAGAGTGTCTTCGACCGCACGTCCCCGTTCGGCACGAACTCAACCTCCCCGGTGGCCTGCAACATCGTCGTCGAGGTGTCGTCGACCGCGATGAGCTGGCCGACGATCACCTTCTCGACCGGCCCGTCCGGCGGCCCGACCTCGATCGCGCTGCTCGGCAGCACCGGCGCGCGCAGGAACACCACCCCGACCACGATCGGCAACGCCAGTGCGGCGGCGGTCGCCGGCCAGTGCGTGACCAGCCGCGCCCAGCTGGCCGGAACCGGCCCGGTGAGCAGCGGGCCGAGCAGCGACGGCACTCCGAGCAGGATCGCCGTGCCGTACTCGCCCCCGCGCACCGCGGCGATCACTCCCGGCCAGACGAAGATCCACGTGAGTACGCCGGTGAGGATCGGCACCCCGAGGGTGATCCAGTGCATGGCCCAGGGCCCGGCGCGCAGCCGCTGCACCGCGGTCAGTCCGAGCACGGCGACGATCAGCATCTGCAGTGTCGGCAGCAGACGGAGCTGCCAGGTGAAGCCGGCGATCAGGACCGCGGTCAGCACCACCCAGTCCGGCATCCGCAGCGCGGCGATCGCGATCGGGGAACGCCCGGCCTCGCCCGGTTTGCTCACCAGCAGGATGCCGCCGAGCACCCGCAGGGTCAGGATCACGGCCGGGATCGCCCAGCTCAACGTGATGAAGAGCGCACTGATCATGCCGAGCGGGTTGATGTACTGCACCAGCAGCAACATGGTCGGCAGGTCCTGCCGGCTCAAATACCACAGCCTCAGCACGAGCAGCATCAGCGGGAATGCCGGCAGCACGGTGAAGAGCCAGTTGAGCTGCGACCGCCGCCGCCGCGGCGCGATCACCGGCCCCTTGGCGAAGATGTCCGCGCTCATTGGAGCAGGTCCTCCCAGGGGAGCTCCCGCACGTTCGGCCGGGTCACCCGGGGCTGCTCGGCCACCGCGATCGGGGTGAGCCCGTTCGCTTCGGCCTCGACCTGCAGATTGTTCTCGTAGGCCTTTTCCCACCGCTCGTCGTGCGGGTCGGCATAAGACCGATAAAGCGTGATGTCGACCAATTCCTTCAGCGCGGGATTATTGCCCACGTTGACGCCCCAGCGCTCGATGGTGTCGAGGCCGAGATCCCAATGTTTGTATTTATCGGGGAAATGTGCTTTCCAGCCGGCGAGGATCGCGGCGTCGGTGCTGACCGCGTCGACCTCGCGATCGTCCAGCATGGCGAAGCATTCCTTGACCCGGTTCTTCCGGAAGGTCGTGGCACCCGCCCGGTCGAGCGCGCTCTCGCTGGTCGAGGTGGAGAGTGTGCAGACCCGCTGGCCCTTCAGATCCTGAAGGGCGGAGACCGAGGAATGATCCTTCAGCGTTATCACCGACTGCTCGGTGTCGAGATACTCCTGGGAGAAATTCACCCCGGCCGCTTTCCGGTCGGCGGTGATGCTGTAACTGGCGATCACCATCTTCACCGGCACGCGCTTGCCGTTCTGGTCATTCGCCTGCATCCGGGCCCGGTCCTCGGATTCCATCCCGTAGAAGCGCACCTGATCCCGGCGAAAACCGAGGTCCTCCGCGATCATGTACGCGATGTCGATGTCGAACCCGCTCCAGATCTTCTTTCCCTGGTCGTAATACGCCGTCCCGTACTGATCGTCCTTCACGCCGATGTCCAGCACCGGCCAGGAGTCGACTCCGGACTGGGCGCGCAGTTCCGCGACCGACGGCGGCCCGCCCACGAAGAGCCGCACCAGCGTCAGCCCGAGCGCCAGCACCAGCGCCAGCCCGAGCCCGGCCAGCCGCAGCGCCGCCAGGTTGAACCGTTCCGGCCGGTCCGGCAGCACCTCGGGCCCGGGCAGCGTCTCCGGTTCGGCCGGCAGCGGCAGCCGTCCCTCGTCGACGGCCTCACGCACCGCGATGTCCCGCGCCGCGATGTCCTCGAGAGTGCGTTTGCGCAGCTTCCACACCCGGCGCAACTGCGGCGGGAGCCCGGCCGCGAAGTCACCGAAGAGCGGCGGCACCCCGGACGGCGTGCGCGGCTGCGGCGCCGGCGCGGCTCCCGGCGACGACGACGCAGTTCCCGACGGCGGCGACGCAGTTCCCGACGGCGGCGACGGCGACGCGGCTCCCGGCGTCGATGCGGGATCACGCGAGGTCCCGTCCACAGGCTCCCCCATCGGCCCTCCCCAGTGTTGCGATCGGGTCATCGTGCCCCATCAGGTCACGGAACGGGATCCCCGGTGCCGAGGGGGACGCGAGGACCACACCGGCGGAGTCGCGCGGCGGCCATGCGGAGGCCTCGCCCGAGGCCGTACCGCTGAATCGCCTCCAAGGCGTAGGCACTGCACGTGGGCCGATAGCGGCACCGCGTCGGAAGCCGCGGGGAGACTCTCCGATATCCGCGGATGGCGGCGACGACCGCCCGTTCCGCTCCTCGCGCGGTGGATCGATGCCCGAGCAGCGCCACGATCGTCAGCAGCGAACTCAGCCGGAAGAGGTCACACCCCGGAACATCACAGGGCAGATCACAACATCCCGGGTCGCAGTCGCAGTTGTCGTACCAGCGACCCTTCTTCTGTTCCGGCTCCTGCTCCATCGGCACATGGTGCCGGATCGGCTCAACCGCGCACCTCACCCATGAAGATCAACTTCAAGAGCCTCAGGTCCGATCTCCGCTGTGGTCGCCCTCCGCCGCTCCCGGCACCCCTCTGTCAAGGGGTTGTGGTGAGTGATGTTTTAGGGTGGTGTTTGGTAGGTCCGGGATGTGATTTTTCCGAAGTG
>NZ_JBIRWQ010000013.1:0-255811 GCF_044388125.1 Actinoplanes sp. NPDC020271
CCCCGGCGTGTTCGCCGGTTGCACCGTTCTCTTCGTCGAGCGCTCAACTCCGGTGATCGCAGATCGGTGGCGCTCCCGTCGCCATCCGGTTGCCGCCCGCCGTGGGCAGGATCGTCCAGCTGAATGACACCATGATCAGCATGACCGCCGACGAACATGCCGCCCGCGCCGCCGAGCTCCTCGACGAGGCCGAGCGCCTCTACCAGATCTGCCTCGTCGACTATCAGACCAACATCAACGAGGACGATCACTCCGAGGAGCCGTACGTGCCCGGGGCGGACCTGGCGATGCTCACCGCCACCACGCAGCTCGCGCAGGTCCACGCGACTCTCGCCCTGCGCGGCCGCGCCGCCACCCACGAGTGAGGAACGGCAGCGCGCTCACGACGTACGCGGGAAGTCTGAATTCGATCGTGTCTTCGGGGTGGTCCGGACCGGAGGCGCCGGCAACGACCAGTCGGGGGAACCCAGCGGGCTCGGGCCGTCCGGCGTGATCCGTGAGCGGCCGGTCGCTGGTGGCCGGGGAACTGGCCGGGCGGGTGCGCCGCGGGCGGAGCCCGGCGACAATGGTGCCGCCGAGTGTTCGAGAGGTGGCCGATGACGTTTCCGTACGCTCGTACCTTCGACGAGGTCCTCGCCTACGTGAAGAAGCGCCGGTGCGTGTGCCGCTCGACCAGGACCGAGATCCCGAACCCGGCCGGTGAGAGAGTGCTGATCGGTGGGGTCTACGGCGTGCGTTACGACTTCTACTGCGTGAAGTGTGCCCGGCTGCGCGAGTTCACGTTCCGGTCGACCGATCCCGCCGCCGACGAGCCGCCGGCCCCATCCGTGATCGGTCTCGTCCGGTCCACCGCCGAGGCCCACCTGTTCATGGATCTGCACGAGTGCGAGATCTGCGCCGAGGACGAGTTCGACCGGAGAGTCGACGCCGTCACCGTGCACGGTGAGCTGTGCAGCCGATACACCGGCGCGTGCGCGGAGTGCGGCAATCCGCGCGAGTTCACCTTCCGGCTCCCGGAGGAGACGCTGATCCCCGATCCGGAGGAGCCCAGCTTCGGCGGTGAACGCCCGTCCGAGCTGCTGGACGCCGGCGAGTGGCTGGCGGTGGCCGACGCCATCGCCGCCTGCACGCCCGCGGATCCGGCCGGGTTGGACGCTGAGGAGCGCCTGCTGGCCCACTACGAGTACCTGAAAGCGGCCGCGGTGGTCGCGGAGGCCCGCAAGTTCGTGGCCTACGGCGCGGAAGTGGTGTCACCGCAGGCGTTGTGGAGCTCGACCGGCCGAGCGGTCCACCACGCGGATCCGGGCCGCTTCGACCGGCGGCAGCTGGAGCGTGCCGAGAACGTCTTCCGGGACCTCGCCGTCGCCTTCGGAGACTGAGAAAGCTCACCGCGACCGGGTGAGCCGGGCGGACATCGGCCGCCCGGTGCACGGCGAACGGCACGGCGAGACCCGAGACGAGGACAAGCGCGCCGAGCACATACCAGCTCGTCAGGGCGCCGACCGGCCAGCCGATGGACGAGTTCGCCCAGGAGTCGACGCTGCTGATGGCCGGCGCGGCACACCGCGCTCCGCCAGCCGATCTCGGCCAGGCCGCTTGATCGTGGACACGCGACGACGGCTTCGGCGGTCATCACGCGGATCCGGCGTGGGCACGGTCCGCGGCGGCCCGACCGACGCGGTCGGGCCGAGCCGTGACGGCCCGGCTCCGTATCCGGAAATCGGGTTCACGGGTTCGAGGAGATCGGGTGCGGGCGCAGGCGGGCGACGTCACTGCCGTAGCCCACCAGCAGGTCGCCGTCCGCGGCGGTGACCAGACTGATCGGCCGGCTGGGCAAGGTGACCGGCGGGGCGAGGTCGGCACCGGTCAACAGGTCGGTCAGGGAGATCGAGCCGTCCTCGTGCGCCAGGTAGGCCTGCGGCCAGACGCGCACCGCGGCCAGGGTCGCGTCCGCCAGTCGCCGGACGCCGGCGGCGATCGTGCGCCCGGCGGTGTCGAGGACCCGGCCGCGGGTGACGATGTGCGGGCCGGACACGGCGAGCATGACGTCGTCGGGCCCGGCCGGGACGACAACCGGGCCGGCGCTCAGGTCGCCCACGTCGTGGACCTCGAACCGCAGGCCCGGCACACAGGTGACCACGACGTCCCGGCCGTCGCGCGTGCCCACACCGAAGCCGGTGGCCGCGGGCCCCGGCGGCGGGATCCACGCGTCGCGCAGGCTGCCGTCACGGATCAGCCACTTGCGTAACCAGCCGTACTCGGTGATCAGTTCCGGGCCGGTCACCGCCAGACGGCAGACGACGCGCTGCCCGGTGTCGATCGGCGGACGGTACGGCTCGCCGGTGGCGAGGTCCAGCAGGCGTACGAGCGGATCCCGGTGGTCGGGTGTGCCGGCCCCGGTCGCCGCCACGATCGACGGCCCGTCAGTCCACGCCGCCACGGTGTGGGTGTGCGGCACGCCGGTGCGGGCCGGCGGGTGCAGCAGCCGGCCGTCAGCGGTGTCACGGGCCAGCAGCGTGCCGGCCGAGTCGGCGCTGACCACGACACCGGGCCCGGCCAGGGCGAGAGCGACGATCCGCTCGTCGTGTCCGGGTTCCCCGGGTGCCGGGCGGCTGAGGTCCCACACGGCGACACAGTGGTCCTCCGCCGAGGACGTGAGCAGTCTGTCTCCCGCCACGGTCAGGGTGGGCGCGGCGACCGGACCGGGCAGCGCCGGACCGGCCGGTGCGCAGGTGGCCTGGTCGTACAGGTGCACACGCCACCGGTCGGAGACGGCCAGGATGCCGCCGGCCACGACCAGGCGCCGCCGGCGGGCGTGCTCCGGACGGCCGGGCGGTGCGAGGATCGGCTCGGCGGTCGCGGCGCCCGTCCGTACGTCGAAGGTCTGGATCGAGCCTTTCTGATCGACGACGGTGACCAGGTCCCGGCCGGTCGCCGTGCCCAGCGCGACCGATCGGACCCGGCCCAGGCGCGGCGGTTCGACGATCCAGGTCTGCTCGTGGCTGTCCAGGTCGTGAAGTGCGAGGCCGTCGAGGCCGGCCAGCAGCACCCGGCGGCCGTCACCGAGCCGTCCACCGGCGACGGCATGCGCCGCGGGCAGGGGCGGGCCGCCGACCGGACGCCCGGACGGCAGCCGCCAGCGCTGCACCAGGGCGCGCCCATCGCGGGTCAGCACGTCGGTGCCCACGACGATCAACTGCTGGACCTGGCCGGGGTCCGGCACCCGGCGAAGTGGCGTCCCGGTCGCGGCGTCCCAGATCCGGAGCCCGTCTGCGTGCCCGCTGAGCAGCAGCCCGTCCGCGAACGCCAGGCACCGCGGCTCCGGGCAGGCCGTCGTCCAGCGCGGCTCGCCACCGAGGTCGCGGACCTCGATCCCGGAGGGGATGCCGGCGGCGACCAGGTCCGGGGCGAGCGCGGCCGTCCGGACCCCGTCCACCCGCCAGGAACGGATCATCCGTGGGTCGTCGTCGGTGCCGCCGGCCCAGACGACCGGCCAGGGCACATCGAGGCGCATCGTCACATCCTAAGGAGAAGGGGGCCGCCGCGGCGGCCCCCGTGCACTGTTTACCAGGCGTCCCAGCCGGCCGTGTCGGCTCCGGGGAATCCCGCCCGGCCCAGCGCGTCGCGGGCGACGTCCTCGATCGGGCGGAAGCCGGGCAGACTGTCGTTGGGTTTGTAATGCCCGGAATGGTTGGTGATCTCGACGAGGACTCCGTTGCCGTCGAGCTCGAAGGTCCCGGCCATCCACACCGACTGTCGCTCGGCCAGGCTGGTGTGCCCCGGCCACAGCCGCCCGTGCACCGGGTCGACCTGCTGGAACTCGGTGTCGAACCGGCTACCCGCGATGGCCCGGACCTGGCCGCCCTGCATGACCACGAAGAAGTGCCGCTCGCCGGCCGTGGCACCGGCGGCGGAGGTGATCCACTCGCTGGCCGGCATGGTCGACTGCGGATCCGGCTCGACGATCGGGAAGACCCGGTTCGGCAGGCCGCCGGTGCCTTGCGGCTTGGTGCCGAGCGGATCGGTCAGCGTAGTCGGCTGGTTGCCGACGTACCGGTACGGGTTCGCGTCGCCGGAGGCCAGGCCCAGCGGATCGCGACTGAGGAACTGCTGGGCGGTCGCCGAGTAGAAGCGGTTGCGGTACTGGTAGACGCCGCCGCCTTCGTCCGAGCGCCCGGCGAACCGGGTCCGGTTGCCTTGGTCGTCCCCGGTGAGAGTGGTGCCGCCGAACGGGTCGTAGGTGTACTCGGCGGCCACCGAGGTGTCGGCCGAAGCGATCGTGCTGCCCAACGCGTCGGTCAACAGCGACCGGGCGTTGCGGGCGAACACCTCGTCGACGTCGCCGGTCAGCAGATTCGTCGTCGACGTACCGACGGTCTCCTGTACGGCGTTGAGCCCGTCGTACAGGTAGGACGTCGTCGTCCCGGCCGCCGTGCGGGTGGCCTGGCGGCCGAGTGCGTCGTAGCCGTACGTGGTGGCTCCGGCGGCGGTCAGCTGCCCGCGGGCGTTCCACGTGTACGCGCCGGCGGAGTCGCGGGTCACGTTGCCGTCGCCGTCGTAGGTGACGCCGGCCCGCTGGTCGCCCGCATCGTAGGTGGTGGCCGCCGATGCGGCCGGTAGCGCAACCCGGCCGTAGCTGCCGTCCACGTGGACCCGGCGGCCCAGCGCGTCCAGCTGATACGTGATGGCGCCCAGCGTGGTCGTGCCCCGGGCGTAGCCGATGCTGGTCAGTCCGCCGGCATCGTCGTAGCCGTACGTCTGGGTGATCCCGGCCGGCAGCGTGAGCGTCTGCCGCCGTCCGAGGGTGTCATAGCCGATGCTCACCGCGTCACTGCCGCGGGTCACCGAGGTGAGCTGGTCGGCGTTGTTGTACCCGTAGACGGTCTGGCCCTGGCCGGAGGCGGTCATCGTGGCACGGCGCCCGGCCGCGTCGTAGGTGTAGGCGACCTGCCCCTGCGCGCCGGCCACCGTCTGCGGCCGGTCGAAGTCGTCCGGGGTGATCGTGATCGCGCCGCCGGCCGAGTCGTTCACGGTCCGGACCCGGTCGCCGGCGTCGTACTGGTAGGTGGTGGTGCTCTCTTGTGTGCTGCCGGAGACGCCGTAGCGGGCCGTGGCGAGCCGGTCGAGATCGTCGTAGTCGTAGACCGTCTGCTTGCCGCTCGGCTTGGTCTCGGTCTTGAGGTTGCCGTTGGCGTCGTAGGTGTATGCGGTGGCCCGGTTGAGCGGATCGGTGACCGTCTGCAGCCGGTCGCTGGTGTCCCAGGCGTAGACCGTGGTGTGCGACCGCGGATCGGTGACCTTGTACAGGTTGCCGTTCGGGTCGTACTCGAACGCCGTCATCCGGCCCGTGCCATCGGAGGTGGTGGCGATCCGCCCGGCCGTGTCGTAGCCGACGATGACGGTGTTGCCCTGTGGGTCGGCGCTGACCTGCTTGCGCCCGTCTGCGCCGGTGAAGCTGCGGGTGATCCGGCCCAGCGGGTCGCTGACCGCGGTGAGGTCGCCCAAGCCGTACGTGAGGGTGGTGGTCTTGTTCTGGTTGTCGGTGACCTTGCCGACCTGGCCGGCCTCGTTGGTGGTGAACGTGGTGACGCGGCTCATCGGATCGGTCACCGTGTGCAGGGCGCCGTCGGATTGGTAGCCGTAGTCGGTCGAGTGGTTGAGCGGGTCGGTCACCCTGCTGAGCTGGCTGAACGGGCCGCCGTAGGTGTACGTGGTGGTCCGCGCCCGCCCGGTGCCGGCCAGCGCGGTGACGCTGGCGAGATTACCCAGAGTGTCGTAGCCGTATTCGGTGCGACGGTTGAGCGGGTCGGTCACCGCGGTGATCCGGTTGCTGGCCGGGTCCCGGGCGAAGGTGGTGGTCACGGCCGAGGTGGTGCCGTAGGCGGCCGTCTCCGAGGTCTTGAACCCGGCGTTGTTGAACGTGACGTGCCGGACGTGGCCGCGCGGATCGGTCAGGTCGGTGAAACCGCTGCCGTACGTGAACTGGTAGGTCGCATTGTCCGGCAGGGTCTGTGTCCTCACCCGGCCGGCCGAGTCGTACGTGTTGGTCAGGAAGACGGTGCCGCGCGGATCCTTGATGGTCTTGAGCCGTCCCGACTCGTACGTATAGGTGGTGACCCCCTGAGCGGGATCGGTGACCGTCCACAGGTGTCCGTCGGTGGTGTACGTGTAGGTCACCGCCCGCCCGAGCACGTCCTCGGCCCGGGTGATCCGGTTGGCCGAGTCGTGCTCGAAGCGGATCCACTTGCCGCTCGGTGAGGTGATCTGGGTGATCGGCCCCTCGGCGTGCACGTTGCCGTCGGCGGCCGCCGGGGCCGGATCACGGGTGATGGTGACCGTGTTGCCGAACTTGTCGCGGATGCCCTGCAGCGGCGCCTCGGTGCCGAAGATGTAGGTGAGCCCGCTGCGCAGGGTCAGGTCCCAGCCGTCGCCGTTCCACGCCAGTGACGACGCGTTGTACTCGGTCGGGGTCGGGTCGGCGGCGAAGACCGCGTTGAGGTAGTCGGAGGCACCGGTGCCTCCGGGTGAGGTCCGGTGGTAGTGGATCCGGCCGCCGTCGGGCAGCAGCAGCCAGCACTCCAGGTAATTGTTCGCGCTGCGGTACAGGTCGAGGCTGTAGTCGAAGTTGACGCCGATGCCGAAAGTCCGCCGCCCGACGTCGCTCTGCTGGTAGGTACGGGTGACGCTGATCGGGATGAGGTCATCGACGGTCAGGTCGGTGTGCCGGTCGACGATCAGGCCGGTGTTCAGGTCGACCGGGTCGCCGTCGTAGTCACCCCCGCCCGCGGCCGGCGCCGAGGACGGCGGCGGGTCGGCGCTCGGCGTGATCAGCATCGCGCCGGTGAACTGGTATACCTCGGTGCCCTTGGCCGGCTCGACGCGCTTGCCGTCGCTGGTCACCCGGCCCTTGCCGTACACGTACCAGCCCTTGCCGGCCGGGTCGTAGTGCCAGAAGTCCATCGAGGCGCCGGGCTTGGCGTGGGTGAAGTTCGGATAGATGACCCGGGCGCCGGCCGGGAAGACGTAGGAGCTGCCCGGCTGGACAGTGAAGTAGCTGGGTACCTGTGAGCGGGGTAGCGGGAACGGCGTGCGGTCGACCGGGATCGCGGTGATGCCGAGCTGGGTGACGACCTTGCCGTGCACGTCGCGCACGACGCTGCCGGACGGTAGTCGCACCTCGAGCCCCGGGATGGCCGGCGTGGTGATCCGGACCTCGGCCTTGGCCGGCGAGGCGAACGTGACCGTGTGCGTGGTGTCGAGGCGGGTCAGCCAGATCGTGTACGGCAGCACGGTGGTGACGCCGGCCTTGACGTCGACGCCGATGTCGTGAAGGCCGAAGGCGCGACCCGGTGAGCCGGCCGTGGAGCCGTCGACGCGCAGCACCCGATGTCCCGGGGTCAGCCCGGTCAGGAGGAACCTGCCGTCGGCGTCACTGGTGACGGCGACCGCGTCCACGCTGACCGTCACGCCGGGCAGCGGCTTGTCCTCCAGCGTCAGGATCCGGCCGCTGAGCGCGGTGGCGCCACCAGGCCCCTGGCGGGGCGTATTGTCGGCCAGCACCGTGGTCCGTCCGGTGGTCCAGCCCCGCCCGGCCAGCGTCGCCGCGTCCGGGGCCCAGCTCTCCCCAGCTCCCGGCTTCGGCCGCGGCTGCGCTCCGGTCGCCGTTCTCGGCTCCGCCGAGGAGAGCTTCTGGGGCGTACGGTGCCACGCGGTGTTCTTCCGGGCGACGGGGCCGGCCGGCGGTGTGCTCAGCCGGACCTGAGCGCTCAGCGTCGAGGCGCTGCCGGCAGCCGGCGCTGTCCGTGTCTTGAGCGTCGCGGTGGCGCTGCCGGACGCCGAGTACGGACTGATCGTGATGGTGTACGTCCCGGTGGCCGGCAGGGCTGGGAGGTTGACGGTGGCCGCACCGGCCAGCGCGGCGATCACCGTTCCGGTCGCGTCGCGGACCACGACGCTCGGGTAGTACGTCATCGTGACGTTGGTGTAGGCCAGGGCCAGCAGTTGCCCGGACGTGCCGGCGTAGACGGCATAGGTGCTCTGCCCGATCCGCGACGCGGTGATCGTCTTCGCCGCGCCGAGTGTGAACGAGCCTCCGTTGACCTGCGCCGACGCGGTCACCACGACGGCTCCTGCGCCTCGGTCGGTGGCGACGAGATCCACGCGGTAGGTGCCGGCCGCCAGATCGGGGTAGTCGAGGCTGCCCGTCTTGGTCAGCGTCGACTCGTACAGTGCGGTGCCGCTCGAGTCGGTGATCCGGACCAGCAGGGTGCTGCTGGCGAAGGTCCACCCGGTGAAGCCGAGCGAGATCCGCTGCCCGGCGCCGACCGTGAACGTGGCGTCGAGGTACCGGCCGCCGGCCGGGACGGTGTACGTCGGGGCCGTGCCGCCGACCGCGAGCGTGCCGCCGTTGACCGCGATCACCGGTGTGAACGTGAGCGTGCCGGTCTCGGCCGACGGCTCGAGCAGGATCTGGTAGCTGCCGGTGGCCGGCAGCGCGGCCAGGTCGAACAACCGGCCGCGCAACAGGCCGTTGTAGAGCACCGTGCCGTCCGGGTTGTAGACCACGGCCGTGACGGCGTGCGCGAACGTGTAGGTGTCGGCCATCAACGCGAGCCTCTGACCGGCGGTGCCGGCGTACGTGAACAGCGTCATCTGCCCCGGGCGGGTGACGCTGATCGCCGAAGTGCTGCCCTGTGTCAGGCTGCCACCGAGGATCCGCTGCGACCAGGTGACCAGCAGTCCGCCGGTGGCTCCGCCGGTCGGGGCGAGCAGCAGGTGGAACGTGCCGCTGGTGGCCGCGGCGAGGTTGACCGTGCCGAGCGAGCCGATGGTGTAGTCCTGCACCACCGCGCCGGACGCGTCGAGGATCCGGGCGCGCACGCTGCCGGTGGCCGGCAGTGTCCAGTTGCTCAGGGCGAAGGTGTAAACCCCGCCGGCGGTCGCGGTGAAGCTGAGGTCGGCGAGTGTCGCGGCCGAGGTGAAGCTGACTGACGTGCCGGCGCCGGTCAGGCTCAGCGCCCCGGAACTGGTTCGCTGCCACAGTTTCAGGCCGAAGCTGCCGGTTCCGGAATACAGGTTGATCCGCAGCGTGTAGGTGCCGGTCGCCGGCAGGGCCGGCAGGTCAGCCCGGCCGCTGGAGGCGGAGCTCTCGGACAGTACGGCGCCGTCCGGACCGACCAGGAAGACGTCCGGCAGGTACGTCGAGGTCGCCGACTCGAAGTCGAGGCTCAGCAGTTGACCGGCCGTGCCGCTGAAGGTGGCCAGCAGGTCCTGGCCGGGGCGGGTGACCGAGGCGACCTTGGCGGTGCCCGGGGTCAGCGTGCCGAGGTTCTGCGCGGCCGAGGCAGTCACCAGCACCGAGCCGGTGGCGGCGTCGCTGGAGCCGAGCGTCAGTGTGTAGGTGCCGGTCGTGGGCGCGACGAAGTCCAGGTCGTAGCCGCTGAGGCCGACCAGGGTCCGCTTGAACTGGTTGCCGTTGGCGTCGTTCCACAACAGCGCCGAGCCGTTCGCGTCGAGGATCTGCGCGGTCAGGCTGGTGCTGCTCAGAGTGCTGCCGGTCAGACCGATGCCCATCTGCTGACCGGCGGTGGCGGCGAAGGTGAGGTCCACCTGCTGGCCGGCCCGCGCGAAGGACGCCGTCGTACCCGACCCGGTCAGGTTCAGTGCCGACACCGTGCGCGTGGACAGGGTGGCCACCGCGGAGCCGGTCGCGGACGCGGTCACCGGCTTGAGGGCGATCTGGTACACGCCGCTGGTCGGCAGCGGCGGCAGGGCGAGGCCGCCGGCCAGCGACGTCTGCGTCCACGGGGCCTCGAACAGGTTCCGGGCGAACGCCGCGCCGGACGGGGTGTACCCGTAGATGTTCAGGTCACCGACGGTGGACCCGGTGACCCCGAAGCTGAGGCGCTGGCCCTTCGTCCCGGTGAAGCGCAGGACGGCGGCCTTGCCCGCGGTGCCGAACGTGACGGTGGTGGCGGTCCCGTCGACGGTCAGCGTCCCGCTGGTGGACACGTCGGTGGTGGCGAACGGCTTGGGTACCGCGACGAAGTCGGTCGCGCTGGTCGCGATCCCGCCGGTGGTGCCCACCGTGATCCGGCCCGATCCGGCAGCTTGAGGCACGGTGACGGTGAGGCTGGTGGTCGTGGCTGCCGTGACTCGGGCCCGGGTGGCGCCGAACGCGACGTTGTCGGCGGCGGCCGTCGCCGAGAAGCCGGTGCCGGTGATCGTGACGCTCGTGCCGGCCGCGCCGAGCGCCGGGCTGAACGATGTGATCACCGGCACCGGCGCCGCCGCGATCGGGGTGAAGCTCTGCCGGCTGGTTGCGGTGCCGCCGGAGGTGGTGACCGTAACCGGCCCGGCGGTCACCCCGGACGGGACGGTGACCACCAGCCGGGCCGCCGACGCCGAGGTCACCGTCGCGGTGACGCCGTTGAACCTGACCGTGTTACCGGCGACGGTCGTCGCGAACCCGGCACCGCTGACGGTGACGGCGGCGCCGGCCGCAGCACGGCTCGGTGCGATGCTGCTGACCGCGACGGCACCGGCCGCGAGCCGGGTCACCGAAGTGGGATTGCCGGAGTCGTCGTAGTCGTACTGGGCAGTCCCCTCGGGTGTGCTGACGCCGCGCAGTTGACCAGCACCGTCGTACGCGTAGTCGGCAGCGGCCGGGGCCGCGGCGGCGACTCGCGGTGGGGCATCCGGAGCGGCCGCAGCGGGCCGGCCCGGCCAGATCGGGGTGACGAGAAGCGCTGCCAGAGCGACTCCGGCGAGCCGGCGGGAGGTGCGATGGACGGTCGGCACTTCAGCCTCCAGAAAGGTCCACAGAGGACGTCATCGGGCGGGACCATCGTCGCGGTATCGATTCACGAAGGGCGATAGATTCGCCATTGTGCGGGACGGGATCGGGACAGATGTCCGTCGATGTGTATAAGCTCCGACCGGCACGATGGATACGGGGGTATTCGATGCGTTCCGCGTTCGCCGAGAAATTCCGTGGGGTCTACACCCGGTCCGGCCGCACCCTACGTGAGCTGCAACAAACCATGTTCGTCAGCGACTCTGCCCTATCGCGCTACATGTCCGGGCAGGCCGTCCCGCCCTGGCCGGTCGTGGCCGAGCTGTGCCGGATCTGCGACGCCGACCCGGCCGATCTGCGGGCCGAATGGGTGGCCGCGCGAGGCACCCGCCGCCGCCCCGCGGACGGTCCACCGCCGGACATGCGACAGGCGCTGGCGCGGCACATCGCCACCATCGACGAGGCCGCCCGCGCCGCCGCCCGGATCCTCGGCAGCCGCGACGCCCCGGCCGCCGAGCACCTGGTCACCGTCCGGCGCGCCGCCGCCGACGCCACCCGTCTGCTGACGCTCGACGCTCAGCCGCCCAGCATCCCGGCCAGGGCGGACACCGACGGCGGAACGAAGAAGTAGCCGCCGCCGAACGGCAACACGTACCGGTCCAGGGTCTCCCCCGCGAGCCTGCGCTGGATGGCCGCGAAGCCGTTCTCCGGGTCCCGCTGGAAGCAGACGAAGATAAGCCCCTGGTCGTCATCCGCCCGACGGTAGGAGTACCCGCGCCGCAGGATTCGATGATCACGGCTCTCCGCGGTCTGCGGGTTGGCACGCCGGATGTGCGCCCCGAGCGGGGTGACCGCCCCGGCCGGGTCACCGGAGTAGTCGATGGTCGCGTCTTCTGCTCCACCGGCGAGCGGCGCCCCGTCGGATTGATGCCGTCCGATCGCCGCCTCCTGAAACGGCACCGGCTCCCGATCCCACAGATCGACAGCGAACCGGATCAGCCGTACGACCTGGTAGGTGCCACCCGCCGCCCATGGGGGCTCGTCCGCGCCGGTCCAGACCAGCCGATCCATCAGCGCCGCGTCGGACGGATCCGGGTTCCCGGAGCCCTCCCGGAATCCGAACAGGTTACGGGTCGACGGCCGCCCCGCGGCGGTGGTCCCGTTCTCAGCCCGGAACCCGTCGAGCCGCCACCGCACCCGCGCGTCGTCGCCCGCCGCCGTGACCAGATCCGCGGCGATCGCGGCCACCTGGTCCGCACCTGACCCGCCCACCTGCACCAGCAGGTCCCCGTGGCACCACGCCTCGTCCAGCACGTCGTTGGGAAACGCCGGCATATCGGTGAGCAGCCGCGGCCGGTCCGCCCCGGCGGTGAACAGCGAAGCCCCGACGCCCACCGTGACGCTCCCGGCCCCCACCGAGTGCACCCGCTCGATCCGATCGGCGAGCCCCGCGACAACCCGGCCGGCCCCGCCGCCGACATCCAGGGCGACCATCTGCAGAAATCCGGGCGGCCGGGACACCACACCGGTCTGGTGCTCGACAGCCGGTCCGGTCGTCGGATCCCGAGGGCCGTCCTGGCCCCGGCAACCGGCGACCAGCCCCGCCATCCCACCGGCCGCGACCCCCAGCAGGGTGCGCCGCCGGGTCCCGCCAGGGTTCCGATCACTCTCCACGGCGCCGAGCCTAGGAACGGCTCGCTCCCGCCGGCGGCCGCCGGCGGCTTTCCGGGACAGATCCGGGACAGCGCACCGGCGCCACGCCGTCGACGTCGAAGCGGCGAACTCCGTCGGAGCCAGGATGATCATCTGATTTGGGGGCTCCGGCGCCGGCATGTCAACCGCCCCAGCGGTCGGCCCGCGCGCCTACGGGGATCGCCCTCCGACACCGACGCGGCGGCGGTAACGTGATCTTGTGAAGGGACTGCGAGCGCCGATCGTGGCCGGCCTGATCCTGGCGGCCGGCGCCGGGTTCGGGGCGGCGTGGGCCTGGCGGGATCACACGGCCGCGCCTCGACGGATCAAGGGCACGGTGACCTGGTCGAACGAGGACGCCCAGCGTCTCGTTCTCGAGGCCGCCACAACCGCGGACAACGGCGAGTACCAGACCGCGATCACCGAATGGACCGACGCGAAGAACACCCGTCTGGTCGGGCATTGGCCGAGCTGCCTGGCGGCGAAGAAGGGTTCCCTGGTCCGGACCGACCGGCGCCCCGCCGAATTGGACGTCGTCTCCGCCGAGTTGACCGGAACGACCTACCGCATCGTGGTCGCCATCCACTGTCTGTCCTGATGAGGCTTCGGCGAGCCGGCGCACGGCGTTCTCCGGTGGTCAGTTGATGCTGGAGCTGCGGCGTTCGACGAGGATGACGTCGCGCCAGGTGCCGTGGTGCTGGGCGACCCGCATCCGGGTGCCGACGGTGCGGAAGCCACAGGCGGCGTGCAGGGCCAGGCTGGCGGTGTTCTCGGGGAAGACCCCGGATTGGATCGTCCAGATCCCGGCCTGCTCGGTGCTGGCGATCAGCGCCTTGAGCAAGGTCCGGCCGATCCCCCGGCCGCCGTGGGCGGGGTGGACGTAGACGGAGTGTTCGACGACGCCGGCGTAGACGCAGCGGTCCGACACCGCGCTGCAGGCAACCCAGCCGAGCACGTCGTCGTCGGTGCCGAGGGCGACGAAGCGGTGTTCGGGCAGCCGGGTGGTGGTGAACCGGTCCCAGGTGGGCGGCTCGGTCTCGAAGGTGGCGTTGCCGGTGGCGATGCCGAGCCGATAGATCTCCAGCACCTGCGCGGCGTGCTCGTCGGTCATCGCCGTGATCCGGACTGCGGGTGCGGTCACGGCGTGGCCGCCGCAACGGTGGCGTCGGCGGGATCGAGAAACTGCGAGAGCAGGGCAAGCTTGGCCGGGATGATCCAGTAGTAGACCCAGGTGCCGCGGCGCTGGCAGTCGACCAGGCCGGCCTCGCGCAGCTGCCGCAGGTGATACGAAATCGTCGGGCCGGTCAGGTCGAACGCGTCGGTGATGTCGCAGACGCAGACCTCGCCGCCCTTACGGGCCGCGATCAGCGACAGCACCCTCAGCCGGACCGGGTCGCCGAGCACCTTGAACGAGCGGGCCAGCTCGGCCGCGCCCTCCGGGGACAGCGCTTCGGCGACCATCGGCTCGCAGCAGCCGGCGACCGGCAGCACTTTCTCTTGCCTAGACACACCTCTAGGTTGACAGCCCTCTAGGCAACGATGCAAGCTGCTATCTAGAGATTCATCTAGATAAGTGGAGGGTGTCATGTCCCGTGTTCAGCTCGCACTGCGTGTCTCGGACCTGGAGGCCTCGGTCGCGTTCTACACCAAACTCCTCGGCGCCGAGCCGGCCAAGCGCCGCCCCGGGTACGCGAACTTCGCAATCGCCGAGCCGCCGCTCAAGCTGGTCCTGCTCGAAGGCGAGCCCGGCCGGCCGACCGTGCTGGACCACCTCGGCGTCGAGGTCGAGACGACCGAGCAGGTCGACGCCGCGACCAACCGGCTCACCGACGCCGGCCTGATCACCCTGACCGAGGGCGACACCGAATGCTGCTACGCGCTGCAGGACAAGGTGTGGGTCCGCGGCCCGGGCAACGAGCCCTGGGAGGTGTATGTGGTCAAGGGCGACTCCGCCGTCGGCGACAAGCCGATCGCGGCCGCTGAGAGCTGCTGCGCCGACCCCGCTGCCACCGATTCGGCGCCGGTCGCGGTGGCGGCCTCGCCGGGCTGCTGCTGACCGGTTCAAGGATGAGCCCGGGCCGGCGCGGGTCAGCTCGCACGCAGGCCCGGGCCGGTGCGCGCGGCCCGTCCAAACAGCGCGGCGACTACGCTGCCGCCACGCCGCACCGGGACCTGAGCCCGGGCGCGTGGCGGCGCGGCCCGGGCACGGTGATCCGCCACGCCGTGTCACCGGCCGCGGACGACTCGGTGACCCCGGGCGCGCTGACGTCCGGAGTCCCGTATCCGGTGTCCGGACTCCCGGATTGCCGAGCAACAAGATCATCATCTAGCCTCTGTTAGGCAAGGCAACCCTAACCGAGTCGGAGTCCGATGGTGTCCACGTCCGTCCTGCGCGGTGAGCAGCTCGTGCTCGGCTATGGCCAGGCGCCCGTGGTCCACGGCGTCTCGGTCACGCTGCAGCCCGGTCGCGTCACGGCGCTGATCGGCCCGAACGGCAGCGGCAAGTCGACCCTGCTGCGCTCGCTCGCCCGGCTGCACCGCGTCGACGACGGCCGGGTGCTGCTCCAGGACCGCGCGGTGGCACAGCTCAGCGCACGGGAGTTCGCCCGCGAGGTCACGCTCTTCTCGCAGTCCCGCCAGGCCCCGCACGGCTTGACGGTCAGTGAGGTCGTCGCGTTCGGGCGGCACCCGCATCGGCGCCGCTTCGCCGGGCTCTCCCCCAGCGATCGGGACGCCGTCGACAACGCGATGACCGCTACCGGCGTACGGGAAATGGCTTCTCGTCCTGTCGGTGAGCTCTCCGGCGGCGAGATGCAGCGCGTCTGGCTGGCGGCGTGCCTCGCTCAGGAGACCGGCGTCGTGCTGCTCGACGAGCCGACCAACCACCTGGATCTGCGCTATCAGATCGAAACCCTCGACGTGGTACGCGATCTGGCCGACGACCGGGGTGTCGCCGTCGGGATCGTGCTGCACGACCTCGACCACGCCGCCCGCGTCGCCGACACGCTCGTCCTGATGAAGGACGGCCGGGTCCACGCCACCGGCGACCCCGTGCACGTGCTCACCGCCGAGCACATCAGTGACGTCTACGGCCTGCGCGTGGAGGTCGAGGTCGACGCGCGCACCGGCCGGATTCGCATCGACCCGATCGGGCGGCACCCCGGCCGCACGATGATCCACCCAGGAGAACGAACCGCATGATCCCCGTTTCCCGCCTCGCGGCCACCGCGGCGACCCTTGCCGTGACCGCGGCGCTCACCGCCTGCGGCACCACGAAGGTCGAGCCGGCCGCCGGGACCCCGGCCGCGCCGGCGTCGCAGACCTGCGCCGACGACAAGACCACGACGGCGACCGGCCCGGTGTCGCTGACCGACGGCGTCGGCCGCAAGGTCGAGCTGGCCGCGCCGGCGTCCCGGGTCGCGGTCCTGGAGTGGCAGCAGACCGAGGACGTGCTGACGCTCTGTCTGAACCCGGTCGCGGTCGCCGACGCCAAGGGCTACAGCACGTACGTGAAGGCCGAGACCCTGCCCGCGACCGCGGTCGACACCGGTGAACGCGGCGAGCCCGACCTCGACAAGCTGTACGCGGCCAACCCGGACCTGATCATCGTCGAGGCGTTCAAGGCCGACGACGAGATCATCGGCAAGCTGGAGAAGCGCGGCGTGCCGGTGCTCGCGACGGTCGGCGCCGACGCGACCGGCCAGATCGCGAACATGAAGAAGGTCTTCTCGATGATCGCCCGGGCGACCGGGCGCACCGAGCGGGCCGACCTGGTACTCAAGCAGTTCGACGAGCACCTGACCGAGGCGAAGACGAAGGTCGCGGCCGCGAACGTGACCGCCGAGGACTTCCTGTTCTTCGACGGCTGGATCGAGGGTGGCAACGTCGTCATCCGCCCGTACGGCCAGGGTGCGCTCTTCACCGAGCTCGGCGAGCAGCTCGGGATGACCGCGGCGTGGACCGACGCGATCAACAAGACGTACGGCAGCGGGGGCGTCGACCCCGCGTACGGCCTCGCCCAGACCGACATCGAGGGTCTCACCGCCGTCGGCAGCGCGACGCTGTTCTACTCCGATGACCAGACCGCCGAGAGCTACGTCAAAGAGCTGGTCAAGAGCCCGATCTGGACGAAGCTCCCGGCCGTGACCGAGAAGCGCGCGTACGCGTTCCCGGCCGGCGTCTGGGGCGCCGGCGGCCCGCGGTCCAACGAAGAGGCGATCGACGCCTACGTGAAGATCCTGACCAAGCAGTGAGCGACACCCGAGCTCCGGTCGGGCTCGGACGCGGCGCGAGCGGGGCGGCAGTGCTTGCCGTCCTGCTCGTCACCGTGATCCTGGTCGGGCTGTGGCACGTCACGCAGGGCACCTCCGGCGTGGGGTTCTGGGATCTGCTGCGTTACCTGCTCGGCGCGCACACGAACGTCGGCGGCGTCCCGATCGGCGACATCGTCACCGGCTCCCGCCTGCCCCGCATGTTCGCCGGGATCGCGGTCGGGGTCGCGCTCGGCGCCAGCGGTGCGCTGCTGCAGTCGGTCACCCGCAACGCGCTCGCCGCCCCGGACACCCTGGCCGTCACCGCCGGGTCGTACTTCGCTCTCTGCACGGTCGCCGCGTTCAACCTGGCCGTGCCGCTGTGGGCCTCGGGCGCGGTCGCGTTCGGCGGTGGCCTGCTCGCCGCCGGACTCGTGCTCGCGCTGGTCGGCACCGCGTCCGGCATCGGCTCGACCCGGCTGATCCTGGCCGGCTCCGCGGTCGCGATGGCCCTCGACGCGGCCACCGCGATCCTGCTGATCCTGTTCAAGGAGAACACCACCGGCCTGTACGCGTGGGGCAGCGGCTCCCTCGCCCAGCTCAACCTGGACGCCGCCACCCGCGCCGCCCCGGTCGTCGTCGCCGTGCTCGCCGTCGCCGTCCTGCTGTCCCGGCGCCTCGACGTGCTCGGCCTCGGCGACGACACGGCCGCCTCGCTCGGCGTGCCGATCCGCTCCACCCGGATCCTCGCGATCCTCTGCGCGGTGCTGCTGACCAGCGTCTCGGTGACCCTCGCGGGGCCGATCGCGTTCATCGGCCTGGCCGCGCCCGTCGCCGTGCGCCTCGCCGCCAACCGGATCGGCGTACTGAGCCGGCACGCGTTCCTCATCCCGGCCTGCGGTCTGGCCGGCGCCCTGCTCGTGCTGCTCGCCGACGCGGTGCTGCGCGCGGTCCTCGGCGCTCAGGCCGCCGCGTCGATCCCCACCGGCATCCCCACCTCGCTGCTCGGCGCCGCAGTCATCGTGATCCTCGCGCTGCGGCTGCGCGACGTCGGCGCCGGACGGGAAGCACCCCGCGCGCACGTCGCGGTCCGCTCCCGCCGCCGCTTCATGACCGTCCTGACCCTCGTCGCCGCGCTGCTGATCACGGTGGTGATCGGTGGTCTGCTGGCCGGGAGCCTGTGGTTGCGTACCGGGGATGTGGTCCTCTGGTTGCAGGGCACCGCGCCGGATCTGATCGCCCGCGCACTCGACGACCGGGCCCCGCGCGTCGCCGCGGCCGTCGTCGCCGGAGCCGCGCTCGCCCTGGCCGGAACCGTCGTGCAGGGCACCGTCCGCAACCCGCTCGCCGAACCGGGCGTCCTGGGCATCACGGCCGGCGCCGGTCTGGGCGCGGTCATCGTGGTGACCTCCGGCTCCGGCGGGCGGCCCGCGCTCGTCGTCACCGCCGTCACCATGGGACTCGCCACGTTCGCGCTGATCGCCGTCCTCGCCTGGCGCGGCGGCATCATGCCCGACCGGTTTCTGCTGATCGGAATCGGCTGCGGGTACGCGCTCACCGACATCAGCACGTTCCTGCTGCTGCGCGCCGACCCGTGGGACACGCCACGCATCCTGACCTGGCTGTCCGGAACCACCTACGGCCGATCATTTCCGGACGTGCTCCCGGTCGCGATCGTCCTCCTCGTCGCCACTCCCCTGGTGCTGGGCCTGCGCCGCCAGCTCGACCTCTTGTCCATCGACGAAGACACCCCGAAAATCTTCGGCGTACGTCGTGAAGCCGCGCGACTCACCCTGCTGACGATCGCCGCCGTCACCGCCGCGGTGAGCGTCATCGCCGTCGGCGTCGTCGGCTTCGCCGGCCTCGTCGCGCCGCACCTCGCCCGCAGCCTCGTCGGCGCCCGCCACGGCCGCGTCATCCCGGTCGCCATGCTGCTCGGCGCCCTGCTCGTCGGCGTCGCCGACGCCCTCGGCCGCACGGTCATCGCCCCCTCCCAGATCCCGGCCGGCCTGATGATGGCCCTGGTCGGAACCCCCTACTTCATCTGGCTCCTCCGCCACTCCCGCGCCTGATCAAGCCGACCGGCCCGGATCGGCTCGCCAGGCGGCAGCCTCCGGCTCCTCCGCCACTCCCGCGCTGGATCAAGCCGACCGGCCCGGATCGGCTCGCGAGGCGGCATCGTCACTGGATTTGCGGTGCGGGAACGGCATTCTTGCGGGATCGGCGGCCTTACGAGCGCGGGCTCGACGGCCTTGTCAGAACGGGGGCGATCGTGATCATCGAGAGGGCTACCGGGGACGACATCGATGTGATCATGGGGTGGCGGCGGGAGCGGGTGGCGTGGCTCGGCGCGCGGGGGCTCGATCAATGGGCGATCCCGCTGCCACGATCCGCGGTGGAGGCGACCGTCGCGGCCGGGCAGACGTGGCTGGTCCGGGACGGGCGGGAGGCGGTTGCGACGGTGACGCTCACGACGTACGCGGAAATGGCGGGTCTCTGGAAACCGGACCTCGACCCGGAAGCGCTCTGGCAGCCCGGGGACGAACCGGCCGACGCCCTTTACGCGGCCAAGGCGATGGTGCCGATCGCGCGGTCGGGCGCCGGACTCGGTGCGGAAATGCTGGACTGGGCGGGCGGCCGGGCGTGGGAAGCCGGGCTCGGCCGGCTGCGGCTGGACGCCTGGACGACCAACCCACGGTTGCACGAGTATTACCGGCAGCGGGGATTCCAGCACGTCCGCACCGTGGCCAGTCGCGTCTCCGGCGCCTGCTTCCAGCGCCCGGCCCGACCCTATCGCGGCTTCCTCACGACTGGCGGCGCGGCAACTTCCAGTCCGGGCGGGGGAAGTGGCAGGTGTAGCCGTTCGGAATCCGCTCCAGATAGTCCTGGTGCTCGGGCTCGGCCTCCCAGAACGGGCCGGCCGCGGTCACCTCGGTGACGACCTTGCCCGGCCACAGACCCGACGCCTCGACATCCGCGATCGTGTCCTCGGCGACCCGCTTCTGCTCGTCGCTCTCGAAGAAGATCGCCGAACGGTAACTGGTGCCGATGTCGTTGCCCTGCCGGTTCAGCGTGGTCGGGTCGTGGATCTGGAAGAAGAACTCCAGCAGATCACGGTAGGACGTGACCGCCGGGTCGAACGTGATCTCGATGGCCTCGGCGTGACCCTCGTGGTTGCGGTAGGTGGCATTGTCCACGTGACCACCCGTGTAACCGACTCTCGTCGTGGTCACCCCGGGGCGCTTGCGGATCAGATCCTGCATGCCCCAGAAGCAGCCACCGGCCAGAATTGCCTTTTCCGTCGCCATCGTGCGTCCTCCCTCGTTGTCGTGCCCGTCCAGCATGCCCGATCCGGGGGCCGGCGCCCGGCCGTTGTCAGCACGATCACCCACCGCGCTGTTCCATCACCGCGGTGCCCGTGGCCGCGGCCCTTTCGCCGGCGCCCGGTGGCTGCCGCCGCTCGCGGTCCTCGGTGGTCACGGTTGGCGTGCCGCCACCTGCGTCTCCGCTCGCGTCGGCTGCCGCCGCTCCCGGCTGTCGGTGGGCAGGGTCCGCTCGCCGGCGGCGAGCCCCACCCACGCAAGCGCAAACCCCCGGCCACCCGCCAACCGCAACCCCTCAGACCACCTCGCGCTGGAACCGGGTGCCTGATCTGCCGCCGACCCGGGCCGGGCCGACGGGTACGAAACCCGCTTTGAGCAGCACTTTCCGCGAGGCAACGTTCTGATCGGAGGTGGCCGCCCGCAATCGGCGCAGCCCGTGCTCGGCCGCGGCCAGCTTGCACATCTCCTGGACGGCCGCCGTCGCCACTCCGCGCCCGGCGACGTTCTGCCCGACCCGGTAACCGAGATCCGCACTTCCCGCACCCACGTTGTACAGGTTGAACCGGCCGAGCACCGATCCGTCCTCGGCGACCAGCACGTAGTACACACACGTGCCGGATTCCTGCTCGCGCAGGGCCTCGTCATGCCGTACGGGGAAATGGTCGAAGAAATCGTCTCCCCGATCCGAGATCGATGCCGCGAAGTAGGCGCGATGGGCCAGCTCGAAAGCAAGAACCGCCGCGGCATGATCGGCGCGCAACCGCTCCAACTGGGGCACGGGGTCAAGTCTTGCACTCCTGCGCTGCTGTCCGGCACGACCCGCAGGAAGGCCGGATCGGCACGGTGCCCGCCCGGGCCGTCCTGATCGAGCCGGCCGCGGTGATGAGCACCGCGACCGAGCGACTCCGTGAGCCGGTCGGCGTGCCCGAGGCGCCGGCTGCGACCGAGGTGCCGCGTCCGCACCGGCCGTTGCGGTCCGCGCTCGGGGTCGCCGGCACGATCCGCGTCGACGGGAGGTCGTCGCCGCGATCGAGGGCCCGCGGACGCCGGCCGCTCGCTGAGGGGCCGGCCCGAGGGCACCGCGCCGACGGGCCGGACGGTCCACAATGGGTCCATGACTTCTGGGGAACCGGGGCCGGTGTTGTCGGAGCATCGCGGAGTGGTCGACGCCCCTCCGGATCAGATCCGGGCGCTGCTGCTCGACGTCCGCCCCGGCCAGTTCGCCGGGGCCGACGTCCCCTTGGTCCTGGGTGAGCAGGGTGACCGCCGAGTCGTGATCACCGGCGGCCCGGACGTGTTCCGCGCGAGCCTGGCCGGTGTCCCGGTGACGATCGAGGTGGATCGGGCGGCCGGCTGGGTGCAGGCTCGCGGCGAGTGGTGGTGGTGTGGCCGGTTCCGCGTGGAGGACGGGTCGATCGTCCGGCAGCAGACGTTCAACCTGGCTCAGGGGCCGGCCGGGAAACTGGTTCCGTTCACGATCGGGCGTGGGCATCGGCGGGCCGGGGAGAGGGCGTTGCAGCGGGTTCTGGACGATCTGTCCGAGCGCCTGGGCTGCGCGGCTCGGCTGCTGCCGGGCGATGGAACGGGAAAGCGAGCGTAGCCCGGATCGACGTGCCGGTGAGCAGCATGACGAGGCGGTCGACGCCGAGTCCGAGGCCACCGGTGGGTGGCATCGCGAAGTCGAGCGCGGTCAGGAACGCCTCGTCGATCTGCATCGCCTCCGGGTCGCCGGCCGCGGCTTTCAGTGACTGGGCGGTGAGGCGGTTGCGCTGTTCGACGGGGTCGATCAGTTCGGAGTACGCCGTGCCCAGCTCCATCCCGAACGCCACGAGGTCCCACCGTTCGGCCAGTCGTGGGTCGCTGCGGTGGGTGCGGGTCAGCGGTGACGTCTCCAACGGGAAGTCGGTGTAGAACGTCGGGTACGTCGTCTGCTTCTCGACCAGAGCGTCGTAGAGTTCCACGACCAGCTCCCCCGCGGTCGCGTCGGCGGGCGCGTGAACGTGGTGACGGGCGCAGACTTCCCGGACCGAATCGATCGGGGTTGCTGAGTTCAACGCGGCGCCGGTCGCGCGGTTGACCGCCTCGTGGACGGTCATGATCGGCCACGGCGCGCTGAGGTCGACCGGCCCCTCGGGCCGCATCGCCACCGGACGGCCGTGCACCGCGGTCGCCACGTCGAGGATCAGCTCGCGAGTAAGGTCACGCATCGTGACGTAGTCGGCGTAGGCCTGGTACGCCTCCAGCGACGTGAACTCGGGGTTGTGGGTGGCGTCCACGCCCTCGTTGCGGAAGTTCCGGTTGAGTTCGAAGACTTTCTCCATGCCGGCGACGCAGAGCCGCTTGAGGTATAGCTCGGGTGCGATCCGCAGGTAGAGCTCCATGTCGTACGCGTTGATGTGCGTCCGGAACGGCCGCGCGGTCGCCCCGCCGTGCACCGCCTGCAGCATCGGCGTCTCCACTTCGGCGAAACCCCGTGCGTGGAACCCGTCGCGCAGCGCCCGCACCGCCACACCGCGGTCCCGCAGCACGCGCATCGAGTCCGGGTTGACCAGCAGGTCCAGGTGTCGCTGGCTGACGCGCGCCTCCGGGTCGGTGAACCCGGCGTGCGCGTCCGGCAGCGGGCGCAGGCACTTCGCGGCCATGGTCCACTCGACGGCCAGGATCGACAGTTCACCGTTACGCGACGTGACGATCTCGCCGGTGACGCTGACGTGGTCGCCGAGGTCGACGGTGCGCCGCCACCGCACACGGGCGTCGACCGGGGTGTCTTTTTCGGTCAGCATCGCCTGGAGCGTGACGTCGCCCTCCTGCAGCACGGCGAAGAGCACGCCACCCAGGTCGCGCAGGGCGCGGACCCGGCCGGTGACCGAGACACGGGTGCCGGTGTGCGCGTCCGCCACCTGGCCGGGGTGTGCGGCGCGGACCGCGGCGAGGGTGGACGTGCGCGGGACGGCCACCGGGTACGGTTCGGCCAGCCGTTCCATCTTGGCCAGGCGGGCCTGTTGTTGCTGGCTGAGACGCCGCGGCGGCCGTACCGGGCGAAGCAGGTCCTGTTCCTGGGCGCGCACCGCCTCGTGGAAGGGCACGTCGCCGACCAGCTCGTTCGTCGGGTCGGGCGCCGGCGGCGCCAGGGACGGCAGGAATCCTTCGGCCATGCCGGCGGCCAGGACCGCGCGGCTCAACGTCAGCGACGAGTCGTAGCAGAGGAACCGCGGCACCCACGACGGCAGATATTTCGCGTTCGCCCGGTACAGCGACTCCAGCTGCCAGAACCGGGACGCCACCGACAGCACCGCGTCGGAGAGCCGCGTCACCGGGCCGGCGCCGACGCTGTCGGCCGAGCTGAAGACCGACCGGAACATCGCGAAGTTCAGCGAGACCTGCCGCACGCCGAGATCCGGGCACGCCTGCACCAAAGCGGACACCATGAACTCGGTCAGACCGTTCTCGGCGCGCCGGTCAGCCCGCATCAGGTCGAGCGACAACCCGCGCACACCCCACGGCACGAACGTGAGCACGCCGTGGACCACGCCGTCCGGGTCGTGCGCGGTCACCACCACGCAACGCTCGTCGGCCGGGTCCCCGAACCGGCCCAGCGCCATCGAGAACCCGCGCTCGGAGCCGTCCCCACGCCAGACCGCGGCGAGTTTGTCCAGCTCGGCGAGCTCGGCCGGGTCGATCGTGTGCTGCCGCCGGACCTGCGACGTGTATCCGGCGTTGCGCACCCGGGTCACCGCGCGCCGCACCGGACGCATCACCCGCCCGTCCAGATGGAAGCCGGTCACGTCGAGGATCGCCTCGTCACCGATGTTCAACGCTTTCAGACCGGCTTCGACGTACGCGTTGGCCCCCGCCTCACTCGCCGACAGCACCGCCGGGAACCACCCGTGCGCGCGCGCCTCGGCCAGCCAAGCGCTGATCGCTTCCGGCCACGAGCCGACGTGCCCGATCGGGTCGGCGCTCGCCAGACTCACCGACGCCACCACTCGGTAGGTGATCGCCGCCCGCCCGTCCGGCGAGAAGATCACCGACTTGTCCCGCCGGGTCGCGAAGTATCCCAGCGAGTCCCGCTCCCCGTCGGCCAGCACCAGCCGGCGCAGCCGCACCTCGGCGTCGGCACTCAGATACTGCGTGGCGCGCGCCGACCGCAGGAAGATCGCCACCGCACCGAGCAGCACCAGGGCCGAGACGGTCGACGCGCCCACCGACACCCAGTGGTGCCCGTGATGCCCGTGCAGCCCGGCGTTGTCCCCGGCCGCGTTCAGCCCGAACGCCGACCGGTTGGCCCAGCGCACCCGCTCCCCCGCGCCGCGCAGCGTGTCCGGGAACATCCACGTCCAGCTGAACGCGAGGGCCCACGCGGCGGCGAGGCCACCGATCAGGACAGCGATCGCCGTACGCCGCGACGCGTGCGCCAGCCGAGCCGGAAAAGCCTTGCGCGACCGCCACAGCAGAACGGTGATGACCAGCCCGATCGGGGCCGCCCCGATCGTCACGATCAGCTCGGTCCGGCTCAGGTCCAGGTCGGCCTTCGCGGGCTGATCCCAGTACACGATCCCGACCGCGGCAACCGCGACGTCCACCAGCGTGGCCAGCACCTGAAACGTCAGGAGCAGCAGAAACGCCGCTCGCAACCGCCGTCGCAGCGCACTGCCCATCAGCAGCAGCACCGCGGCGATGAACAGGTTCGGCTCGGCCGGGACGTTCACCAGCTCGAACGCGTAGTCCACCGTCCACGTCCAGTGGAACGCCCGGAACGGGAAACTGAGCACCACCCAGACCCCGGCGATCGTGACGAGCCGCCCCGGCCAATCCGCGAACCAGTCCTGCCGTTCCCGCCCACCGGCGTCCACAGTTGCCACGAGCGCTCACGTTAGCCGAGCTGAGCCCACCATTCCACGCAGCTCACGTCCACTACTCGCGCCCGCATCGAAGATCAACGTCAAATGCTTCATGTCCTATCTCCGCTGTGGTCCTTCTCCGCCGCTCCCGCGGGGACCCTTCCGGGCCTCGCAGGGCCGTGGCCGGCCCTGAACGCGAGACCCGGAAGGGCGACGTCCGCGGGTGGTCGCGCCCAGAGCGCCACCCCGTCGTGCCCCGCAGTCCCCGCCCGTCGGAGTCCGCGACCGATCCCGTGGCCCAGCAAGCAGCGCAGGGGGTGACTCGCTGCGGGCTTGCGTCTACCCGGCGGGCGTCGGGGTGGCGGTGTGACTGCCGTGCGGGTTTCGGCGCCGGGACCACCCACGGAGATCGCCCTGGAGGGCTGAGCGCTCTGGGCGCCCTGCGCCCTGCTCGGCCCGTAAGGGTCCCCGCGGGAGCGGCGGAGGATGACCACAGCGAAGATCGGCAAGGAATCGCATTCGATCTGGTGGGGGCGGGGTGAAACTTTGCACCGTGGCATCGACCGGGCGGCATGTGGTGCGTAACCTGACGTCTCGGAGAACTTCGGGTGACAGAAGGTTGACATCCATGACCGCTACGACGGTGGACGTCGGCACCGGGCCCGACGGCACGCTGGTCATCCGGCCGCACGGGAGCCTGGACGACGCGGATGCGGTGGATCTGCAGCGCACGCTGGTGCACGCGATCCGGCACACGCGCCCGTTGCGCCTGGTGGTGGACCTGGTCGAGGTCGGCGATCTCGATCCGATCAACCTGGGCACGCTGGCGGCGGCGTGCGTGCTGGGCGACGAGCACAAGGTCGCCGTCTTTCTCGATCATCCGCGGCAGTGGATCGCCGACCGGCTGGCGTCGGCGGGGGTGCCGGCGCATCGGGTGCGACATGTGACGCCTGCTGCCGGAATGTGACAGCCCGATCGTGGGCCGATCAGTGAACTGATCTTGTGTTCCGACGCATCCTGGGTACGGATGGGTGGTGCGGGATGCGGATCTACTACCAGGACGCGGACATCACGGTCGCCGCGTCGGGCATCGCGGTGCACGGTCGGACGTATGCGCTGGGTGACATCGAGGAGGCGTGGCGCGGGGCGCGCCGGGCCGTGGGGCGCAAGTCGCTGATCGCGTGGGCGGTGCTGCTCGTGGCGGTCGTCGTCGAGGCCGCGGTCTGGTGGAGCACGCGCTGGATCTGGGCGGGTCGCGGTCTGCTGCTGGTCGCGGCGATTCTGCTGGTACGGGTAATCGCGCACCTCGCGGCCGGCTCGACGGGCCTGCAGGCGATGGAGGACATCCGGCGTTACGGCCGGTCGCAGGAGCTGTGGATCACGGTGGCACGGGCGCCGGTCCGCGTGTTGTGCACCGACGACGCGATCCGTTACGGCCAGGTGTGCCGGGCGTTGAGCCGCGCGCTGGACGATCACGAAGCGGCGCGCAGCGTCTCCTGATTCTCAGCGTTTTCTCATCGGCGGCCGGGAACGATGTGCCGCCATGGTCGTTCCCTCCCTCACGTACCCCGAAGCGGTGGTCATCGGACTGCTCCAGGGCGTCACCGAACTGTTCCCCGTCTCCAGCCTGGGGCACAGTGTGCTGCTGCCGGCCGTGATCGGCGGCAGCTGGGCACGTGACCTGAACCTGGGCGCGGATCAGTCGCCCTACCTGGCGTTTCTCGTGGCCGTGCACGTGGCGACGGCCGCCGCGCTGGTCTGGTTCTTCCGCGCCGACTGGGTGCGGATCGTCCGCGGGCTGGTCACCTCGGTCCGCGACCGGCGGATCATCGACGCCGACCAGCGGCTGGCCTGGCTGCTGATCGTGGCGACCGTCCCGGTCGGACTGGCGGGGCTGCTGCTGGAGCACACGGTTCGCACGACGCTGGGAAAACCGCTGCCGGCCTCGTTGTTCCTGATCATCAACGGACTCCTGCTGGCCGGTGTCGAAAGACTTCGCGGGCGTACGGCCCAGCCCCGCACCCCGGTCCCGGTCGCCCTTGCCGAACCCGGCGTGTACGTCGGATCGACCGCCCAGGCGGGTGTCTCCGCTGCTCACGGCGACGTCGAGTCCGATCGTCGGCTGGCCGGGCTCGGCTGGCGGCAGGCGACCGTGATCGGCGCCGCGCAGATCCTCGCCCTGCTGCCCGGGATCAGCCGCTCAGGTGTCACGATGGGCGCCGGACTGCTGCGCGGGCTGTCCCACGAGGACGCCGCCCGGTTCGCGTTCCTGCTGGCCACCCCGGTGATCGCCGCGGCCGGTGTGCTGAAGCTGCCGGAGCTGGCCGGGCCCGCCGGTCGCGGGGTGGCCGGGCCGGTGCTGGTGGGCAGCGTGGTGGCGGGGCTCGCGGCGTACGTCTCGTTGCGGTTCCTGACCCGGTACTTCGAGACGCGGACGTTGAACCCGTTCGCGGTGTACTGCATCGTGGCGGGGCTGGCGGGGTTCGCCTGGTTCGGGATGAACTGAGCTGGCAGACTGGCGGACCGGCGGGGACGACGACGCGGGGCGGCGGCATGGTGCGGTATCTGATGAGCACGGTGGCCGTGGTGGTGTGCGGCGCGCTGGCGGCCTGTTCCAGCGGGGGCGACGTGTACGCGGCCTCGTCCGCGCCCGCGCCGCCGGTTGTCGCGTCGCCGCCGCCGCTGCCCAGCGCCACCAGCGTCAGCAGTTCCAGCAGCGCGACCGCGGCCCCGTCCTGGCTCGGGACCCGGGTGCTGAAAGTCGGCTCCGACGGGTTCGCGGCGGCCCAGACGACCCCGCCCGAGCTGCGGAACCGTTCGATCGTCACGACGGACGAGCTGCCGCCGCCGGCCGACGGGCAGTTCCACTCCAGCGTCGAGGCGGTTCCGGCGGACGTGCTCGCCCGCTCGTCGTGGAGCAGTGACTGCCCGGTCGAGGCCCAGGATCTGCGGTACGTGACGGTCAGCTTCCGCGGCTTCGACGGGCTGGCGCACACCGGTGAGCTGCTGGTGAACGCGAAAGCCGCGAAAGCACTGGTCACGGTCTTCGGCAAGCTGTTCGCGGCGGACTATCCGATCGAGCAGATGCGGATCAGCAGCACCGCCGAGCTGAACGCGGCGCCGACCGGGGACGGCAACACCACCGAGGGGTTCGCCTGTCGTCCCGTGCGGGGAAGCAAGTCGTGGTCGCAGCACGCGTACGGGCTGGCGGTGGACGTGAATCCGTTCCACAACCCGTACCACAAGGGTGCCGTGGTGCTGCCCGAGCTGGCGACCTCCTACCTCGACCGCGGCACCGTGCGCCGCGGAATGATCGTCCCCGGCGGGCCGGTCGTGGCCGCGTTCGCCTCGGTCGGGTGGAAGTGGGGCGGGGACTACCGCTCGCTGAAGGACTTCATGCACTTCTCCGCCAACGGCGGCTGATCGGCTGACGCTGGGGTCGCGCGGATGACCATCCGGGCGGCACCTCAGCGCCCTGCTCGACCTCGACGTGGAGACCGGCTCGCTGCACCGGGCCCTGCACGACCGGGGCTGCACCCGGCCCTCGGCTCGTCCCGGCTGACCGCGCAGCGGGCAGGCGCCGACGCCGAGCGTCTGCGCGGCACGACCGCCACCGAGGCCATCCTCGGCAATCACGCTGCGAGCGAGCACGGCGGCTACCGAATCCGGCGGGACGGCGGGGTTGCCGCGCACCGGATCGGTCCTCATGATCTTCGCTTGTGATCTCAGAGAGTCTCTCCGTCGCCCTGATCGTCGCGCTCGCGGTGGACGCGGGCGTGGGAACGGCCCGCACCAAGCGGGCGCTGGCGGCCGCCGACCGCGCGCCCGCGCGGCGCGTCTCCCTGTATCGGCGGTTCATCGCGATCGGCTGGGGACGGGCGGCCGTGGCGACGCTGGTCGCGATCGGCACGGGGCTGTCCCCGACCGGCCTGGGGTTGTCGCCGGCGGGTGGCGGGCCGGCCACCGACCTGCCCGGCGGCGCGCTGCTCGCCTGGGTGGCCGCGGCCGGGCTGAGCATCGCATCGGGGATCGGCGCGGTCCGGGTCCGCCGCAAGATGCGGGCCGGGAAGGCCTATCCACAGCGGGCCAAGGTCGCGGCACTCGTCCCCCGGACGGGACCGGAGCGGTGGTACGCCGCAGGAGTGGCGGTCACCGCGGGCGTCACCGAGGAGATCGCGTACCGGGGTGCGCTGATCGGGTTGGGCGTTCACGTCTTCGGGCTGCCCGCGCCGGCCGCGGCCGGGCTGAGCCTGGTTCTGTTCGCCGCCGCGCATGCCTACCAGGGGCGGATGGGAGTGATGCAATCCGCGTTCCTGGGTTTCTACCTCAGCGGGATGACGCTGCTGGCCGGGAACATCTTTCCGGCGATGCTCCTGCACGTCGCGGTGGACCTGTGCTCGTTGCTGGTCGTGCCGGCTCCGCCGGCCTCACCTGCCCCGCACGACGCGCAACGCGAACCGGCCGCAGCAGGACAGCCGGACGGAAGCGCCGCGCCGACCGGCACCACGGACCTGATCAGGTCGCCCGCGCCGGAGTAGGCTCGCCCGGTTGCAGGAACAACGTGAGGATCACCATGGGCGACACGATCGAGGCGACGGTTCGTTTGCTGCACGGGGCGCAGATGCCGCGCATCGGCGCCGGCACCTGGCCGCTCAAGGACGCCGAGGCCGAGCGGGTCGTCGCCGACGCGCTGAGCGCCGGCTACCGGCTGATCGACACCGCGCAGGCGTACGGGAACGAGCGCGGCGTCGGCCGCGGCTTGCGCGCCGCCGGGCTGGACCGCGCGGCGTACTTCGTCACCACGAAGTTCAACAAGGAGTGGCACGGGCGTGACCTGGTCGCGCAGGCGGCGCAGCGCAGCCTCGACTCGCTCGGCCTGGACTACCTGGACCTGCTGTTGATCCACTGGCCCAATCCGGCGTACGGCCGCTACGTCGAGGCGTGGGAGGGCCTGGTCGAGCTGCTGGAGTCGGGCCGGGTCCGGGCGATCGGCACCAGCAACTTCAAGCCGGCCCACCTGGAGCGGATCATCGCCGCGACCGGTGTCGCGCCGGACGTGAACCAGATCCAGCTCAGCCCGGCGTCGACCCGCGAGGCGGCCCGGGCGTTCCACGCCGGGCACGGCATCGTCACCGAGAGCTGGTCCCCGATCGGCGGGCAGGGCGTCGCCGTCCTGGAGCTGCCGGTCGTCGGTGAGATCGCGGCCGAGACCGGGCGTACGCCCGCGCAGGTGGTGCTGCGCTGGCACCTGCAGCTGGGCCTGGTGCCGATCCCGAAGTCGGCCGACCCGCAGCGGCTGCGGGAGAACCTGGACGTCTTCGGCTTCGAGCTGACCGACAAGCAGATGGCAGCGCTGTCCGAGCTGGACCGGGGCGAGTCCGCGGTCACCGACTCGGACTCGTTCGGTCACTAGGTTCCGTCCCGCGTGAGCCGCGGGACGAAGAACCTAGACCGTTCGGGCGTCGAGCAGCTCGCGCATCCGGTCCGGGTTCGAGCGGCTCAGGCCCCAGAGGACGTTGGTGAGGACGCCCGGGGCGGCGTTGATGATCCCGATCACCGGCTGCTCGGCCAGGCCGTGGGTCTGCGACGCCGCCTCGATCGCCTGCTGCAGCACCTGCCCGCCCCCGGCCGCGGCCAGCGAGACGACCGGCGTTTGAGCCGGCCACGGGCGGCAGACCGGATGCGGGCGGCCGGCCTCACCGGTCGGATCCTGCGCCATCAGCGTCTGCTCCGCGGCCAGCAGCAGGAGACGCTCCGACGGCTGCAACTGGCCGTGCAGCATGGAGAAGGCCGTCTCGGCCAGGCAGGCCGGGTTCTTCCCGAGGTCGTCACCCCATGCGGCGAGGGTGTCGGTGACGGCGTCGACCGCGACGACCAGCACGCTCGCCGGGTGCTCGGAGGCATAGGGCATCAGCACCATCGCCGCCTGGCTGCACTTGAACGAGTCGTTGAGCAGCCGCCCGTCGACGATCTCCCACAGGGCCCGCCAGGCGGCGGCCGTCCGCTGGTCCGGCCGCAGTCGCACAGTCACCGGTCCACAATGGCACACCCGTCGATGAAAGGCCCCCACGGCCCACGATGAGGGCGTACCGTGCCGCTGTGTCCTCGTCGTGGAGGTTGTTTCTCACGTACGCCGGCGCGAGTCTCGTCCCCGTGCTGCTGCTGGGGCTGGTGCTGACGTTCGCCCTGTCACACGAGGCCCGCGACCGCGGAATCGGTGTCGCCCGGGTGCAGGCCGCCCTGGTCGCGCGTACCGCCATCGAACCGCTCGTGGGCTCCCTGGAGGCTCCGCTCACGGCCGAGGACGCCGGGGAGCTGCAGCGGCTGTCGGCGAGCGCGATCAGCTCGGGCGCGGTCGTGCGGCTGCGCTTGCGGGACACGGCCGGGCGGGTGATCTTCTCCGACGACGGGTCGGGGACGGGCGCGGACGTCGGCGACGAGGTGCTCGACGCCGTCCGCGGCACCGTCGTAGCGCACCTGACCAGGCTGAACTCGGACCGCAACGACGTCGGCCCGGCCGGGCCGGAAGTGGTGGAGGTCTACCAGCCGATCATCCGCGATGGCCCGGTGCTCGGCGTTCTCGAAATCTATTTGCCGTACGACCCGATCGCGCGCGAGGTCAGCCGGGGCCTGCACACCGTCTACCTGGCGCTCACCGCCGGCCTGGCCGCACTGTGGATGATCCTGGCCGTGATCAGCGGCTCGACGATGCGCTGGATCGCCCACCAGGCCGGGCACGACGCGCTCACCGGGCTGCCCAACCGCACGGTGTTCCAGCGGCACGCGGCCGCGGCGGTCGAGGCGGCCCGCCGCGACGGGCGTACGACGGCGGTGGTGCTCGCCGACGTCGACCGGTTCAAGGAGGTCAACGACACACTCGGCCACCGCACCGGCGACGCCCTGCTGCGGGAACTGGGTGGGCGGCTGGCCGCGGCCGTGCGCTCCGGGGACACCGTGGCCCGGCTCGGCGGCGACGAGTTCGGCCTGGTGCTGCCGGACATCGGGCCGGACGCGATCGGCCCGCTCCTGGACCGGCTGCGGGCGGCGCTGGAAGCCGAGGCGATGGTCGGCACACTCCCGCTGTCCCCGGAGGCGAGCTTCGGGTACGCGCTGGCACCGGCCGACGGCACCGACGTGGACACGCTGCTGCGGCGCGCCGACATGGCGATGTACCTGGCCAAGGGCACCCGCAGCGGCACCGCCCGGTACGACCGGCGGCGCGACCACTACGACGCGGCGCAGCTGGCCCTGGTCGCCGAGTTGCGCCGGGCGATCGAGAACGACGAACTGGTGCTGCACTATCAGCCGAAGGCCGAGTTGCGTACGGGAAAAATTTGCTCGGTCGAAGCACTGGTGCGCTGGCGGCATCCGAAGCGCGGCCTCGTCGCGCCGGACGCGTTCCTGCCGGTCGCCGAACAGACCGGCCTGATCGACCCGCTCACCCGGTGGGTCCTGGCCACCGCACTGGCGCAGGTGGTCGCGTGGGGTGAGCCGTGCGGCGCGCTCAGCGTCGCGGTGAACGTGTCGGCCCGGAACCTGGCCCGCGCCGACTTCGCCGACACCGTCCTGGCCGCCCTCGCCGACACCGGTGTGCCCGCCGCGCGCCTGGTCGTCGAGATCACCGAGACGGCACTGATGACCGACCCGGCGATCGCTGCCGACGTGCTGAACCGGCTGGCCGAGGCCGGGATCCGGGTCAGCATCGACGACTTCGGGCAGGGGCAGACGTCGCTGGGCTACCTGTCGACGTTGCCCCTGCACGAGTTGAAGATCGACAAGAGTTTCGTCGACGACCTGCCGGACAACATCGCGCACGCGGCGATCGTCCGGTCGATGATCGACCTCGGCCACAACCTGGGGCTGCAGGTCGTCGCCGAGGGGGTGGAGACGGTCGAGGTCGCCGACCTGCTGAAAGCGGCCGGCTGCGACATCGCGCAGGGCTACCTGGTGGCCCGGCCGATGCCGGCCGGCGACCTGCCGCCGTGGTTGAGCGAGCGGCCGGCCGGCCAGGCGGTCCAGCGGTAGGACGGACGCCCGCTCGGCGCGTCACGGGTGCTGCAGCACGGTCAGCAGGCCGGTGATGTGCAGAACCCGGTGCACGATGCCGTGCGCCCCGACGGCCGTCATCGTGACGCCCGCGCGGCCCGCCGCGGTGTAGCCCTCCAGCAGCCCGCTCAACGCCTCCGAGTCGAGGAACGTGACCTCGCCGAGGTCGACGACGAGACGGTCGCAGCCGGAGGTGACGAGCCCGGCGATCGTGGTGGAGATGTCGTCGCGCGCGGTGATGTCGAGAGCGCCGCGGATCTTCAGAACGACGGCGCGCTCGGTGTCGCCCGGCTCGGCGGTGAGCGTGTAGGTCTGATCGTCCATACGCTGGGTTTACCCGCTTCCCCGGGCAGGCTATTCACGATCGGTCGCCGAGCCGGTACGGACGGGGGTCGCGAGCTGGGCTCAAACCTGGTTCGTGACGTGCGTCTCCGCGGCGTACCCGATCATGGCGTGACGCGCGGTCCTTCCGGGCGGGGCCGGGCCGCGCGCCGCGATCCCGGCTGGTCCTCAGCGGTGTCTCCCACCCTTGAAGGCCCCTCTCTCACGCCCGGCCGGGGACGGCAGGGCTCGCGGGGCTACAGCGTGTGCACCGGCCGAGGAGTCGACGACGAGGGGCTGGGCGGAGATCTCATGCCGGGGCGCGGCGCGCCGATGAGAGGCGCTGTGCCTCTGACCCGCAAAGCTGTCACCCGCTGGACGGTGGGAGGCGCATTGTCACTCGCCGTCATCGCTGCGGTGGTGCTGGCCGGTCGCCGCAAGCGCATTGCGGCACCGCTCGTGGTGCCTGCGCCCGTGCCGGAGCCGCCACCCGCTGGCTCGCGCTTCCGGCCGTCGCGGCGATGGATCGCCGTTTCCGTCGTGGTCGTGCTCGCCGCGGCGTCCGGCATCACGGCAGTCGTGGTTACCGGGCCTGATGGCTCCGCGTGCATGTCGGAACCGACGATGTCCCCCGACACGGCGAGCGTCTACGTCAGCGGGATGCCACGCGAAGTCCTGGTCGAGGATCTCCCGGCTCCCGGGACTTCGATGGCGCTGGGAGATCTGCTGGAACTCGAGGATGAGCCCGAGAGGCGGCACGACGTCTCGGTGCTCGGCGCGGACGATCTCGAGCCGTCGAACGACCTGCGGCCGGCGGACGGCCGGCGGCTCGTGTCGGTGTCGCTGCAGGAACGCAACATGGGGCAGACGGCCATCGTCCCGCAGGTCGGAAATTACACCTGGCTCTGCGACGCCGACGGCACCTGGTATCAGCATGATGCCGCGATGACGGGGATGCTCGCCGGCACCGATCGACTCGAGTATCGGCAGAAGGTCGTCGAAAAGGTGGTCTTCCAGATCCGCGACGGCGCCCGACCGGTACGGGTGCGTACCGCCGCCACCGGTGACCGGTCGACCACCGTCGCCGACTGGGAGCTTGACTAGAAGTTCCTATGCTGCTGGCAGAAGCGGGCTCGATCGGGTGCCGGCCACGGCGACGGCTCACTACCGTCGGCGTATGGAACACGTGACGTACCGGCCCCAGCCCCTCTTGCGCATCCTGGTCGGTGAGGTGCTGCGGCGCCTCCGGCTGCAGCAGGAGCGGACCCTGGCCGAGGTCGCCCGGGACGCGTGCGTCTCGGTGCAGTATTTGTCCGAGGTCGAGCGCGGCCGCAAGGAGGCGAGCTCGGAGATCGTGGCCGCCGTCTGCGACTCGCTGGGTATCCGACTGGATGACCTGCTGTCCGAGGTGGGGCGCGACCTCACGGCGCATCGCGCCCCGGTTCTGCGGCTGGAGACGGCCCGGCAGCGCCGCGCGGCACATGCGCCACGCGGCTTGCGGTCCGGCGATGTCGTCCTGCTGGCCGCCTGATCAGGCGGCGGTGAGCTGGTAACCGGGCCGCTCGCGCCGGGTGATGACCCGATCGGCGAGGCCGTAGGCGACGGCGTCGGCGGCCGACAGGGTCATCCGGCGGTCGGTGTCCTCCCGGATCCGGGCGATCGAATGCCCGGTGTGCTCGGCCAGGATCTGGTCCATCTCGGCCCGGACCTTGGCCACCTCCTTGGCCTCCACGGCCAGGTCCGGCAGCGTGCCGCGGGCCTGGCCGGACGGCTGGTGCAGGGTGACCTTCGCGTGTTTCAGCACCGATCGCTTGCCCGGGGTGCCGGCGGCCAGCAACGCCGCCGACGCCGACGCGGCCTGGCCGACGCAGATGGTGGCTATGTCACACCGGATGAAGTGCATCGTGTCGTAGATTGCCGTCAGCGCGCTGAAGGAGCCGCCCGGGGAGTTGATGTAGAGCCCGATCTCCTGTTCCCCGGTGGACTCCAAGTGGATCAGCTGGGCGATCACCACGTTGGCGACCCCGTCGTCGATCTCGGTGCCGAGGAAGATGATCCGGTCCGACAGCAGCCGGGAGTAGATGTCGAAGGCGCGTTCCCCGCTCGGCGTCTTCTCCACGACGGTCGGGATCGTGTACTGGCTCATGCGCTCAGGCCCATCGGCTGACGGGCCGCCGCCGGGCGGACGTCGTCGACGCTGTCGAGGATCCGGTCGATGAGCCCGTACTCGAGCGCCTCCTCGGCGGTGAACCAGCGATCACGGCGGCTGTCTCGTTCGACCGTGTCGATCGGCTGCCCGGTGTGCTCGGCGGTCAACCGCAGCAATGTCTGGCCGAGCCGCTCCAACTGGTTGGCGTAGATCTCCACGTCCGCCGCGGTGCCGCCGAAACCGGCCGAACCCTGGTGCATCAGGATCTGGGCGTGCGGCAGCGCGTACCGCTTGCCCGGGGTACCGGCGGTGAGCAGGAACTGCCCCATGCTCCCGGCCAGGCCGAGGGCGAGCGTGCTGACGTCGTTGGGGATCAGCCGCATGGTGTCGTAGATCGCCAGCCCGGCGGTGACCGAACCGCCCGGCGAGTTGATGTACAGGTTGATGGTGCTCAGTGGGTCTTCGGCGGACAACAGCAGCAGTTGCCCGCAGATCCGGTTGGCGATCGGGTCATCGACCTCGGTCCCGAGCACGATGATGCGCTGGTGCAGCAGCTGGACGGACAGCTGGTCGTCGACGGACCCGGTCGCGCCCGGTGTCGTGGCAGTGAACGGATGCATTTCTTTCTCCTCCGGCTCGGCCCTGCGTGCCGTTCCCACCTTCACCGCGACGGCGCCCACCGGCCAAGCCGATCTGCGGTCAGCAGATGACGTTGCCGGAGTCGACCTCGCGGGCGCCGGCCTGCCGGCACACCGTGGAGGCGAGCGAACCTCCGGTTGGCCCGGCGGCGGCCGGGCCCACCCTGTCCGATGGCAGAATGCCCGGACGATGACGATCGATCCCGTTGATCCGCGACTGCTGTCCTGGACGCTGACCTGGCCGGAAGTCGACCCGGCCGCTCATCCGTTCGACCCGGGGTCCGTCCCCGCCGTGGTGCGCGCGGTGGCTCCGGCCGTGATGCCCCCGCCGCACGACCCGATGGCGCGCGCTTGGGTTGACGCCGTGAAACTGGGTCTGGTCGAGCACTTCGGCCGATGGGCAGCCGGTTGGGAGAACCTGAGCACCGGGCACTCCCACGGCGGCGGGCTGAGCTCGCGATGGTGCTGCGCCGAGGACTCGCTCACGACGCCGGAGCGGACACTGGACGCCGTCGCGGAAGCTCTGCTCGACTGGCGCTCGTACCTCGAAGAACTCGCCCGGCGTTTCGCACGCTACCTGCCGCTGCCGGAGGATCCGCGCGCGTCGTTCGCCACCTGGGAGGCCGCGGTCGGCGATCTCGTCGCGACGGCCGCGGCGCGCACGGGCAGTCAGGAGGCCTGGTACGGGCACAGCAGCCGGGTCCTCGAATGGTTCCTCTCCGCCGGCGGGGTGCCGGACCACCTGGCCGAGAACCTGGTCGGGGAGGCGATCGGCGGCCGGTTCCGCAGTTGGGCCGCACCGACGGGCGCCGAGGTCGCGGAAGTCGCGGAGGCTCTGGCGGTGTCGGCCACCGGCGTCGACGCGCGTCCTGACACCTGGCCCGACACGTGGCCGCAGAACTGGCCGAGCCGGCGCAGCAGCGAACTGTCCGCCGTTGCGCACGCACCGCCGCCGGCCTCTCACCGACCGGTCGATGCCCTCGGCCGGTGGCGGCGGGTCCGGCGGACGGCCCGATGGTCCGATGTCGCCGAACACGTGCGCGGGCCGGCGCGCACCCGGCGCGACGGCATCGCCGAGTTCTTCGCCGCGCGGCAGGAAGGCGCCGGCGGACTGCTCGCCGCGCTGCGCCTGGTCCGGGCCGACACCAACGGGGACGGTCCCCTCACGTTCGCCCGGCTCCGGGCATGGCAACGGGCCGTCCTCGGAACCGGCGACGTGCAGTTCCGCACCACGTCCGCCTGGGCGAAGGGCGGACGAGAGCGGTACGGGTACCGGCCCGAGCTGCCCGAGGCGTTCGACGCGTGCCTCGCCGAGGCCACCGACCCGCGGGTTCCACTGCCGTCGAGGGCCGCCCGGGTGTACCTGGACGTGGCGTTCTTCCACCCGTTCCCCGACGGCAACGCCCGCTCGGCAGCGCTCGCGCTGTACTTCGTCCTCGCCCGCGAGCACGTGGTGCTGGATCAGGCGGCATCGCTGCTCATGACCGTGCGCCCAGCCGGCGACACACGCGCCGCCGAGGCGATGGCCAGGCACGTAGCGGCGCTCATCGAGCAGACCCGCCGGCGTGCCGAGCTGACCGGGTAGCCCTGTGCGGTAGCCGCTGCGGACGGGCTCAGCGCGGCGCAAGCTCCCGGCCGGGTTGGTCGTCGGCTTGGCGAGGGGTATCAGGTCGTGCTCCGGACCGACGACGTGACCCTTTACCGGCGCTGACTCACGCCCGGGTTCCGGCGGGCGGCTGTGCGCCCCCGCGGCCGGTAGGAAACCGGGCCTCGGCCTGGGCGATCTTCCTGCTAGCATCACGCGCTACTGAGATCCGGCCCCTGGCTGCACAAATACTTTCGAGGCGTTCATGAGCATCGCAATTCCCTCCGGTCTGGTCGCCAACGGCGCCGGTATCCCTGACGTGTGCTCGCGGCACGGCGAGCCCGCTTCCGTCCGCAAGGCGGTCGAGTTCTGGTCGAAGCCGCCGACCTGGTCGTACCTGCTGATCGCGCTCGGCGCCCTGCCGTTCGTGATCGTGACCCTGATCCTCCGCAAGAAGGTGCGGGCGCAGGCCTGGCCGTTCTGCCCGCAGTGCGAGAAGCTGCACAAGAACCGGCTGATCATCGGCATTGTCCTGATCGCCCTGCTGCCGCTGAGTTTCGTGATCGCGGGGTCGGCCGGTGACACCGGCGCGCTGCTGGTCCTGGTGGCATTCCTCGCCGCGTTCGCCGGCATCATCATCGTGAGCCGGAGCACGTATCGCATGCTGCCGTGGGGCTTCGTCTCGCGGGACGGCTCCACGGTCGATCTGCCGAAGGCGCACCCCCAGTTCGTCGCCGCCGCTCAGGCCGCGTACGCGCAGGCCGCCCAGCAGCACGCCGCGTGGCAGGCGAGCCAGCACGCCCCGTACGCGCAGCCGCCGCAGCACTGACGTCGACGGCGCGGCCCGGGTTCGGGCCGCGCCGTTCCAGCCCGGTCATCAGCGCGCTGAGATGATCGGCTGATGGAACAGGTGAGCAGCCGCGTGGTGTACCGCAATCCGTGGATGACGGTCCGGGAGGACGAGATCCGACTGCCGGACGGCCGGCCCGGCATCTACGGAGTCGTCGAGAAACCGGACTTCGCCCTGGTCCTCCCGCGCTGCCGGGACGGGTTCTGGCTGGTCGAACAGTTCCGCTACCCGATCGGCCGGCGCGCCTGGGAGTTCCCGCAGGGCAGCTGGGGCCGCGACGCCACCGGCGATCAGGCCGACCTCGCCCGCCGCGAACTCGCCGAGGAGACCGGTCTGCGCGCCGGCTCGATGCAGCACCTCGGGCACCTCTTCGAGGCGTACGGGTATTCGACGCAGGGCTTCGACGTCTACTTGGCGACCGGCCTCGAGGAGGGCGCACCCGATCGGGAGGCGACCGAGCAGGACATGGTCCATCGCGCGTTCGGCGACGCCGAGATCGACGAGATGATCCGATCCGGACAGATCGTGGACGCGCCCTCGCTGGCGGCGCTGACCCTCTACCGACTCCGGCAGCCCTGAGCCCCGCGCGGTGCCAACGACTCCGCCGCTCGACGGCATCGAGGACGTCGACTGGTCCGAGCCGACCCCGGCCGCGGCTTTCCGGTCCGCCATATCGCCACGGCGGCGCGCGGCAGTACCGATCACCGTTTTCGACCTGGCGAGGCGCCGCCGGGTCCGATCGTTGCCGGACGGTCACCGGGTGACCGCCTACGAGAGCGCCGGCCGCCCCTACCCGGCGACTGTCACCGGCCGCAGGTTGCGCCGTTGCGACGCGGCCAGCGGTACGGAGATCGGCACAGCGCTCTGCTGGACGGCCATCCGGATGAGATCACCGACCTGGCGGTGGGCCGGATCGACGGCCGGACGACGCTGTATGCCGCCACTGAGCAGGGCGTCTGTCGCTCAAGCGGCGAGGGCTGCGGCTAGGCCCGGGAGGCGGCCGAACGCACGGGCACCCGCCACGTGATCGACGTAGTCACGGGACTCGACGATCTCCCCGTGGCGGACGCGCACGACGAAGATGCACGGAATCGTGAATTCCCGGCCGTCGAGCACGCCCTCGTAGCGGAACTCGAAGATCACCACCTCGGGATCCGGCGTCGGATGGACCCGGTCGTCGACCACCTCGTAGCGCTCGACCCCGTTCATCTGCCCACCCCTGCCGAAGTGCTCGCGCAGCGCGGCCCGGCTGAGCAGCGGCGGGTCGCCGAGCAGACTGAACGGGTGCCGCACGTCAGTCTGCTCGGCATAGTGGGCGGCCAGTTCGTCGAGCTGTGCTGATTCCTCCTCGGCGGTGAGCCCGCCCCGCATGAGGCGGCAGACACCGGCGGCGACGGCTCGGACGGTTTCCTCGGGCGTGCGCATGACGCGACCTCCTGTACCGAAGTCTGGACTCCGTTTACCGTACCGACGGATAGAGTGCGTGTCATGCGCCAAGACGCCCGGCAGAACCGCGAGCGGATCCTCGCCGCCGCCGAGCAGGTCTTCGGCACCCACGGCGAAGCCGGCTCCACCGAAGAGGTCGCGCGGCTGGCCGGGGTCGGCATCGCCACCGTCTTCCGGCACTTCCCGGCGAAGGAAAGCCTGATCGAAGCCACGCTGGTGCGCCACTTCACCGGCCTGCTCGATCGGACTCGGGCCGCTGCCGCCGCACCCGACCCGACGACCGCGCTGACCGCCCTCATCCGCGACATGATCGGTCACGGCGCCACCAAACTCACCCTGGCCTCGATGCTGGGCGAGGCACCGCCCCCGACCGTCGTCGCCGCGGCGGGCGAGGTGAAATCCGCCGTCGGCGAGGTGCTCCAGCGCGCCCAGGCCACCGGTGAGATCCGGCGGGACGTCGGGGTCGAGGAGCTCTACCTGCTGATCCGCGGCCTGAGCCAGACCACCACGGTCTCCCCCGTCCCGCCGCCCATCCTCGACCGCGCCATCGACGTCATCCTGGCCGGCTTCGCCACCAGGTAGGAACTGGCCGGCGGTTGCCATACTCGGCCGGTGAAGATCACCAGGGCGAATCTCTCCGGAGTGGTGACCGCGATCGTCGGCCAGGGCCTTGTGCTGGGGCTGACCATGGTGGTCGTGATCGCGCTCGGCGGCGGCCCGCACGCGGACCTCGACGCCGGGGAACGTTTCGGGGTGCTGGTCGTCGGCCTGGGCGCATACGGCATCGCCCAGTTGGTCCTGCTGGGAGTCTGCGCCTTGCTGTCCCGGCGCATCGGTCGCGGGGCGGGCTGGGGCATGACCGCCGGGTGGATGCTGGGTTTCGCCGCGACCCTGCTCTACTTCTTCAGCGGGTGATCAGCCGTGCAGCAGCTCGGCCAGGATCACCGCGAGCGGCCCGTCGATGCTGTTCGGCGGGATCAGCACGTCGGCGCGAACGAGCAGTTTCTCCGCGTCGTACTCCAGGACGCCGTACTCGTGGGACCGGTCGCACCAGACTTCCCACATCAGGTCCGCGCCCACAGTCCTCGCGTCCATCGAGTCGGTCGCGTTGGTGACGAGCACACCCTCGAACTCGGACAGGCTGATGACGCCGAGCGTGCAGGCGCGCGCCGCCACCCCGGCGACCACATCCCAGTAGTTCAGCGGCGCCCGGTCGGCGATCTCGGCGGCGAGTTGTTCGACCAGTCGTTTCTGGACCGCGGCGTCCAGGTTGTTCCCGTCGTCGGCCAGCGATTCGTCAGCGGCCAGTTCGGCGATCACGGGCCAGTCCCCACCGGCGGCCAGCATCGCCGGGGCGGTCTGGTGCCACTCCGTTCCGCCGAACGCCATGTCCACCGCCACCGCGTGCATGACCAGCGCAAGCCCGGCCCGGTCGACTCGCGCCAGGCTTTCGGCGTGGCCCTTGACGCGGCCCGCGTGCATTGTCAGGTACGGCCCGAGCAGGTCCCGCCTCAGCCGGTAGGTCAGCCGGGTGGTGCCGTCCCCGGCGTGTTCGACCAGGGTGCCGGGGCGCTCGTTGCTGATGACCCATGGCAGCGTCACGGCTTTCATCGCCGCGCAAACCTGGGCCGGCGCAGCGTCGACAGCGGTCACCAGCTCGATCACGGTTGAACCCTACGCGTCGCGGGCAAGCGTGCGCGGAACGTCGTGACGCAGCGCGAGCGCGGTCGGCAGCAGCGTGGCGCCCAGCGTCAGGACCAGGCTCGTCCCGGCCACGGCGAGGATCGCGCCGACACCGAAGGACGGCGTGGTGCCGGCCGCCCACGCGCCGGCCAGGGCGGTGATCACTACCGGACTCGCGCCGAGCAGGATGGCCGTGACGACGTAGATGATCGCTTCGAGGGCGGCCGCGGCCAGCACCGTGCCGGGCGTCCCACCGGCGGCCAGGAGCAGGGCGTATTCGCGCTCGCGCCGGCCGCTGCTCATGAAGATGGTGGCGACCGCGCCGAGCAGGGACAGCAGCATCGGCCCGCCGAGCAGCAGCGCGACCGAGCCGGCTTCGGGCGACCCGCCCCCGGTGGTGGTGGCGTCCGCCGCGTAGAGGCCACCGGTCAGCGCGATCGCCACGCTGACCGGACTGATCGTGGCGGTGCTGCGCGAGACGTTGTACGCGGTGCTGTTGCGCGCGAGGAACCACGAGCTGGACGCGGTCGCCGGGATCAGCGAGGTCCAGCCGCGCAGCAGCGCGGTCAGGTAGAGCGGCCCGAACGCGGCGAGCACCCCGGCCAGCAGCGGCGCCACGAACGTGAGCGGCGCCGTCATTTTCGAGGGGTCGCGGCCGGGCAGGCTGACGACGATCGCGACGGTGATCGCCAGGGTGAGCGTTCCGCCGATCCAGCGACCCCTGGTCATCGCGCGGCCGGGCAACTCGGGCTCGCGCAGGGAGCGGATCGGCGGCGTGTGCGCGGCTCGTCCGGCTCCGCGGGAACCACCGAGGGTCACGATCAGCACGACGACGACGATCACCGGCGCGGCGCCGCGCGCGTCGAAACGTACCGTCAAGTCGGTCAGCGCGAACCGCCAGAGCGGCCCGAGGACGGGGGTCGCCGCGACGCACCCGATCGCCGCGCCGAGCAGGGAGACGATCGCGAGCTGCGAGGTCACGACGAGCCGGACGCGCGCCGGGGTGATCCCGGCGAGCTGCCACAGGGCGTATCCGCGCTGCTGGAGCGCGACCGTGAGGTTGGCGACGGTCCCGGTGACGATCAACGCGGTGATCGTGCTCAGGGTCAGGATGATGCCGCTGATGCCGTACACCGCAAGCAGGTGATTTCCATCGATGCTGATGGCGGTCTGCAGACCGGAACCGATCACCGCGCCGACCGCACCGGTCGCCGCCGCGACCAGGAGCGCGCCCAGCCAGACCCGGACGTTCGCGATCAGCTCGCCGAGGATGAGTTTCAGCACGTCAGTCACCCATCGCGGTGAAGATCGCGGCGGCGTCGGGGTGGTCCAGCTCGCGGTGCACGACGCCGTCGCGCAGCACCAGCACCCGGTCGGCGCGAGCGGCCGCTCGCAGGTCGTGGGTGACCATGACGACCGAGCGGCCGTCGGCGACCACCTTGCCGATCAGGTCGAGCACCTGCTCCCCGGCGGTCGTGTCGAGGGCGCCGGTCGGTTCGTCGGCGAAGAGCACGTCCGGCCGCAGGGCCAGCGCGCGGGCGATGGCGACCCGCTGCTGCTGCCCGCCCGAGAGCGCGGAGGGCCGCGCGTCGGCGCGATCGGCCAGACCGACTTCGGCCAGTGCACGGTCGATGTCGGCGCCGCTGATCCCGCGCCGGGCGAGCCGGGCCGGCAGGGCCACGTTGTCGCGCGCGGTCAGCGACGGGATCAGGTTGTAGGACTGGAACACGAACCCGAGGTGATCACGCCGCAGCTCGGCCAGCCCGCCCCGGCTGAGCGTCCCGAGCGTCGTCCCGAGGATCCGCACGCTGCCGGAGGTCGCCGGTTCCAGCCCGGACATGCAGTAGAGCAGGGTCGACTTGCCCGAGCCGCTGGGCCCGACGATCGCCAGGAACTCCCCCGGCGCGACGCTCAGACTGACCCCGCGCAGCACTTCCGTGTCCCCGAACGTCTTACCGAGCCGGTCGACCTCGATCACCATGGCCGTCAGGTTATTGATCAACTCGCGCTCGCGGCTACCTGGCCTTCCCCCTCACGACCAAAATCACTTTCCCGTACGAACCTGGTCCGCGCGCGGATCGGGCACGGGACGACGCCCCGGGCACCCCCGCCCGATCAGCCGCCACCCGGCCGAGGAGTAACCGCGGCCCCGAGCGGGTAGCACCCCCGCCATGACGGCCGGGCACTCCTCGAAGCACTGGCAGCGTCTGCGGAACCGGGTGGGCTGGGTCGACCACCTGGCCCGCGCGGGTGTCCGCTACGACCAGGCCGACGGTGGCCGGCTGGCCGCCGCGGTCACCTACTACGCGTTCTTCGGAACGTTCGCCGCCTGGCTGCTGGGCTTCGCGATCTTCGGCTTCGTCCTGGACGACCCGCACGTGCTCGACACCGTCGAACGCTACCTCGCCCAGGACCTGCCGAACCTCGACGTGCAGGCGCTGCGGGCGACCCGGACCACCGCCGGGGTGGTGGCCCTGATCGGGCTGCCGATCACCGGCTGGTTCTGGGCCGACGCGGTCCGCTCCTCGATCCGCCGGATCTGGCGGCTCCCCGAATACCCGGGCCGCCTGCTCAACCGGGTGCTGATCGACCTGCTCGTACTCACCGGCCTCGGCGTGCTCCTGGTCGCCTCCCTCGCCCTCGCCTACACGACGACGGTCGTCGCGACCCGCATCACCGAGGTCGCGGACGCCGGCGACGGCCTGTCCCGGGTAGCGCTCACCGCCGTATCCTTCCTGGTCGGAACCGCCCTGAACACGGTGCTGGCCGGTGGCGCGCTGACCGGCCTGCCGCGCGTCCGGATGCCGTGGCGGCGCCTGCTCGGCCCGGCCGTAGCGGCCGGAGCGGCGATCGAACTGCTCAAGACCCTCGGCCGCTATTACGTCCGGGCGACCGAGGCCAACCCGGTCTACCAGCTGGTCGCCGGCTCGGTCGGGCTGCTCGTCTTCCTCAGCGCCCTCAACCAGGTGCTGCTGTTCGCCGCGGCCCTCACCGCCACGAGCACCGCCGGTGACCCGTCCGATCTGGCCGCCGCCCGGCCCGCATCGTCATCCAGCATGATCGACGGTATGAATGACGACGACCGGATCGGACCCCCGCTGACCGGCAGCGAACGCGACACGCTGCGAGCGTGGCTCGACTACCACCGCGCCACACTCGCCCGCAAATGCGCCGGCCTCACCGACCCCCAGCTGCGCGAACGTTCCGTGCCCCCGTCGACCCTCACGCTGCTCGGCCTTGTCCGGCACATGGCCGAGGTGGAGCGCACGTGGTTCCGGCGGGTCTTCGACGACCGCGGCATCCCACTGGTCTGGTCGGACACGATGGACTTCCAGGCCGCGTACGACGCCGGCAGCTCCACCCGCAGCGAAGCGTTCACCGCCTGGGAGTCCGAGGTCGCCCACGCCCGCGCCATCGAGGAGTCCTCCGAGTCGCTGGACCGCATCGGCTACCAGCCCCGGTGGGAGAAGGACGTCTCCCTGCGTTTCGTGATGACCCACGTGCTGCAGGAATACGCCCGCCACAACGGCCACGCCGACCTGATCCGAGAGGGAGTCGACGGCGCCGTCGGCGCATGACCGCTTTTTGTACGGTGAGGTCATGGACACGGTGAGTGTGGACAGGAGCGGCGAGCGAGCCGTCCTCAAATACGCGGCGGCCATCTGTCTCGGCTTGCTGTTTCTCGTCGCCTACCCCACCTGCATGGAGGTCGCGACCCGCGACGACTTCATCGCGAACCGCCTGGAGACGCACCGGGCGGAGGTGCTGGACGTGGAGTACGACTCCGGCTTCGACGGCAGCACGACCTGGACCAGTCAGAAGTTCACGCTGCGGCTGGACAACGACGCACAGCTGACCGAGCCGATCTACGGAGCCTGGATCAAGGCGGAAAAGGGCGGCATCGTGTCGGCCGGGTTGTCCCACGGCCGGTTGGTGACGGTGGACGGCCAGTACATCCGATCGGGTTCCGTCATCGTCCTGGTCGGGCTGACGTTCATGGCCGGTGCGTTCGTGCTGTCGGTCGTCTCCGCCGTCCAGGTCCGCAGAACCACCCCGGGCCGGTCCGATCCGTACACCTCGGGCTACGTCACCCAGGCCTTGATCCTGTACGTCCTGCTCACCTCCGTGATCGACTACGGCCGCTACGACGCCTGGGAACCCGTCATCACCCTGGCCCTCGCCACGGGCATCCCCCTGACCATCTTCTGGTCCCGGCACCGCCGCCCACGCCCCGCCCCCGTCATGCCGCGCGACAAGGCCTGACACGTGGGCACGCGGCATCAACGGAAGGCCGGAAGAAGTCGCGGAGCTCTTACGCGTCGGGGCCGCGCTGTTCGCAGGGCGCGAAGTGGCCGCCCCGGCGCGGTTCGGTCAGGCGGACGACGCCGGCGGTCCGTTCGAGCCAGGCGCGCGGGACCGGACCGGGTCGCCCGGGAAGAGGGCGGACCCGCCGCCGGGCGGTGCGACCACCCGGCGATGCTGTCGACGCTTGAGTCACTCCCGCTCGAACGAGGTGAACATGTCGACCAACGACCGCGGTGCGTCGTCGTTGAAGATCAGCTCCAGGCTGTCGGCCGACTCCTGGGCGACACGCTCGCTGCGCTCGAAGAGCTCACCCTCGTACGCGGAAAGGGCCTTCTCCAGGTCGCCGGGATGCGCGGCGATCGCCTTCCCGAGCTCAGCCCCGTCGAACATGGCCAGGTTCGCGCCCTCGCCGGCGAAGGGCGACATCACGTGCGCGGCGTCCCCGAGCAGCGTCACCCCGGGGATGCGGTGCCACCGATGCCGTACCGGCAAAGCGTTGATCGTCCGCGGGATCAGCGCGCTGTCCGCCTCGGTGATCAGCGACCGGATCTCCGGCGCCCAGTCGCCGAACTCTTCGAGCAGCACCGCCTTCCCCTTGTCCGAATCTGCCCAGTCGATGCTGTCGAGCCACTCCTCGGACGTCCGCAGCGCGACGTAGACGTGCAGGCTGCCGTCGGTCTCCTTGTGCGCCAGGAACCCCTTCCCGGGCGCGAGCGCGAACAGCATGCCCCCGCCGACGACCGAGGCGGGCACCGGATGACGCTCGTCGGCGTCCTGGTGGTCCACCTCGACGAAAGAGATTCCCGTGTACGCCGGCACCGCGTCCGACACCAGCGGCCGGATCCGTGACCAGGCCCCGTCCGCCCCGACGAGAAGATCCGTCGTCACCGTCTCCCCGTCGGCGAAGCTCACCTCGTGCCGCCCGTCGCCGAGCGCCCGCACGTCGGTGACCTTCTTCCCCCACCGGATCGTGCCGGCCGGCAACGAGTCGAGCAGGATCTGCCGCAGCTGCCCCCGGTCGACTTCCGGGCGGTCCCCGGCGCTCTGCTCGTCGGTTTCCTCCAGCAGTACGGTGTTGTCCCGGTCCAGGATCCGCATCGCCTGGCCACCGGCGTGAATGATGGCCTGGAACTGCTCGGACAACCCGGCGTCCCGCAGTGCCACCTGCCCGTTGTGGTGATGGATGTCGAGCATGCCGCCCTGCGTCCGCGCCTCCGGCGACGCGTCCAGTTCGTAGACGGTCGCGGCGATGCCGTGCACGTGCAGCACCCGGGCCAGGGTCAGGCCGCCCAGTCCCGCTCCGACGATGGTGATGTTCATGGCGTCTCCTCTGGTTAAAACGCGTTCGTGACGAACGCGTTCGTGATGGGCATACGTTCGGCCGGTCGTCAGCGTCGTTTTCCGGGCCGGCCGACGACGCCGAGAACCAGCCGGAAGCTCAGGCCGCGCGCCGATCGCCGGGAATCGTGCCGCAGGACACCGAGCGCAGCCGCGACAAGGCCGGGCCGGCGCAGAGGCGCTCGGACCGGTCGATCCCGGCGACTGGCAGGTTCCCGGCGTGGACTCACAAACATGATCGTAGCGAACATGTTCGTCAGCCGCCACCCCTCACCGGCATCGGACCGACCGCCATGCGCAACGCCTCCAAGTGCGCCGCCTCACACCGGGTCGTCACTGGCAGAAGCCGTCGCCGTCGTTCCCGCCGTAGGTGCCGATCACGCCCGCGGTCGTGATCTTGACGCACTGCCCGACCACGTTCGCGGAGCCGGCTTTCACCATCACCTCGGCCGCGTTGTTCCCGATGATCCGCCCGAACGGAGCCGCCGCGACCGTGCGCACGGCCGCCAGCCCCGCCGGGTAGGTGAGCTCGGCGGTCTCCGTCTTGTTGAAGTAGATGGTCCCCGGCGTGTAGCGCGGACCGGACGCCGCCTGCGCCGGTGACGCCGTGATCAGCATTCCTGCGGCGAGCGCCGCCGCGACCGTGCGCATCGTTGAGCCCTCCTCGGTGCCTACCCGACCGAGCGTGCCAACTCTTGTCCGGCGCCGGGCCGAAACCCCGATCTTTCAGCCCGCGTCAGCGCTGGTCCCGCCGCAGCGCACCGGTCAGCCCCGCCTCTGACTGCGGGGCTGCCGCCGCTCAGCGAACGATCCGCCCGGTGGCGCGGCATCACGTGCGGCCGCCGCCGACAACGCCGAGCAGGTACGTCCTCTCCTCCCGGCCGGAGCCGCAAGCGCCGCCCTCGTCACCGGCAACCGTCGCCCCCGGGCAGCCCGCCGCCCGCTCGTTCCGGATGCCGGCGTTCACCCCGCCGAAGTCCCTGGAACTGTTCCGCCGGGTCGTCGGCCGCCCCCGGGTCGACGCCGACACAGCGGCCGCGCTGCAGTTCGTCGGCACCTGCTCGAATCTGCCCCTGGCGGGGAGGCTCGCCGCCCGCCCCGGCTGGGCCATCGAGGCGATCGGCGACCGGCTGCGGGTCGAGATGCGCCAGCCGGTCGCGGTCCACGAGGACTGCCTCCGCGTCGAAGCCCCGCTCGAACGTGACCTGGCCGCCCTGCGCGCTCGCGAACCCGCCGTCGCGGCGGCTCTCCGCGGCCGGGGTGCCCGGCCGCGAGCCCGACGGTTTCCGGCCGAGTGCCGCCATGGCCGTCGCGCTCTGCGCCGGGCTCGGCCTGGCCGTGTTCCTGCTGCTCGGCTTGGTCCGGCCGTGGGGCACGACCCGCACCCCGGACGTTGCCAGAACGGCCCGCGACCGGCCGAGGGGTCGATCGCGGGCCGGGCCGGGGTCAGCCGACCGGGTTCCAGCCGTCCGAGCCGGCCAGATACTTCTGCGGCGTGTAGTTCACCGCCTGGGCGTCGGTCAACTGGGTGCGGTTGCTGTTGACGGTCGCGCCCGCGCCGGTGTTCTTGTACTCGTAGAAGCGGGCGTTCTTCCACGAGTTGCCGGACATGTCGGTCCAGGGCTGGGCCACCTTGATCGTGGCGCTCAGATTCGACTCGCGGTAGGTGACCTGTGCCGCCGCACCCCAGGGGCGGCCGAGATACGTGAGGTTGCTCGGCGCGCCCGTGATCGTCGACTTGTAGATCAGGAAGCCGTACGTCTGGGTCGAGGGCGTGTTGGCGGCGGTGATGTACCCGCCGGCGCTGCGCTTCTCGTAGATCTGGCAGGCGTAGAAGACGGCGCTGCCGTTGCCGTAGATGAAGTCGACGGTTCCCTCGATGTAGGAACTCCAGACGTACGCCCGGGCACTGTTGTAGATCAGCAGCGTGTCCTGGTCGGCGATCACCCGGACGTTGCCGAGCCGCGCCCGGTCGCCGTAGAGCGCCAGCGCCAGCGCCTGCGACGACCCGTTGGCGGCCTCGTCGTAGTCGTTGCTGAACGTCAGGTTCTTGCCGTAGAACTCCTTGGCCTGCACGTAGACGGTCGCCGACCCGGTCGTCCCGGCGGTCGAGGCGGGCTTGTTGTTGATGATCATCGTGGCCGCCGCGGTCGACCCGAGGCCTTCGAGGGTGACGTACGGCTTGTTGGACGGGATGACCACGCTCTCGCGGTAGGTGCCCGCCTTGATGGTGATCGTGACCCGGCTCGTGTTCCCGGCCGGGACCGCGTCCACGGCCGCCTGCACGGTCCGGTAGGTGGCCGAGCCGTCGGACGCGACGGTCAGCGTGGTGGCCGCCTCCGCCGGGGCGGCGGCGACACCGAGCAGCATGGCCGGCGCGGCGACCAGGGTGAACAGACGACGCATGATCATCCTCCGATCGCGAACGACGGGTGCGGGGGCTGGTTGTAGGCGGTGTTCTGCCAGGCCACGGCCTCGCGGTACATCCGGTCCTGCATCAGCGAGGTGTGCGAGATGCTGGTGCTGTCGGTCGTCGAGTAGATCCGCAGCCGCGTGTTGTCGGTCGTCGGCCAGATGACCTCCTCGCGCCAGTCGCCGAGGATGTCGGCCTGCAGCGACGGGGTGGCCTTGGTGCTGTTGTTGGAGTGCACGTCACTGGCGGTCAGCAGACGGGTGTCGGCGCTGGTGCCGTACTTGTCGATGTGGGTGCCGTCGAGCAGTTCGCGCTGCGCGTCGCCGTCCCACCAGATGACGAAGTTCGTGCTCGACGGCTTGCGCCCGATGTTCTGCCCCGAGGTGTTGTAGAGCCCGGACACCGCGGACGACCAGGACTCGGCGCCGGGGCTGCCGGCGTAGATGTCGTCGGAGACGCCGCGACCGTTGTCGCAGCCGCACGAGGCGTTCGACCAGATGATCGCGCCGGTGCGGGCGTCGGCCATCCAGGCGGCGAGCTTCGTGGTGCCCTCGTCGACCTTGAAGACTTCCAGGCCGGCACGACTCGGGATCAGATCACCGACGTGGTACGCGTCCCCGTGCCCCTGCCCGTTGACCCAGAGGCCGGAGCCGTTGTCGTCGACGGCCATCGCCCCGTACAGAATTTCGTCCTTGCCGTCGTTGTCGACGTCGGCGATCGAGAGCTGATGGTTGCCCTGACCGGTCCACGCCGAGCCGTTGGTGCTGGAGTTGCTGTCGAAGGTCCACTTGCGGGTCAGCGCGCCGTTGCGGTAATCCCAGGCGACGATGACCGAGCGGGTGTAGTAGCCACGGGCCATGATGATGCTCGGGTAGGAGCCGTTGAGGTAGGCGGTTCCGGCCAGGAAGCGGTCCACCCGGTTGCCGTAACTGTCACCCCACGAGGAGACCGTGCCGCGCGGGACCACGTAGTCGGCGGTCGCCATCGCCTTGCCGGTCTGGCCGTTGAACACGGTCAGGTATTCGGGACCGGACAACACGTACCCGGATGAATTGCGGTAGTCGGCACTGGAACTGCCGATCACCGCGCCGGTGCCGTCGACGGTGCCGTCCGCGGTCTTCATGACCACCTCGGCCTTGCCGTCGCCGTCGTAGTCGAAGACCTGGAACTGGGTGTAGTGCGCGCCGGCCCGGATGTTCTTGCCCAGGTTGAGCCGCCACAGCCGGGTGCCGCTCAGCTTGTACGCGTCGATGATGACCGGCCCGGTGTAGCCCGACTGCGAGTTGTCCTTGGAGTTCGACGGGTCCCACTTGAGGATGATCTCGTAGGAGCCGTCGCCGTCCAGGTCACCGACCGACGCGTCGTTGGCCGAGTAGGTGTAGGCCACCCCGTCGGGCGTGGTGCCCCCGGCCGGGATCTGGATCGGCACGTCCTGATAGGCCGCCGCGAGCGCGGCCGTGGGTGTGGCCGCCTTCAGTGCGGCGGTTTCCACCCCATTGATCAAAGGCTTCACTGTGTACGTCGATCCGGCCGGAGCCCCGGAATCAGTGAAGTTGGTGCCCTTCGTGATCGGCGCCGCGTTCACCTTGGTCGAACCACGGTAGACGTTGAACGCCACGCCCGCCGGGTCGGACTGCAGCAGCCGCCAGGACAGGAAGTTCCCGGTCGGCGTCCGCAGGCTGATCAGCCCGCGGTCGAGGTTGTCGACGCCGGCGACCGGGGTGTCGGCGGCGCCGGCGGCGGTGGGGACTCCGCCGGCCGTGAGCACGACGGCGGCCACGGACAGGCCGCACAGGAGTTTGCGTCGCATGGGGGATCCCAACGTGGTTGAGGACGGGGACGCACCGCTACTGAAGCGGTTAACCGGACCGTAACACTTGGGATAACGCATTCCATAGATGCCCTCAAATCCCTGAAACCCTCCCCGAACCTGTTGACCCCGGCCGGTCGCGGCGGGAGGATTCCGCTTTCCCCGTGCTGACGCCGGCAGCGAGGGCATACACCTCGTCGGCGTAGAGGCTCCAGAGGTCTCGGGAAAGGAAGTGGCCGGCGTCGGGCAGGATCCGCAGCCGGGCGGTGGGCACGGCCGCGGCGATGGCCCGGGCGGCACTCGGGCGGACCAGCGGATCCCGTGCACCGTGCAGGATCAGCGCCGGCGCGGCGACCCGGCGCAGCCGGCCACCCGACCATTTCGCGCCGATCTGGCGGCTCTGCGCCTTGTCGTCGCGGAAGCCGGCGACCTGGTGCGCGGCTTCCTTGGCGACGAAATCACGTACGTCGTCCGCGCCGATGTACTGACCGGGCGCGGCGAGGATCCGGGCGAGGGCCACGGCCAGGCCGAGGTCGCCTTCCGGGGTTGCGGGATAGTGCAGGCGCGCGAACCGGACCAGCGGCGCCGGGTGCAGATGACGCAGGACACCCAGGCCACGGGCGTCGCTGGGGACGGCCGCGGAAGTAGTCACGGTGAGCACGCGGCCGGGGTGGCGAATCGCGATGCGCTGGGCGACGAGACCGCCCATCGAATGGCCGAAGACGTGCGCGCGGCGCCAGCCGAGGTGATCGAGAACGGCGATCGCGTCGTCGGTCAGGTCCTCAGCGGTGTAGGCCGGCGTCGAGCGGCGCAGCAGAGCCGCGATCGGCGGGCCGGTGCGCCGGGCGGCCGGGAGGTGGGTGGACTGCCCGGCATCGCGCTGGTCGTAGGCGGCGACGTGGAAGCCGCGGCAAACCAGCTCGGCGACCAGGCCGTCGGGCCACCAGAAGCGTGACGTGCCCAAGCCCATCACCAGGAGCAGCGGAGAGCCTCCGGCCCCGCCGAGGTCTTCGACAGCGATCCGGATTCCGCCGTTGCGCGCGTACTGCGCCGTCAATGTCCGCACCTTTCCATCGGATTCGCGAACGATGTACGCGAACATCGTACGCGAATACCTTGCGCGCCCGTCGGCTCGCCCGCGGAGGCGTTACAGCTCCCGCTCGGGGTGCTGGCTACCGGGCTTTCGGTGCTCTACCTGATCCCGGGGTTGCGCGGGCTGCCGATGCCGGTCATCGGATTCGGGCTGCCGGTGGTGTTCGCGCTGGGTTGGTTCCTGCCGCTGTTCGGGATTCCGCTGCTGGCGTTCCTGACGTTCGACTTCCTCCGCGCCGTTTTCCGCCGGCGGGACTCCGGGCGTCCGGAGGTGCCGGTGTCCCCGGCGCCGGCCGGGACCTGAACGGCAACCGATCCGCCGGGCCGCGCTGCTCCCCCCGCACCGCGGCCCGGCTCCGCCCCGGTTCGGCGATCAGCTCGCGTGGCCGGAGGAACAGCCCTCGATGACCACGCGACCGTGCCGCCAGGACGCTTCTTGCTCGGCCCGTGGGTGGGCCGGTCCGGTCAGGGCTCGTCGTCGCCCTCGTCCCAGCCCAGCCACCAGTCCCCGGCGGTCTCCCCGGCCGCCTCCGCGAACGCCGTCAACGCCTCGATCGCCACTGGTCGCCACAGGTCTGCGGTCGCCGCGACGAGCCGCTCCAGCTCAGTGCGCCGCCGGTCGAGGATGGCCTGGACCAGGTCGTGCCCGGCCGTCGTCAACCGCAGGCGGACGACGCGCCGGTCGCTGGCCGAGCGGGTACGCCGGACGAGTCCTTTGCGGATCAGCCGGTCCAGCATCCGCGTGCCGGTCGACGGGTTGACCCCGAGCTCGTCGGCGATGTCGACGCTGCGCTGCGGCCCCCGGGCGGCCAGCACCACCAGCGTGCGGAACTGTGGCAGCGTCACGTCCCCTTCGACGGCAGCCAGGGATCGGGCGGTGATGCCGACGAAGGCGCGGCTGGCCTGCATCAGCGCCTGCACGGCGGCCGACGGCTCAGAAGGTTGCATGGGGACATGGTTGCATCGTGGCCGCATCCGGCCCGGTAGGGCGTGCCCCGGCCGGCCCGTCCATGTCGGCCGTGGCCGGCGTCGCGGAGATCGTGACCTCAGGTCTTCATGCGCCTCACATACCCGCCGTGCCGCACGTGGCGACTTCCGCGTCGTTAGGCTGCGCCGAGTGACGTCTCTGCATCGATCACCGTCATGACCGGCACGCTGACGACTGTGGGGCCGGCCTCGGCGGCGGCGTTCGCGCTGGCCTGGCTCTCGGCGGTCGCCAGGTTCGGCGGTGGGGTGCTGCTGCTGCCGGTCTTCACCGGCCTGTTCGGGCTGCGCGCGGCCGTGCCGATGCTGACCCTGACGCAGCTCGCCAGCAACGGCTCCCGGGCCTGGCTCAATCGGGGTGAGCTGCGCCGGGGGATCATCGGCCGGTTCGCCGCCGGCGCGGTCCCGTGCGCGGTCGCCGGTGGCTTGCTGCTCGCGCACGCCCCGCTGGCCGGCCTGCAGCGCCTGCTGGGCGTGTTTTTGCTGGTCACGGTCGCGTGGCGGCGCCTGCGGCCACGTCTCCGCCCGCCCGGTCCCCGGGCGTTCACCGCGGTCGGCGCCGCCTCCGGGCTGGGGTCCGCGCTGCTCGGCTCGGTCGGTCCGCTGACCGCGCCGTTCTTCCTGGCCGCCGGACTGACCCGGTCCGCCTACATCGGCACGGAGGCTGCCTGCGCGCTGCTCATGCACGTCACCAAGCTCGTCGTCTACGGCACCGGCACGCTGCTGACCGGACAGGTCCTGCTGCTCGGGCTGGTCCTCACTCCCGCGACGCTGGCCGGCGCCTGGGCCGGCCGCGCGACCCTGGGCCGGCTCAGCGATCGGCTGTTCGTGCTGCTGGTGGAGATCGGCCTGGTCGCCGCCGGAATGCTGTTGATTCTGCTCCCGCGGTGACGAGGTGCCTGTGTCGTGTCGGGCCGGATAGGCTCCCCGCCGTGTTCAGCAGTCAGCTCGCCCGGATCCGTGACCACCATGCCCGGGTCGCCGCGCTGACCGACGCGGCCGGCCCGGACGATCCGTGCACCCTGGACGCGCGGGTGCACCTGGCCGACACGTACCTGCGGTACGTGCCCGAGGCCGACGATCCGCACGAGTGGGCCGAGCGGGGTCTCGCCGAGCTGGCCCTGATCGTCGAGAGCCGTACCCGCACTGCGGGCCCGGAGGATCCCGGCACTCTGGAAGCGCGGCGGCTCCTCCTGGAGCAGCGCGGTCTGCACGACGACGAAAGTCCGGTGTCCGAGCTGGAGGCGTTCGCGACCACCTGGGAGCGGGTGTTCGGCTTCACCCACCCGGAGACCACGGTCCTGTGGAATCGGGTCGCATTCCACCGGGCCGGCACCGACCGCGCGGCGATCCACGCCCGGCTCGCCGACGGGTGGCGGCAGGCACTCGCCGACGGGGAGCGGCAGTTCGGGCCCGACCACCCGGACACGCTGGAGGCACGCCGGCAGCTGCTCGCCCACGACGGCGAGTCGCGGCGCGCGGAGATCGTCGCGGGGTGGGGCCGGCTCGCAGCCGAGCGCGCCGGCCGGCTCGGGCCGGCGCATCCGTCGACCGTCGAAGCCCGCACCGAGCACGCCGGTTGGAGCGACTCGAACCGGCTGTTCGACGAGATCGCCGCGGATCTCGCCGGTGTTCTCGGTCCGTCTCATCCGCGGACGTGGCGGGCCCGGTTCCACCCCGCTTACCGGCGGGCCATCGCCCGCCCGGCCCACACCAAGGCGGCCGAACAGGTCCTGGCCGCAATGTACTCGGCGCTGGATCCGGACTACGTCCACGTCGAGAAGCTGGGCAGCCTGCTCGTCGACCGGCCGGATCCGGACGCGGTGGCCGGCTTCGTCGCCGTCCGGCTGCTGCGCGCGGTGCTGGGCGCGGCCGGTCCGGACGTGGTGGAGCTGCACCGCCGCTATCCGCTGCCGGACGACCCGCCTGAGGACGACGAGGAGGAGTGATCGGCATTCGTCCGCTGCGTAGTGGGCTCCAGCGGCCGGTCGCGGCCACCGCAGAGCTTGGGCAGCCGGCGGCGATCACGGGCCCGCGGCATCAGGGGGCGGACGAACGACGCGGACGCTGCTGAGGCGCGCGAGCCGGTGGCCGTGATGTCGCGGGCGCTCGGTCGCGACTTTCATTGCACAGTGCAATAATAGCTGTAGGCAACCTATGAGGAGGACGTCATGGACGCCAACGGCGATCACCACGTATCCCGGATCGACGACACGGTCACCGCGGCCACGCTGCACGAGCGCGCCGAGGCCGTGGCGGTGCCGGACTTCAACTACCTGGAGCAGACCGTCGAGGCGATCGCCGCCGGGCTGCGCCGCCGGAAGATCCGCAAGGGGGCGTCACGATGACCGCCGTGATCCCCGGGGCCGGCCACCGGTGGAGCCTGATCAGTCGCACCTCGACCGGCGCGGACGTGCTGGCCCATGGCGATCCCCGACCGTCCCCGCGCCGCGACCTGCCCTGGCGCCGGCCCCTGGAGCTGGTGCGTGACGGCGACGGCGAGCTGTCGGTCGTCGCGACCGGCGACGGACACTTCCGGTGGACGTTCAGCGCCGGGGACGGGCACCCGATCGCCGAGTCGCCGGGCGTCTACCGGGACGCGGACACCTGCCGGCTCGGGTTCGCCGACGCGCAGCGCGCGGCCCGGGCTGCGCTTGGCCGGGGCCGGGCCGGGGAACTGACGAGGCCGTGACATCGCACATCGAGGACTACGCGCTCGTCGGGGACCTGCACACCGCGGCGCTGATCGGGCGGGACGGGTCGGTCGACTGGCTGTGCCTGCCCCGCTTCGACTCCCCCGCCTGCTTCGCCGCGCTGCTCGGGGACCGGGACGCGGGCCGGTGGCGGATCGCGCCGGCCGGGGCCGGGGCGGCGACCCGGCGGCGGTACGCCGACGACACGCTCATCCTGGAGACCGAGTGGGACACCCCGGACGGCACGGTCCGGCTGACCGATTTCATGCCGCCGCGCGGGAAGGGCGCCGACCTGGTCCGGGTCGTCGAGGGCATTTCCGGGCAGGTGCGCATGTGTGTCGACCTGACGTTGCGCTTCGACTACGGCCACATCGTGCCGTGGGTGCGGCGCGTTCCGGACGGGCTGCACGCGGTCGCCGGGCCGGACGCGGTCTGGGTCACCGCGCCGGTGCCGCTGCGCAACGAGGACCTGGCGACCACCGCGGAGTTCACCGTCAGCGCGGGGCAGCGGGTGCCGTTCGTGCTCACGCATCGGGCCTCGCACCTGCCGGAACCGCGCCCGGCGGAGCCGGACCGGGCGCTGCGGGAGACCCGCCGGTTCTGGACGGATTGGATGGACGGGCACGGATATCACGGGCGGTACGCTGACGCCGTACGGCGAAGTCTTCTTCTTCTGAAGGCTCTTACCTATGCCCCCACCGGCGGCATCGTCGCGGCGGCCACCACCTCCCTGCCCGAGCAACTCGGCGGGCCACGCAACTGGGACTACCGGTTCTGCTGGCTGCGCGACGCCACGTTCACGCTGCAGGCGCTGCTCGGCGCGGGTCACGTGGCGGAGGCGAAGGCGTGGCGGGAGTGGCTGCTGCGGGCGGTCGCCGGGGACCCGGCCGAATTGCAGATCATGTACGGCCTCGACGGCACCCGCCGCCTGACCGAGGAGACCCTGGACTGGCTGCCCGGCTACCGCGGGTCGAGCCCGGTGCGGATCGGCAACGCCGCGGCCGGGCAGTTCCAGCTCGACGTCTGGGGCGAGGTCCTCGACGGGCTGCACCTGAGCCGGGTTCACGGGCTCGACGCGACCGGCGCGGCGTGGGACGTGCAGCGGGCGCTGCTCGACTACCTGGAAGGTCACTGGCAGGAGCCGGACAACGGGCTGTGGGAGGTCCGCGGGCCGCGCCGGCACTTCGTGCACTCCAAGGTGATGGCGTGGGCCGGGCTCGACCGCATGATCACCGCGGTCGAGCGGCACGGCCTCGACGGGCCGGTCGACCGCTGGCGGGCCACCCGCTCGGCCGTGCACGCCGACGTGTGCGCCAACGGCTACGACGCCGGCCGCAACACGTTCACCCAGCATTACGGGTCGACCGAGGTCGATGCCGCCCTGCTGCTCATTCCCCGGACCGGATTTCTGCCGTACGGCGACAGCCGCGTCACCGGCACGGTGGAAGCGATCATGAAGGATCTGGACCACGACGGGTTCCTGCTGCGGTACCGCCCCGGGCGCGACGGCGTCGACGGCCTCCCCGGCAGCGAGGGCGCTTTCCTCGCGTGCACGTTCTGGCTGGTCGAGGCGTTGCACGGGATCGGCCGGACGGACGAGGCGACCACGCTGTTCGAACGGCTGCTGCGGTTGCGCAACGACGTCGGGATGCTCGCCGAGGAGTACGACCCGACCGGCGGCCACCAGCTGGGCAACACGCCGCAGGCGTTCAGCCTGGTCGGCCTGGTCAACGCCGCCCGCGCCCTCGACCCCGGCTCCCCCGCCGCGCCCTCAGCGAGCTGATCGCGTCCACCGAGGCCGCCGCCGGCCTGAGCGCTGCAGCGTACGCGTGGCCGGCGACATCGCGCCGACCAGTAACGCCAACCAAATCTGGTCCGCCGGATCAGACGTGGGGCTGCGGCGGAATGCGCTGTGCGGCTCGAGAAACGCCTGCAACCCGGCACGCGGAGTTCCGAACCGCACAGGACCAACCCCGAGGCCGGGCTCAACTTCGCAGGATCGCTCCGGCACACCTGAGTCGTACGGCCATCCCCCACAGGGCGGTCAGAGTGCGATGGGGCGGTAGCTCACGGCCGCGTCGACGATCTGTTCCGGTGTCGCGTCCACCAGTTCGGGCGGCGGCCAGAAGATCAGGTCCGTCACTCGAGGATGCCGGACGTTGGTTGTCAGCAGGAGGACGTAGTAGTCGGAGTCATGGTCGGCGGCGATGATCCGGCGAACGACCTCGGCCAGCTCGTCGCGCGTGATGTCGGCGACCACCGGCCGCGCCGGACGGGCCGCTTCGAGCACGAAGTCTTCGAGACCACGCGACTCCTCATAGGTGAGGAAGTGTTCCGCGCGGTAGGAGTGACCGGTGCCGGCGTTGAACGCGGTGATCGCGCCATCGGCCGGTTCACCGCCGGCAAGCAGCCGAGTGATGTTCTCGACGGCGCTGCGAAGCTGCGCCGCGCGCTCGGGCGAAACGGCCGGTGGGCAGAGTTCGGGGCGCAGTTCCATCGGCTCATTCTGCTGGGGTTTGCCCGTCGCGGGCAGCCGACGGCCGGGCGCGGCGGTGGTCGCGGACGGCGATGACGTTGTCGGCCAGGCGGTCGATGTCGCCGGGCATCTCCGGGACACCCGGGCGGGGCCGGCCGTAGTCCAGCAGGTCAGCCCGGAGACCTACGACCAGATCGTCGCCGCCGTCCCCCTGATCACGGGCATATCCGCAGGCCGGCCGGCGGATCGCTCGCCTTCTAGCGCGCCTGCCACTCCGGGGCGAGGATTGCCCAGACCTGCTTGTCGTAGCGCACGTCACCGAACGGCCAGGCTTCCCGGCGTACGCCCTCGAGCGTCATGCCCAGCCGTTTCGCCACCGCCGCACTCCGCTCGTTGTCAGCCCGGCAGATCCACTCGGCCCGGTGCAGCCCGCGGGTCGTGAACGCCCAGTCCAGCAGGACGGCGCTCGCCCGCGTGACGAGGCCGCGACCCTCGGCGGCCGGCTCCAGCCAGCAACCGAGCTCACAACTGCCCATCGCCGCGTTGAAGTCGGTGAACATCACCCCGCCGACCAGCGTGCCGCGGTCCCGGATCCCGAACAGGCGTGCGCCGTCGGCGGCCTGGAACTCGGCGTACCGCTTCAACGTGGCGGCCGCGTCGGCGATGAACCGCGGACCGACCCACGGGCGGACGTGTTCGCGGGCCCGGTCCAGGTGATCGGCGAACTCCTGCGCCTGCCACACTTCGAGCGGCTCCAGCACGGCGTCGTCGCGCAGCATTATTGAGAACATCCCGCGAATCTAACGTGACCGAGCGCCGGCTGGGGCACCCTCGGTCAGGCGAGGGCGTCCGCCGGGGTGACGTCCAGGCCGCCGAGCCGGGCCGCGGTGCCGGCCTCGAGGGACGGTCGCCACGCAAGACCGGGCACGGGCGAGTCGCCGACGACGGCAGCGGTCGGTGAGGTCCCGTGCGCTCGGTTAGCGGACCTGACGCATCACATGCCCGCGGTCCGCAGCCGGTCGGCGGCCAGCGGCGTACCCGCGTGCATCTCGGCCCGCACCGCGTCGAGGTCACCGGCGCGGGCGAGCCCGTCGACCAGGTGGCGGGCCGCGCCGGGCCGGCCGGCGTCGGAACGTTCGCGCAGTTCCGCCCAGCGTTCGCCGGCGGCCAGCGACGCGTTGACGTGCTCGTCCGTGTCATCGAGGCCGTCCCGGATCACGGCGCTGACCAGGGCCCGGTGGCACTCCCCGCCGAGCAGGTGCCGCAGCCGCTCGGCCGCCGGCAGCCGGGCCCGCAACTGTCGCGCGATGTCGGGCCGGCCGCGGCGGTCGGCGCTGTCGGCCAGGTTCAGCGTGTCCTGCGGATGGTGGTCGACCAGGGCCTGCCACACCGCGTCGGGCAGCGGTTCGGTCCGCCGGAGCCGGCGGGCATGCTGGTGCAGGTAGTCGGCGGTCCGGTAGGCGGCGGCGACCCCCATGCCGTCGCCGACCGGGGTGAGGCAGGCGGCGGCGCCGTGCAGCCGCGTGGTGGCGTAGCCGAGAGCACCGTCGAGCCAGTTCGCCGAAGCCGCCGCCCGTTGCGCCGCGGACAGGTAGGCGGGAGCCGCCGCGACCAGGAAAGCGCAGGTCACCGGGCCGCGCACACCGGCCCGCCGGGCGTCCAGCGCGGCCGTGACGAGCGCGCGCCCGGCGCACTGCCGAGGGTCGGTGGAGTCGGCGTGCAACCAGCGCCGGACCAGTTCGGGACCGGCCGCGAGCACCTGGGTCACTCCCGCGTCGGTGCTGCTCAGGGCGATGCGCAGTCGGCTGTCCTCGGTGGCGGTCAGCTCGGCGCGGCGGCGCTCGGCGGGGCTGAACGCCTCCGGCACGTCGATCACCCGGGCCAGCCGGAGCAGTTCACGCTCCCCCGCGTACGGGTCGGGCTGTCCCGGACTGCGCGGCGCGATCCGGCGGTCGTACTCGTCCGGCCACAGTGTCCCGACCGCGATCGCCCCGGCCGCCAGGATCGCCCGCATCCGTCCGGGCGGCACCGGGGTGCGCTGCAGCTCGTCGAGCCACAGCACGGTCCGCGGGCCGGGCACGCCGTCGTCGTCCGCGTGCGTCAGCCACCAGTCCGGCACCACGTCGCGCACCGCCTCGAACAGCGCCCGCGTCTTCCCGGTCGACGAACCGCCACGCAGCAGCACGAACGCGCCCGGTCGCAGCGAGCCCCGAAGATCGAGATCGAAGTCCCTCAGCACGTACGCCGGTAGCCCGTCCCCGCCGTCCGGACCGTGAATCGACGGATGGACGCCGAGCCGGCCCGCCACCGCCGTACGCACTCGGATCGCCCCCGCCGGTCGGCTCCCGCCCGCCGAAGCCGCCCGTTCCCGCGCCGCCAGCCACGGCCGTTGCGCCTCCTGCTCCAGCCCGCACGCGGACAGGAACGCGGCAACCGTCTCCGCGGTCGGCGTGGACCGGCCGGTGAGCAGGTCACCGACCGTGCTCTGGCGCAACGCCGGACACGCCCGCACGAGCGTCTTGTAGGAGCGGTCCCCGCGCAGCGCGTTCAACGCCGCCGCCAGTTGCTCGGGCGAGCGCACCTGGTCGGGGTCCGGAGCGGGCACCGCACCACGGTAGGCGCGGCGGTACCCCGGACGGAATGCCCAGGTCACCGGATTCACCCGGTCCGGGCGGGTCCGGAGCGGTGGCCGGACCGGCCCGGCGGCTGCGAGCCTCGTGCCGCTGATCACCGCGAAGGGACTGCCCGTGCACGACTACGTCCAGATCACCGCCGACCTCCTGTCGATGGCCGCCGCCCTGCTCTCCTTGGCCACCACCACCACCACCCGCCGGCGCCGCCCCGGCCCACGCTCACACCGGAGGCGTCCGCGATGACACGGCCACGGCGGGCGGAGAAATGGGCCGGTGAGCAAGTACATCGAGTTCTTCGCCGCTCCCCGCGACGCCGGCCGCGGGAGCCGGCTCATCCAATCCGACGGCCGGGAGATCCAGCCGGCCCGATACTTCTGCCGCGGGCGGGTACTGTCTGGGTTCGGGCACACGGCTTGCGCCATGACAAGCGTGGACGCCCCGCCGGGGCTGAGCTAACCGCGCCGGGCGATGCGCCGGGTCAGCGTGTGTGCGGCCTCCAGCAGCAACGCCCCGAGTTGCGTCGTGCGGTCGCCGTTGAAGCGTGACTCCACCCCGGTCAGGCTCAGCGTCCACGCGGGCGAGCCGGCCCGGTCGAACACCACGGCCGCGACGCCCCAGCTGCCGGGGACGATGAGGCCGGGGTTCACCGCGTACCCGCGCCGCCGGGTGGCCGCGACCCGCCGGGTCAGTGTCGCCGCCTCGTGCTGTTCGCCGTAGGCCGCCGCGAGTTCGGCGCTGCGCGAGCGGACGTAGGTCTCGGCGTCGGCCAGCGGCAGCAGCGCGAGGATCGCCAGCCCCGCGGACGCGACGCCGAGCGGGAACCGGATCCCCTCGTGCAGCACGTGGGAGCGCAGCGGAAAGCTGCCTTCTTCCCCGGCGAGGCACACCGTCTCGTCGCCGCGCCGCGCCGAGAAGAACGCGCTCTCCCCGGTCTTGGCGGCCAGCGACCGCAGTACGTCCCGGGCGGTCGACGTCACGTCGTAGCGTTCCGCCGCGACCGAGCCGAGCAGGAACAGTTCCGGTCCGAGGTACCAGCGGCCGCGGCGTGCGTCCCGGTCGACGAAGCCCTCCTCGGCCAGCGCGGCCAGCACCCGCTGGGCGGTGGAGCGGGGAAGCCCGGTTGCCGTCGCGACTTCCGCGGTGGTGACGCCGTCGGCGGCGCTCGACCCGACCCGGCGCAGCACGGCGGCGACCCGGCTGACCAGCTGCGTCCCCTGCATGCTCACATTATGAGCAGGTGGTGCCCAGGCCGGCCATGAAGTGATCATTCGCGGACCCGGTCGGGCGGCGGCTCTATCGTGCCGGCCCATGAGCAAACTCGTCGACAGCGCGGCGCAAGCCGTCGCCGCCGTCGCCCGGGACGGCATGACCGTGGCGGTCGGGGGCTTCGGCCTGTCCGGCATCCCCACCTCGTTGATCGTCGCGCTGCGCGACACCGGGGTCCGCGACCTCACCATCGTCAGCAACAACATGGGCGTCGACGGCAAGGGTCTCGGCCTGCTGCTGGAGAACAAGCAGGTCAGCAAGGTGCTCGCGTCCTACGTCGGCGAGAACAAGCTGTTCGCCCAGCAGTACCTGGACGGCGAGCTCGACGTCGAGTTCGTCCCGCAGGGCACGCTCGCCGAGCGACTGCGCGCCGGAGGTGCGGGCATTCCGGCCTTCTACACCCCGACCGGCGCCGGAACGCCGATCGCCGAGGGCAAACCGGAAAAGACATTCGACGGCGTACGGGCAATCCTCGAGCTCGGGATCGTCGCCGACCTGGCGCTGGTCCGTGCGCATCGCGCCGACCCGGAGGGGAATCTGCGGTACCGGCTCACGGCGCGCAACTTCAACCCCCTCGTGGCCACGGCCGGCCGGGTCACGATCGCCGAGGCCGAGCAGATCGGCGCGGTCGGGCCGGACGACGTGCACACGCCCGGCATCTTCGTGCAGCACCTGGTCAGGACCGAGATCCACGAGAAGGACATCGAGCAGAGGACGGTGCGGGCCCGTGTGGACGCGTGACGAGATGGCGGCGATCGCCGCGTCCGAGCTGACCGACGGCCAGTACGTGAACCTCGGAATCGGGATCCCCACACTGGTGGCGAACCACCTGCCCGAGGGGGTGCGGGTGACGTTGCAGAGCGAGAACGGCATCCTCGGCATGGGCCCGTTCCCGTTCGAGGGCGACGAGGACGCCGACCTGATCAACGCGGGCAAGCAGACCGTGACGTTGCTGCCGCAGGCGTCGGTGTTCGACTCGGCCACGTCGTTCGGGATGATCAGAGGCGGTCACGTGCAGACCGCGATCCTCGGCGCGCTGCAGGTCGCGGCGAACGGCGATCTGGCCAACTGGACCATCCCCGGCAAGCTGGTCAAGGGCATGGGTGGCGCGATGGACCTGGTCGCCGGCACGCCGCGGGTCATCGTGATCACCGAGCATGTCGCCAAGGACGGCACGCCGAAGGTCGTCGGCACGTGCACGCTGCCGCTGACCGGCGCGGGCGTGGTCGACCGGATCATCACCGACCGCGCGGTCTTCGACGTCACCGGCGACGGCCTGGTCCTGCGCCGGCTCGCCCCGGACCAGACGGCCGGGGGCGTCCTCGCCGCCACCGGCGCCGGCTTCACGGTCGACCTCGAATGACAGCGGGCACGGCGCCCGCAACGAGGGCGCCGTGCCCGCGTAAGAACACCGGAGGCGACGGGAACGGTCGCCGCTTCCGAGGACAGAGCCGGCGCGAGTAGGGGCGCGACCGGGCCGCGACGGTCCGAGCCGCGGCTGAGTCACTTCAGAGAGATTCGCCGCATCAGTTCCTCGAACGGGCCGCCCGGTCGTGGGCAGCGAGGAAGCGGAAGAAGTGCGGGTCGAAACGGCCCGGATCAGCCGCCGCCAGCTCGTCACGAGTCCACCAGCGTACGGCGTGGAACTCGCCGGCGTCCGGGCGCAGGTTCTCGTCGCCGGTGCAGGCCAGGACGTACCAGAGGCTGACGTCCGTGTGGCCGTGGTCCTGACCGACCGTACGGGTGATGGTCAGGAAGATCGGCGACCGCGACAGACCCGTATCGCCCAGCCCGAGCTCTTCCCCGATCTCCCGCCGCGCCGTCTGAGCGGGGTCCTCATCGACCTCGACGTGGCCACCGGGCGGGAGCCACAGCCCGGCGTTGACGTGGTCGACGAGCAGGATCCGCCCGTCCGCGGCGACCGGCACCACATATGACACCAGGTGCTGCGGCGGGGACGCCGGCTTGACCCGGCGGAACACGTCGCCCGTGCTCGCGAGCCAGGCCAGCGCAGACGCGCGATGTTCGGCGCCGAGCTCGTCGACCGGTGAAAGCCGGGACACCAGATCATGGACGACCCTTACGGACTCACGCATCCGGATGATGCTGTCACAAGCCCCGCGACGCTGCAGATCCGACGTGGCCGACCGTCTGGCTGTCGCGCTGCGCGAGGGCCCTTGCCGGACGACAGGTCAGGCGCCGGGTGAACCTCGATCAAAGGCGTCGACCGGCCCGGGGCTGTGATTCACAACTGGTGGAGGATTACCGGGTCCTTGATCTTCTTGTCGGCGGCCAGCAGCAGCGCCTTGCCGATGATCTCGGCGAGGCGGCCGTCGCCCTCGAACGGCATGAACAGGTCCTGCTCCGCGGGGCGTTTCGCTGACGCCGGGATGATGCACAGGTAGCGGTCCTGCGGGGCGATCAGGATGTTGCCCGACCCGCAGTGGATGCGGTAGGTGTGCAGGTCGCCGCGGACTTCGAGGAATCTGTCGGTGAGGGTGCACCGGTCGGCGATCGTGAGGGCCGGGATCAGCGCCGCCAGGACTTCGCGGCGGGTTTCGCCGGGTGGGGTGAGGGCGCCGAAACTGTGGCGCGCCCAGTATTCGCGGTGCCGGCCCTGCGGACCGCCGTCGTACCAGTTGGGGTCGCTGCCCACGCCGGCGACGGCGACGAACAGGTCGACGTCGCGCATCACTTCGCTGAGGACGACGGGCGGGACCTCGACCAGGGGCAGGGGTCTGCCGTCCGGGGCGAGGAAACGCAACTGGTCGGTGGCCATGGTGTCGAACACGCCGTCACCGCGATCGTCGATGCCGGCGATGCTCAGTTCGGCTCGCAGGTCCCAGCCGGGGAGGGCGAGGCGGGGCGGTTCGTACGAGGCGCCGTCGTTGCGATGCTGCCGGTAGGACCAGCCGCGCCGGGACAGCAGCGCGTTCAGGTGGTGCTGGCGGACGATGTGGGCGGCGAACCGGTTCGAGTACGTGCCGGTGGCGCGTTCCGCTTCGGTGAGCAGGTACTGCTCGCGGTGGGCCTGCTTGAACGGCTGCGTGATGCCGTGCCGGGCCAGGAACGCACGCCACGCGGCGACCGTGGCCGGATCCGCGACGGCCGGGTGCCACAGACGTACCAGGAAATCGTCTTTGATCTCGATGACGGTGTCGTCGGGACCGCGCAGCGCATCATCGGCCCAGCCGCAGGCGACGCCGTCGACGGTCCAGATCAGGCGGCGGGCCAGCGTGCGGGCGAGCGGATGGTCGAGGAACCGCTCGCGCCACTGCTCGACCGTCCACACGCGGTCGCGGCGGAGCAGGGTGTCGAGCCGGTCGCGGGTGGCGACCAGGGTGGCGCTGATGTCCTTGACCGTCGCGGTGAGTTCCTTCAGCTCGTCCTTGCGGTCCGCGTCGTGCCAGGTCAGAACGGCGGTGGTGCCGCGGATCTCGACCGAGTAGGTGTCGTCGCCGAGCGGCAGACCATACCCCGGCAGGGCCATCTCCTCGACGTCCTCGCGGGCGATGCCGAGGGCTGTCGCGCGCTCGTCGAGACCCTTCTCGACCAGGCGCAACGTGCTCTTGTAGGTCAGCCGCGACGCGAGCCGGGCGAGCTGCGCGACAGCGGCCGGACGGTCGGTGTCGAGCAGCGCCAGCACCGCCGCGTTGGCAAGCTTGGGGCTGGCCGGGCCGTGGCCGGAGATCTTGCGGGTGGCCCGTTCCACGATCTGGCCGAGATTCCGCAGGTAGTCCTCGGACGGCGGACACATCGCGCGCACCCAGAGCAGGCCGGAGAGCAGCCGCACGTTGTAGCGGTCGGGCAGGCGGCCGGGGCCGCTGCGGGGCGCGCCGACCAGGCCGAGCCAGCCGTCGCACACCGTGGCGAACTCGTCGGCGCCGACCGCGTCGAGCAGAGAACCGGCCTGCCGGCGCCAGGCCGCCGCGGGTCGAGCTTGATCCTTTCCCGGTACGCAGTGAGCGAGCAACGCCTGCCAGGCGGACCGGCGCGCGCCGGCAGTGGCTTCAACGTCCGCGACGGCACGGTCGGCCCACGGCTCGCCGGGGTTCGGGACCGGCCACAGGTCGCTGCCGGTGTCGGCCTTACCGTCCTCGACCTGCATGCGCCGCCACGTGGCGAGCGCCAACGGATGCGGGCGGCCGGCGCCGTGCTCGGCCCGGATGATCTGCTCGGTCCAGTCGCCGCTCGGCTGCAGGTAGCAGGCGCCGAGCCGGTCGAGCCAGCCGCGCCCGTCGACGCCGCCGCCGGCCACCATGGCGCCGATCAGGCTGCGTCTCGGGTCGAGGTGCGGCTTCGCTTCGATGGCCGTCCACCGGTCGAACAGGGTCTGCCGCACGTCCAGCGGCTGGGCGCGCAACAGCTCACCGGCCAGTTCGCGGATGCTTCTCGCCGCCGCCCACCACTGTTTCTCCTCGGGGTAGTAGGCGCTGCCGATGATGCCGGTGCTCTGGAACGTCGCGGCGGTCTCGGCCGCTTCCACCCGCTGGTCGTGGTCGGCGGCGTCGCCCTCGAGCGTGGCCACGGCGGCGGTGAGCTGCTCGGTCAGCTGGACGACCTCGGCGCTCACGCCACGCTGGATCGGCACCGTCTCATCGGGCCCGGCGGGGTCGACGAGCGCGGCGAGCAGCGCTTTCCCCGTCTCGGCCGGCGCCCAGCCGCACACCATCGCCGCGTGCCGGACGTATTGCCGCAGCTCGGCGGGCGAGACGGTGTGGTTGTTGTAGCGCTGCTGCATGGTCCGGACGCTCCCGGCCACCAGGCGCATGGTCGCCTCCGCGTCGAATGTCCCGCCCGCAGTCACGTCGATCGGCATCGCTGGAAGGTAACAACCGGGTGCGACATCTTTCCGTTCACGCCGTAGCCGAGTTCGTGCTCGCAGCGGTGGTTCGCGGCGGTCGGAGGGAACCGGCGGGCGTCCTCGCTGTTCCGGTCGGCCGACGGTGTCGCGACGACGGCCGAGGTGACAGCGGACGGCGGCTTCAGCGTGACCGTTCCGGCCGGGCGCTACGAGGTCACCGGGACACCGGCCGGGAACGCCGGCGCGATCCGCCGTACAGAGGGCGTGGTCGTCGTGCCGGAGGCCGGCCTCACCGGCGTCGAGGTGAACTGTCACGTGCGGTGAGACGACTCACTCAGCGCACGACGGCCCGGTGGAGAAGGGCATCGCGGGATGCCTCACCCGAGCTTGACCAGCAGATCGAGGAGCTGAGCCCGTTCGTCGCCCGCCAGCCGTTCGAGCGCCGGAACCAGGACGCGGTGAACCTCCGGGTACAGCAGCTCCACCAGTTCGTGCCCGGCCGGGGTCAGGAACACCTCGACCGCGCGGCCGTCGTCCGGGCTCTTCTCCCGCCCCAGCAGTCCGCGGCGTTCGGCGCGGTCGATCAGCCCGGACAGCGTCGACTTGTCCAGCCCGAGATAGCCCGCGAGTTCGGTCACCCGGGGGCGCCGGTCGCGCAGGATGCCGAGCACCCGCAGCTGGGTCAGGGACAAGTCGTTCTCGGCGCCGATGCGGGTCAGCACGGCGGTCACCTGGAATGCGTGGCGGACCAACTCGTCGACGAGCGCGGTCATGGAGTCGTCGGAACTCATGCCGGAATCGTAGTTGACATAGTTGGGATTACCAACCATTCTCGAAGTAGTTGGGAATGCCAACCAAAACCCGGAGGTCCCCATGCACGCCGCAGTCCTGTCCTCGTCCGACACCCCGCCGGCCTACCGCGAGCACCCGGAGCCGGTCGCCGCCGACAGCAACGAGATGGCCGTCGAGGTGCTCGCGGCCGGCCTGCACCACCTGACCCGGGCGAAGGCCACCGGTTCGCACTACAGCAGTGACGGAGTGTTTCCGCTGGTCCCCGGCGTGGACGGCGTGGTTCGCGACCCGGATGGGAAGTTGCGCTACGCCGTGCTCGACGACACGAAGTTCGGGACGTTCGCCGAGCGCACCGTCATCGACGTACGCCGAAGCGTTCTTCTGCCCGACGGCATCGACCCGGTCCGGATCGCCGCGGCGATGAACCCGGGAATGTCCTCGTGGGTGGCGCTGCGCCGCCGGATCGGCTTCACCGCGGGGCAGCGCGTGCTGGTCATCGGTGCGACCGGTAACGCCGGCCGGATGGCGGTCCAGATCGCGAAGCTGTTCGGCGCCGCGCAGGTGATCGCGGCCGGGCGCGACCGGACCCGGCTGGGGGAACTGACCGCGCTCGGCGCCGACATCACGTGCACGTTCGACGAGATCGAGCGGGCCGCGGACGTCGACGTGGTCCTCGACTACGTGTGGGGTGAGCCGGCGGCCGGCGCGATGATCCCGATGCTGACCGCCCGCGCGGACCGTTCCGCCCCGCTGACCTGGGTCCAGATCGGGTCGATGGCCGGCCCGGTCGCGCCGCTCCCGTCGGCGGCGCTGCGGTCGGCCCGGCTGCAGATCGTCGGCAGCGGCATCGGTTCGGTGCCGGCGCGCGACTTCATCACCGAGTTGCCGCAGCTGGCGGCGGCGGTGTCCGAGGGCAGGATCGACGTCCGGCCGCGGGCGGTCCCGCTCGCCGACATCACGCAGGCGTGGACCGCGGCCATCGGCGACCGGCTGGTGTTCGTGCCCTGAGCAGCGCGGTCACCAGCCGAGCGTGCCGGGTCCGCCCTTGAACGGGCCGACGATCCCGGCGGTGATCCAGCCACCGTAGAAGTCGCCCTCCTGCGGCTGGACGAGCTCACCGCCGACCCGGCACTCGTCGACCCGGCTCGGGTAGAAGGCGACAGCCCCGGTGATCTCCCGGTATTCCGGGGTGGGGCTCTCGTAGGACCAGCCGGCCCGCGGCACCCGGACGTCACCGACCACCACGTCCCAGTAGGTGGCGTCGCCCTTGAACTCGCAGTACGACCGGCCCGCGGCCCGCTGAAGCACTCCGGCCGCGATGTCGGCGCGGGGCACGTAGTAGACCGGCGGGTGCGACGTCTCGAGGACACGCCAGCAGTGATCGCTGTCGACGATCACCGTCCCGGCGTGCGTGATCGTCACCCGGGCGGTGGTGCGTTCGAGCCGCGGGGGGCGCGGGTAGTCCCAGACCGATTCCACGGGAACCACCCTGCCACGAATCAAATCGACGCGCTAATCGACGCAACTTGTTTGGACTCTCTCCTCGCGGGTAGTCGGAGGTCACCACGAACGAAGGAGAAGAACATGAGCACCGTGACCGAGTCCGTGGACGTGAACGTGCCGATCGGCACCGCCTACAACCAGTGGACGCAGTTCGAGGACTTCCCGCGGTTCATGGACGGCGTCGAGTCGATCACCCAGACCGACGCGACGCACACCCACTGGGTGACCAAGGTGGCCGGGCAGACCCGGGAGTTCGACGCGGAGATCACCGAGCAGCACCCGGACGAGCGGGTCGCGTGGCGCAGCACCGGTGGTGACACCAAGCACGCCGGTGTCGTCACGTTCCACCGGCTCGCCGACAGCGAGACCCGGGTGACCATCCAGCTGGACTGGGAGCCGGAGGGCTTCGTCGAGAACGTCGGCAGCGCCGTCGGGGTCGACAGTCACCAGGTGAAGGCCGACGCCAAGCGATTCAAGGAGTTCATCGAGAGCCGTGGCGGCGAGACCGGCGCCTGGCGCGGTGACGTGTCCCGCCCCGGGGCCTGACGCACCGAAACGGTCACGCGGCCGGTGACCACTCACCGGCCGCGTGACCGTGATTGTTACGTTGCCCTACATGTCGCTCCCACCCCGGCCCGTCCTCTCCGGCGTCACGTCCGGCCTGTTCCTGATGAGCTTCTTCACGCTCCTCTGGCTCGGCAACCTCTTTCCGCTCCTGCCGACCGCGGTCGCCGCGACACTGTGGGTGGCCGGCCTGCTGCTCGCCGCCTACTTCGTGACCACCGCGATCCGGTTGCTGCGCGTGCGCACGGCGTTCCCCAACGAGCTCAGCGAGGAGGATCAGCGCTTCCACCGCCGTACGGGAATGTGGTTCGGCATTGTCTTCGGCGCGGAATTCCTGCTGATCGCGGTCGCGGCGACCATCCTCAACGCCACCGGCCGGCAGGACTACGTGGTGCCCACCATCGCGCTCATCGTCGGCCTGCACTTCTACCCGTTCGCGCCGATCTTCCAGCGGACCGTCGACTACTGGCTCGCGACGTGGACCACGCTGGTCGGCCTGACCGGCATCCTGCTGCTCGCGCTCACCGACACCTCGGTCGGCACGGCCACTGCCATCGTCGCGCTCGGGACCGCGTCGGCCACCGCCGCCTACGGCTTGTGGATCACCACTCAGGCCAATGACCTGCGCCGGCGCGCCACCGCGTCGCTCACCGCCGGGCGAGGATGACCTCCGCTCCTCCCGAGAACGGCGAGTCGTGAACCTTGAGGGTGGTCAGGGCGGCCTTCTTCGGGATGTCGAAGACCAGTTTGCCGGCCACCCTCTCCCCCGGCTCGAGCCGGCGCAGGAAGGCCTCGGTCCCGCGGTTCGCGTAGACCCCGGCCAGTTCGTCACCGGCATACTCGGCGCCGGACGCGTCGTAGGCCCTCTGCTCGTGACCGACGAAGAACTTCGCGCCGTCGCCGACGTTGCGCACCGACAGGCTGACCACGCAGTACTTCCCCGCGGCGGTCCGGGTCAGACGCTCGGCGCCGACCGTCCGGTGCGTGCAGTCCACCCGCGAGACCACGAACTCCAGCTTGCCGTCGCGCACCGCGTCGCCCAGCCCCGGCCCGGCCTTCGCCGCGGGGCTGGTGGTGGCCGTCGCCGCGGCCGGTAACCCACGGTTGAACTGCTCGGCCGCGATCCCGGCCGCGAACAGCACGATCACCGCGACGACCGAGGCCACCACCGCGACCGTCACCTTGAGCGGCGACACACCCCGCGAGGCCCGGACCGGACGCGGCCGCCGTCGCAGATCACCCGCCATCGGAGCACCTCCACACTCCTCACTGTCAGCTACCGTGTCACGCCGTACCAGTGATTCAGCATGATCAGTGTCATTCTTCGCCTGATCGGACAAGACGGGTGGCCCCGCCGGTCCCCCGGAAACGCGGGACTCTGCCTGCCACACCGCCCGGCAACCACGATCGAAGGCACAACCGCGATGGGGTACGCCGTGAGCCGCGCGCCCGTCGTCCACCGACCCCGCAGGAGAACGACCATGTCACTCGCCCTCGTCACCGGAGCGTCCTCCGGCATCGGCAAAGCCTTCGCCGAGCGCCTCGCCGCGGCCGGCCACGACCTCGTCGTCGTCGGCCGCCGCACCGACCGCCTGAAGGCGCTCGCCGCGTCCCTGCCCGCAGTCGCCGTCGACGTCGTCACCGCTGACCTCGCCACCGGCGACGGGGTCGCGGTCGTGGCCGGGATCGCCGCCACCCGCCCGCTGGATCTGCTGGTCAACAACGCGGGCGTCGCGCACTACATGCCGTTCGCCGAGCTGCCGGTGGAGAAAGCGCGCGAACTCATGCACGTCAAGGTGACCGCGCCGACGCTGCTGAGCCGGGCGGCCGTACCGGGAATGATCGAACGCGGTGCGGGGACGATCGTGAACGTGGCCGGGATGCTGGCCTTCTCCGGGCCGGCCCCCGCCGCCCCACCGGCCGGGCAGCGCGCGGTCTACGTCGGAACCCTCGCCTGCACCGTCGCGATGGCCCAGACGCTGCGGGCCGAACTGGACGGCACCGGCGTGACCGCGCACGTGCTCTGCCCCGGCATCGTCGCCACCGAATTCCACGAGGTCCAGGGCATGGACCTGTCGGCGCTGCCCCGGATGAGCGCCGACGACGTGGTCACCGGTGCCCTGGCCGGGATCGCGCTCGGCGAGACCGTGATCGCGCCCGGGGTGCACGACGCCGCCCTGCTCGACCGGGTCTTCGCCGCCGACCTGGCCGCGTTCGGCAACCAGTCACCGCAACTCGCCGCGCGTTACCGGGATCGACCCCGTGGTTGACTGAACTTTTTCCACGTGGCCGGGGCCCGTAGTGCCGGCGGCGATCAGCGGCCCGGCCGCTTCGGGCCCGTTGCCAGGTTGAAAACGGTTCACCGATCCGCCCGGCACAGCCTCGCCGTGTATGGTGCTGGACCGCACGTCAACCATCGATCACGGGGAGATTTATCATCGTGCTGATCTACCGCCCGATACGCTTTCTGTTCGCCGTCGCTTTCATCTTCACGTGCGTCGGGATCGGCATGATCTTCGACGGTGACTTCCTCACCGGCTTCGCCATCGCGATCCCGGCGGGCGCGGTGACCGGCGCACTGGTGACCGTCTTCTTCCGCAACCACAGCCAGGTGTTCACCGACTGGCAGAGCGCGCCGCTGCCGGGCCAGGTCCCGACCGCGGACGACCAGCTCGGCGGCAAGCTCGCCGGGGCGTACAGCCTGCTGCCGTTCGTCGTCGCGGGCGCGATGGTGTTCCTCGCCTGGACGCACGGGCCGGACGGCACCGGCGCCCGCATCGCCGTCGTGCTCCTCGTCATGTTCTTCGCCGGCATCCCCGCGCTGCTCGGTTTCGGCCTGCTCAAGTCCGCCGTGATGTGGTACTACGGCAACCCGCTCGGCCGCGTCGGCGTGCGGCGGCTCAGCTGGTTCATCGCCATCCCGGCCGCCCTGTTCGTGCTCGGCGGACTGACCGACTCGGACTCGAAGGCCTCGCTCGCCTGGAGCATCCCGCTGCTTCTGGTCACCGGCGCGCTGATGTACCAGGCCCGCCTGACCGAGGCGCACCGCGCCACCCTGCTGGCGATGCAGGAGGAGGAGCAGGCCAAGGTCAACCAGGTCTTCGAGCAGATGGCCGCCGACCGCGAGCGTCAGAACCAGCAGCAGCAACAGCAGCCCTGAGTCCCGGCAGCGTCCACGGCCCGGACCGTCCCGCTCACCGATCCGGCTTCGCGGCCGTCGCGGGGTGAGGTGCAGCGCCAAGCGGTCCGGGTGGACGACGCTGCGGTCGGCGGCCAGGCCCCGCCCTCGGCGGTGAAGACACCGTGGACTTGCTCCGCCGGGGGACTCGGCGCCCGCGCCGGCAGGTTCGGCAGCGACTCCTCTCGCCGGCCCAGCGCGAACGCCGCCGCGTGCAGGCCGAGCTGAGCCGTGCGGACCGGCTCGGCCGGCCGGTGCCGCTGCCCCTCGGCGAACGGCCCGGCCGGTTCCGCGGTTTGCGCTAGACCGGGTCGATCTCGAGGCGTCGCAGGCGTACCTCCTCGGCGAGCCTCTCCGGATCGATCTCGGCGAGGTGGTCGCGGATCAGCAGATGGACGAACCGGTATCCGAAGTCGGCTCTGATCAGCAGGCTGCGATCGGCTGCATAGGCGAGAAAACCGGTGTTCCACGGGTCCGGCCGGCGCAGGATCGCGGCGGCCGCCCGCGCCAGAGGTATCTGCACGGAACGCGCCACGGCCAGGGCGACCGGATAGCCGAACAGGACGCCGACGGCCCAGCCCGTCAGGGCAATCGTGGTGGCCGGCCGCGACGTGGAGGTCAGCGCCGCGATCGCCACCGCGATCAGCGCCTCGGCGACCGTGACGACCGCGAGGCTCAGCCGGGCGGGCGCGGGAGCGAGCCCGGAGGGCGGCCGCAGCGTGGACTCGGAGACGATCAGGCACACCACACCCACGACGCAGAACATCCCGGCCGCCGCGCTGCGGACCGCGACCTCGTCGACGCCGACCGCCGCGGTCGTCATCGCCACCACGAACAGCAGGACAAAAACCGGCAGGATGAGCAGCATGTGCGTCCCGCTGAACGTGAGCAGCAGGGCGATGTCGACGACGCTCAGCAGCAGGACCAGCACGATCAGGACGATCACCGAGTCGAAGCCCGAGCCGAGCGCGTCCACGCCGAGCACGAGACCGGCCAGTCCGGCGAGGACCACGGCCAGGAAGACCGCCAGCCGGGTGATCGACGCGCCGTCATCGTCCACGGTCTGCGGGCCGGGCCGTTGCGGGAACCGGAGCAGGACCGCAGTGCAGAGCACGATCATGACCGCGGCAGCCGCCACCCCGCCGAGCCGGCCCAGAACGGCGGCGCAAGCGAGCAGGCAGACCGCGAACGGCAGTGGCACGAGCCACTCCCGTACCAGATCGCTGACCTCGAACGGCAGGAGCCAGCGTAGATCCGTCCGGGCCGGGAAAACCACCTGGATCCCGGATTCGCGCTGGTCGGCCAGCTGGGACAACACCTTCAAGGTCTGCAGCGTCTGCACCGGCGGCGCCACCTGCCGGGTGCGGGGGCGGGCAAGAACCTCGACGACGTACGCGTTGAAGATGCGCCGCCGTTTCTCCTCCGCGTCGGCGTGCAGGATCACCGCCTGCCAGTCCTGGCCCTGGTAATGGGCGAGCATCATCACGCTGAGCATCAGTGGCGTGGTGAGCAGCTCCCACAGTGCCTCGTCCTCGTCGAGTGTCGCGGCGATCTCGGCGAGCCGGGGTTTGGTGGCGGCCAGGTACTCCAGGACCTGCTCGCGGGTGAGCGGCCGGACCAGCACCGCGCCGGCCAGCTTCAGGCGCCTCGTCAGCTGGTCGTACTCGATCTCGCGACTGCACACCACGATCTGGGTGACGTGCGCGTCGCGTTGCATCCGGTTGATCTGGTCCACACAGGCCTCGCGGAGACGGGCGGGAACCTCGTCGAGGCCGTCCAGCAGGATCACGAAGCCGTTGTCGCGCAGCCAGCGGCGCGCGAGCAGCCGGTGGAAGCCGTATCGTTCCCGGAGTTGACCGAGCAGCCAGTTCAGCACGGTGCGCGTCTCCTGACCGTCGCGGCGAACGGCCCAGCGGGACGGTCGTGAGTTCACCCAGTCCGACAGGTCGAACAGGACCGGGACCGGCGCTTCGGGGCGGCCCTGCGCGCGAGTCAGCAACTGCTGGGCCAGGTCGATCAGCTGGGTCGTCTTACCGGCCCCGGGAGCTCCGAGAATCAGCATCGAGCCCAGCATCTCGTCGAACACCTGAACGACCGGCCGGCTCCCGGAGATCTCGTGTTCGACACCGCGGATGCGCCCGACGAGGTGAACGGGTTGCCGGACCGCTTCCGGACGCTCCTCCAGCATGATGCGGATGCGTTCGGAGAGAAGGCCCTCCTGACGTTGCCGTAGATACGTGTCCACGCGCCGGACGACGATGTCCCGGTTGTACGGATGGTGGGGACCAAGCCAGATCTTGGCCTCGCCGGGCGCGTTCACCACGTCGGCAGCCTGCAGCACGATGATCAGGACGAGACATCCGAGGGCCAGCACGCGCAGCGCCGTGACGTGCGTCGTCAGCCATGCCGGGGCGTCCGTGTTGACCGCGTACGGGATCACCACCAGGCTGCCGACGGCGACCAGGCTGACCTGCACGATCCGCAACACCGTCCGGCTCACGAGCGACATTGTGCCAGCCAGGACAGGCCAAGGACATCGATGTCCCGGGCGAAGCGGAGCGTCCGGAAGTGCGAGCATCCCGCGCTTCCGGACGGGCAGCCGATCAGGGGGCCGGCCTCATCCAGTCGTCGCCCAGCCGCTGCGCGCCAGCCGCCGCGCCGACGGTCTGGCCGCACTCACCGCGTGGGAGAGCGAGGTGCTCACCCCGATGGCCGAGGGCAGGTCGAACGCCGGGATCGCCGACGCGCTCGTGGTGTCCGGCGGAACCGTGGAGAGGCACGTCGTGAGCATCTTCGACAAACTGGGCCTGCCACCGGACGAGGCCGACAACCGCCGTTTCCTCGCAGTGCTGCGCTATTTGAGCACGTGACTGGCTTCCCTGAGGAAGAGCACTCCGTCGATCAGGTCGAGGTGGGCCGGGTCCAGCGGGAAGTAGGCGAAGTCCGTGGAGACCCGTGGCACCGATCCGGCCAGCCCACGCGCATCGACCAGTGCGGCGTCCCACGGCAGCGCGGAGAGCACACCCTCCACCGTGTCCGGCGGCGGCACGTCGTTCCCGGCAACGCCGAACGCCGAGGCCAGGAACGCGAACCGGGCACCGAGGCGCGCCGTGAGAATCGCTCCCGCGCTCCACATCTCCACCCGCTGCTCGCCGAGCGACATGACGCTCCGATTCCGCTGCAGATGCAGGTTGTGGGTGAAGACCAGCGCCGGCCCGTGCCCGGCGACCGCCCGCAGGTTGTCCGCCATCATCGCGTCCCGCTGCCCGGAGAGCCGCGAGATCCGCGCCGGCGAGGTGTCCGCCATCCAGTGGTGGTAGCGGAGCAGCCCGACCGCGGTCCGCCCGTGGAGTTCCGCCCGTTCCCTGTCCCGCGTGCTCAGCCCGGGCGCCTGCATGTCCAGCAGACAGAGCAGGTCATCGGCGATCACTCGCAGTCGTTGCGCGTCCGCCGACTGCCCGATCGATCGCGCCGGGTCCATCACCGTGGCCTCGTCCGACCAGCGTTCGTCCGGCCCCAGCAGCGCGTCGAGCGTCTCCCGGGTGCAGGGCAGCGGCCCGTCGAGAAGCTCGTACAGCCCGGTCAGTGCCTGCCGCGGGCTCGCCGCCCAATACTCCAATGGCCCGTCGAACCCGAAGAACCGCAGCTTGTCGTCATGGTCCTCGTTGTACGCCCGCATCCACCGCACCAGCTCACGGTTGCCCGGCGCCGCCCCGAACCCGTGGCTGAAGCCCCGTTCCATGACGTCGTCGAGGTCACCCGCCCCGCTCGTCACATAGTCGTCGACCAGCAGGCCCAGCAGGCAGTCGCTCTCGACCGCCATCGACCGGAACCCCTCGTGCTCGACCAGATGCCGGAAGATCGCGTTGCGCACCTCGCCGAGCTCGGTCACGAAGTGCCGGGCCTCACCGAGGCCGAGCAGCAGGGGCCGCTCGGGAAGCGCCCGCAGGAATGCCGAGATGCCCGGTCCATCGGCTTGCCGGGCGAAGTCCTGAATATTCACTCCCTCAACGGTATCGTTGAATCGTCGGTGGAGACTTGACCGGAAGTCACCTGCGTCACGGTGCCTCGAACCTTCAATCGAACTGGTCGGCGACTATAGTTCGCTTCCATGGTCACGCATCCGTACGAGCCGCACGACGACACCGTGGCCGGCCGGCTCAACTGGTTGCGCGCCGGCGTCCTCGGCGCTAACGACGGCATCGTCTCCACCGCCGGCCTGGTCGTCGGCGTCGCCGGCGCCACCACGTCCACCGGCTCGATCCTGACCGCCGGTCTGGCCGGCCTCGTCGCCGGTGCGGTGTCGATGGCCCTCGGGGAATACGTGTCGGTCAGCAGCCAGCGCGACACCGAGAAGGCGCTGCTCGACAAGGAACGGCGGGAACTGGCCGAATTCCCGGAACAGGAGCTGGAAGAGCTCATCGAGCTGTACGAGGCGAAGGGCCTGTCCTCGGCCACCGCCCGTCAGGTGGCGCTGGAGCTGACCGCCAACGACGCGTTCGCCGCGCACGCCGACATCGAGCTGCACCTCTCCCCCGACGAGCTGACCAACCCGTGGCAGGCGGCCGGCGCGTCAGCGGTCGCGTTCACCACCGGTTCCCTGCTTCCACTGGCAGCGATCCTGCTCCCACCGGCCGGCGCCCGCGTCCCGGTCACGTTCCTCGTGGTCATCGCCGCTCTGGCCGCCACCGGCTACCTGAGCGCCCGCCTCGGCGGCGCCCGCCCGGCCCGCGCCATCCTGCGGCTGGTCCTCGGCGGCGCGCTGGCCATGGCGGTGACCTTCGCCGTCGGCGCCCTGATCGGCACCGCCACCGCCTAGCTGGACATCACACCTAGCCACGGGCAACCCGAAGCGGCGGCCGTGGCTCCGGGCGCCACCCGGCTCGCATAACGAACCGGCCGGCCACCGGGGTATCGGACCCCGATGACCGGCCGGTTCTCACCCCCGCCGGCGGCTCAGTTCAGGCTGAACCGCTGGTTGGCCTGTCCACTGCAGTCGTAGATCTGGACCTGCTGACCGTTGCCGGTCCCCCACACGTCCAGGCAGCGTCCGGACTGCACTCCGGTGATGGTGCCGTTGCTGTTGACGTTCCACTGCTGGTTCGCCTGCCCGTTGCAGGCGTAGATCTGCACGGCCGAGCCGTTGCCGGAACCGGCCGCGTCCAGGCACCGGCTGCCGTAGACGGTGAGCTGCTTGCTCGACGTGAGCGTCCACGTCTGGTTGCTCTGCCCGTTGCAGTCGTAGAGCTGGACTCGGGTGCCGTTGTTCTGCGACGAGCTGGGCACGTCGATGCACCGGCCGGACTGGGCGCCGACGATCCGGTTGCCGTTGCCGGCCGGGACCGAGGTCGACGGGGACGGCGAGCCGGTGCCGTCGCTCGGCGGCGGCGAGGACGGGCCGGGCCCGGCGCTGTTGAGGGCGTTGAGGACGGAGGTGTACGCGGCCTTCTTGTTGCCTCCGCCGTCGAACAGCAGCGGGTTCTCGCTGGACCGCCACGAGTCGCTGTCCCGCACGCCCCACACGGTGATGCCGATGCAGCGGGGCACGTTGAGGCAGGCCTGGGTCAGGCCGGCGTACTGCGTGGTGGAGGAGTTGGTGACGTCGACCTCGGTCAGCGCGACGTCCACGCCGAGGGCGGCGAAGTTCTGCAGCGTGGTCTGGAAGTTGCCGGGCAGCGAGCTGCCGCCGGTGAAGTGGGTCTGCAGGCCCACGCAGTCGATCGGCACGCCGCGGGACTTGAAGTCGCGGATCATGTTGTAGACGCCCTGCGTCTTGCCGTACGACCAGTTCTCGATGTTGTAGTCGTTGTAGCAGAGCTTGACCGACGGGTCGGCGGTGCGCGCGGCCCGGAACGCGGCTTCGATCCAGTCGTTGCCGGTGGCCTGCAGGTTGGAGTTGCGGCGGCTGCCGTCCTCGGCGAACGCCTCGTTGACCACGTCCCACGCGGCGAGTTTGCCCTTGTAGTGGGCCATCACCCCGTTGATGTGGTCGATCATGGCCTGCCGCAGGCTGCTGCCGCTGAGGCCGCCCCACCAGCTGGGCTGCTGGGCGTGCCAGGCCAGGGTGTGTCCGCGGACCTTGAGGCCGCGCTGGGTGGCCCAGTTGTAGATCTGGTCGCCGGAGCTGAAGTTGAACTGCCCCCGCTGGGGTTCGGTGGCGTCCGGCTTCATCTCGTTCTCGGCCGTGATCATGTTGAATTCACGGCCGGCGATCGTGGAGTACGTCGAGTCGCCGAGGCGGCTGGCGGCGATGGCGGTACCGAAGTAGCGGCCGGACTGGGCCGCGGCCGCGCCGAGTGTGCTGGCCGCGGCGCTGGCCTGGGACGCCACCAGCACGGCGCCGAGCGCGGTGACGGCGGCCACCGTGCCGGCGAGCAGGAGCCGGGCGCGTGATGCCCGGCGCGGGACGGGGGAGCTGGTTTCCACGTGGAGCCTCCGTTCTGCACGCACGGCAGAGGACGGCCGCCGCGCGTGGGGGGAGAAGTCGAACGACCGACTTCAATGCGACAGATGCTAGGCACGGCAACATTCCCGAAACAAGTAGTTCCGGGAAAGTTCCGGAAGTATCAGATCGCCCCACCAGCGAATGACCAGCTAGATGCCCGCTCATCAATGCGCGGGCCGACAAATCATTATCGTAAGTTTCGAAGAGAATTACGAGAATTACGGACTATGGACCATCGGCGAGCAGTCGATATAACAGAAACCCGGAAAGGCGTCGGCCCGGCGCGCTGGCCTTTCCCCGGATGCGCACCGGGCCGACTTTCCCCACCGAGTTGGGTCTTGGGTTACCGCCGCAGGGTGAGCAGACCCGGCCGCCACGGCAGCTGGTCGTAAGCCCCGCCGGCGTTCGGGTCCTTGCCCTGGTAGAGCAGCTGCAGGTTGCACGGGTCGACGGTCTTGGTCTGGTCCGGGTTGGTGCGGACCAGGTCACCGTGGCTGATGTCGTTGGTCCAGGTCGCGCCGCTGTTGGCCTTGCCCGCGAACGGGTTGCTCTCGGTCGCCGCCTGCGGCGTCCACGACCCGTTGAGGCTGGTCGCGGTGAACGACCGGAAGTAACGACCCTGGCTGCCGATCGCCTCGACGATCATCAGGTACTGGTTCTGGCCCTGCACCTTGTACACCTCGACCGCCTCGAACAGGTTGTTCGTCGAGTCGCTCATGACCGTGGTGTAGGACGAGCCGAAGCTGCCGGGGAAGTTCCCGATCGGCATGCTCGCCCGATAGATCTTGCCGTTGTCACCGGCGAAGAACAGGTACATGTTCGTGCCGTCACCGATCAGCGTCTGGTCGATCACGCCGGTGCCGGAGCCGGTGATCGAGCCGGTGAACAGCGTCTGCGGCGCGGACCAGCCGTTGGCGTTGGTCGGGTCGGTCGATGTCTTGTAGCTGAACGCGGTCGGCCCCCACTGGTAGGCCAGCACCCAGATGTTCTTCGGCGCGAAGTAGAACAGGGTCGGCGCCACGGTGCCCTGACTCATCCCGTTCTGGCTGGCCGAACCCATCTGGGACCAGTCGCTGAACAGCCCGAAGTTCATCGAGCCGTAGCCCGAGCCGGAGACGTTCGACGCGTACACCAGATGTTTGCCGTTGTAGACGACGTTGGTGAAGTCCTTCAGCGACACCCACCCGTTCTTCGGCTGGGCCAGCGCGCCGGTCGACGACCAGCGGTAGGTCGACGGCAGCGTGCACGTCGTCGGCGTCGAGGGCGAGGTGGACGGCGACGGCGAGGACGGGGACGGGCTGGACGGGGACGGGCTGGACGGGGACGGGCTGGACGGGGACGGGCTGGACGGGGACGGGCTGGACGGGGACGGCACCGTCCCTCCGGTGCAGGCAACCCCGTTGAGAGCAAAACTGGCCGGTACGGCGTTGGCCCCGCTCCACGCTCCGGTGAAGCCGAACGACACCGTGCCGCCGGTCGCGACCGCGCCGTTGTAGCTGACGTTCTTCGCCGTCACCGCCGACCCGCTCTGCGTGACCGTCGCGTTCCACGCCTGCGTCACCGTCTGCCCGTTGCCGTACGCCCAGGTCAGTGTCCAACCGGACAGGGCATCGCCCAGGTTGGTGATCGACACGTCGGCGTTGAACCCACCCTGCCACTGCGAGGACACCGCGTAGTTCACCGAGCAGCCGGCCGCGGCGGCGTCGGCGGGCATCGTCGCCACGACCGCCGTCGAGGCCAGCACGGCCACGCCGGCCGACACCAGAAGTCTGGATCTTTTCATGATCATTCCTCTCGGACGAGACGCCAGTTGTTGTCGGCGCTGCCGTTGTCGGACTCCTGGACGACCTGGGTCCCCCAGGCAGTCGAGGCGTTCAGCACGGCCAGCACCTTGCCGCTGTTGACGTTGCGGATGCGGTAGGAGCCGTCGCTGTTGGCGATCAGCGTCCAGCGGTGGTCGGCGGTGCCGTTGTCGGCCCACTGCAGGACGCGCGCGTTGTCACCGGTCGCCATGTTCTCGACGCCGAGCACCTTGCCGCTGTTGACGTTGCGGAACCGCACGGCGCCGCCGTCGGCGACCTGCACCCACCGGTGGTCGGCGGTGCCGGTGTCGCCCCAGACGACGGCCGTCCCGCCGTCGGCGGTGGACATGTCCTGAATACCGAGGACCAGTCCGGAGGCCGCGTTGACCAGCTTGTACGTCGCCTCACCGGTCCCGCCGGCGGCGTTCCAGTAGACGGCGTAGTTGAAGCCGTGCGCGTCGTGGAACGGCCCGAGGCCGACGGTGGCGCCGTTGGCGGTCGCGGTGAACGCCAGACTCCCGGTGCCGGTCCGGGCGATCGACGAGACGGTCAGCGACGGATTGCCGGACAACGTCGTGCTGCCGTAGTTGCCGGCCAGCACCACCGGGCCGTACGTGATGGCCTGGATCTGCGGGTTGTCGGCGGCCGGCTGCATGATCACTCGCATCGGCAGCCGGACGGTCAGCACGTCGCCCGCGGCCCAGACCCGGGTGACGGTGGCGTAGCTGCCGGGCGTGGCCGTGACGTTCTGCGCGACGCCGTTGACCGCCAGGGTCGCGCCCGACGTCCAGCCCGGGATGCGGACCCGGATGCTCCACGACCCGCTCATCGTGCCGGACAGCGTCAGCGAGGTGCTGTCACCGACCGGGTACGACGTGGACTGGGTGACGGTGATGCCCCGCTCGGCCCAGCTGAGCACGGACGGCGTGAACAGGTTGACCGTCAGCGTGGTCCCGCTGAAGAAGTAGATCGAGTCCATCAGCTTCGTGCTGGTCTCGACGCCGGTGCCCTGACAGCACCAGAAGCTGTTGTAGTCGGTCGACCAGGTGCCACCGCCCCACGCCGGCCCGACGCCGCGCCGGCCACCGGCCTTCAACGGCGTGAAGTACGTGATGTGCCCGTGGCTGTCGGCCGGGTTCTGCGCCCCGATCAGGTGGTTGAGCAGCGCCCGCTCGTAGAAGTCGAAGTAGGCGGCGCGCCCCGGGTCGGTCAGCCACAGCTCCCGGGTGAGTTTGAGCATGTTGTACGTGTTGCAGTGCTCGCAGGTGTCGTTGGTCAGGTACCCGGCGACGGCGTTCGGCGCGCGGAAGTGCTCGGCCTGGCTGTTGCCGCCGATCGCGTACGTGTGCGCGCCGGTCGTGATGTTCCAGGCGTTGAGCCCGATGTCGCGGTAGCGGCTCGTCCCGGTCGCCTTGTACTCGCGGACCGCGCCGACCCACTTGGGCACCTGGGTGTTGGCGTGCAGCCCGTTGAGCTGGTCACTGCCGGCGGCGAGCGGGGTGAACACCGCGGTGTGGTCGAAGCGCTGGGCCGCGCTCAGCCACCGAGTCTCCCCGGTCTGCTGGTAGAGGTCGGCCAGCACCTCGTTCATGCCGCCGAACTCCGTACCGAGCATCGCCTGCATCTGGCTGGTGGTCAGTCGCGCGGTTCTCGTGTCGGCCCACCCGGCCAGGCGCAGCAGCACGTCGCGAGCGGTGGTGTCGCCGATCAGCCGCCACACGTCGAGGAGCCCGGCGAGCGTCTTGTGGACGCAGTAGTAGGGCACGTTGCCGTTGGTCAGCGTGCGCGCTTCCAGGGCGGTGAAGTCGGACTCCGGGAAGCCGGAGAGGTAACCGTTCGACGCCTGGCACTTGGCCAGTTCCGCGACCATGTAGGTCGCCTTGTCCCGGCAGGTGACGTCGCCGAGCGCCGCCCACGCCTGGGCCCACGCGGTGAGGAAGTGGCCCTGCATGTGCGTACGGAAGGGGAAGTTCGGCGCGTCCCAGCCGCCGTTGGCCGTGGCGCCGCCGGTGGACCGGCCGTGGTTGGCCCGGAAGTTGTAGAGCAGCCGATCGACGTCGACGAACCGCAGGTAGTTGAGGGTGCGGGTCTGGTTGTCGAGCCATCGCCCGGCGGTGAGCCGGACCTGGCCGAGGTCGAAGGGGTAGGCCGAGACGCCCAGGTCCGGGCGGGCCGGTGGTATCGCCGCGGCGTCGGCCCGGGCGACGCCGCCGATGGTGCCGGCGACCGCGCCGGCCCCGGCGGCCTGCAGCAGGCGTCGGCGGCTGATGGGGATGGTCATGCTGGCTCCTGGAGGGGAAGGTCCCCGGTGGGCCGGAAGGGGGCCGGCCCACCGGGGGTGGATCAGCTACCGCTGCAGGGTGAGGACACCCGGCCGGTACGGCAGCAGCCCGTAGTCGCCGCCGGAGCTCGGCGAGCGGCCCTGGTAGAGCAGCTGCAGGTTGCACGGGTCGACGGTCATCGTCTGGTCGGCGGTGGCGCGGATCAGCTCGCCGTGGCTGATGTCGTTGGTCCAGGTCGCGCCGCTGTTGGCCTTGCCCGCGAACGGGTTGCTCTCGGTCGCCGCCTGCGGCGTCCACGACCCGTTGAGGCTGGTCGCGGTGAACGACCGGAAGTAGCGACCCTGGCTGCCGATCGCCTCGACGATCATCAGGTACTGGTTCTGGCCCTGCACCTTGTAGACCTGCGGCGCCTCGAACAGGTTGTTCGTGGTGTCGCTCATGATCGTGGTGTAGGACGAGCCGAAGCTGCCGGGGAAGTTCCCGATCGGCATGCTCGCCCGGTAGATCTTGCCGTTGTCACCGGCGAAGAACAGGTACATGTTCGTGCCGTCACCGATGATCGTCTGGTCGATCGGCCCGGTGCCCGACCCGGAGATGCTCCCGGTGAACAGCGGCTGCGCCGCGGACCAGCCGTTGGCGTTGGTCGGGTCACTGGAGGTGCGGTAGGAGAACGCGCTGCCGCCCCACTGGTAGGTGAGCACCCAGATGTTCTTCGGTGCGAAGTAGAACAGCGTCGGCGCGACCGTGCCGGAGCTCATTCCGTTCTGGCTCGCCGACGCCATGTCGGACCAGTTGGTGAACGGGGTGAAGTTCATCGATCCCCAGGCCGAGCCGGTGTCGTGCGTGGTGGCGTAGACCAGGTGCTTGCCGTTGTAGGGCACGACCGTGAAGTCCTTCAGCGACACCCAGCCCGACTTCGGGGTGGCCAGCGCGCCGGTCGACGACCAGCGGTAGGTCGACGGCAGCGTGCACGAGCCGGACGGCGGCGGCGAGCTCGGCGTGCCGCTACCGACCTTCACCAGCTGCCACTGCTGGTTGGCGCCGTTCCAGTCGCTGTACTGCACGATCGCGCCACCGTCGGCGGTCGACGCGCCCTGCACCTCGACGGCCTTGCCGCTGTTGCGGTTGATCAGCTGGATGTAGCCGTCGATGTCCTGCAGGCTGAACTGCTGGTTGGTGGTGTTGTTGTCGGTCCACTGCACGATCGCGCCGCCGTCGGCGGTCGACAGGTTGTAGACGTCGAGGACCTTGCCGGACAGCTTCGACTTCAGCCGGTAGTAACCGCCACCGGAGTCGACGAACTGCCACTGCTGCTGCGCCCCGTCGTTGCGCGCCCACTGGACGATCTTCGCGCCGTCGGTGGTGGCCAGGTTGTAGACGTCCAGGGCCTTGCCGCTGTTGCGGTTGACCAGCATGTACGAGGCGCTGGTGTCGACGGTCGCCGCGGACGCCGGTGAGGTGGTCACCGCGATGCCGACGCCGGTCAGCAGAGCCAGCGCGGCCAGGCCGCTGCGCCACCACCCGCGGCGCGTCACCGCCGTCTCTGGTCGCGCATCCGTTCCCCGTACGGGGAAATCGGGTCTTCTCATGTCTGTCTCCTCGGGGATGGGGGTGGGGGTGGGGAGGTGATTCAGGGGGTGGTCAGGTCGAAGCGGTTGACCGTGACCGCGCCGCCCAGGGCCTGAGTGGCGTAGTTGAAGAGGCCGAAGCGGTAGCCCATGAAGAACTGCCAGGCGTTGTTGAGGGTGAACGCCGGGCCGAGCGTGGTGAACGTGCTGCCGTTCGTGCTGTAGGAGAACGTGGCGGTGCGTCCGGAGCCGGGCCGGATGTCGGCGCTCACGCGCAGCCAGATCTTGCCGCCGCTGACGTTGGCGCCGGCGGCCTCGGTGCCGGTGCCGGTCGTGGCCCAGCTGGAGTTCATGGTCAGCCCGTTGGTCATCGACACGCGGGTGGTGCCGTTGTCCTTGCGGATGCCGATCCAGGCCGACGAGTCGCGCAGCATGGCCAATCCGGATCGGTCACCGTTGGCCATCTGCGAGTAGTCGAGTTCGATCGTGGCGGTCGACGACGGCCCCTGGATCCGGTGAGTGAGCGTGTTGCGGGCGTTGTACAGGTCGTTCGTCACCGTGGCGGTGGACAGCCGCAGCCCGTTCCCGACGCTGAACTTGCTGGTGTCGGGGTTGTGGTTCCACTCCCAGCGCGGCCCGAGCGTGCTGCCGGTGAACGTGTCCGGGCCGATCATCGACGCGACGGTCTTCGAGGTGGTGATGTTCGGCTTCGGGTACGTGCTCCCCCACCGTCCGCCGACAGTGGTCAGAATCGGCCAGTCGTTGCTCCAGGTGATCGGCGCGAGCGTCGGCACCCGGCCGCCGGGGTAGGCGTCGGTGAACGCCATGTACCACCAGTCACCGTTCTGCGTCTGGACCAGGCCGCCCTGATGCGGCACCCCGCCACCCGAGATCGGCCCCGGAAGATCAAGAAGGACCTGCTTCTGCTCGTACGGACCGAAGGGGCTGGTCGAGCGCAGCACGTACTGACCGTTGGCCGGGCGGGTCACCCAGATGTAGTAGTAGTTGCCCCGCTTGTACATCCGGGACCCCTCGAGCGTGCCGATGCTCGACGGCGTGGTGTAGACCGTCTGCGAGCGCACCTCCGAGGTCAGGTCGGACGAGAGCTGGGCGACGCTGATCGTGGAGTTGCCGTAGGCGACGTACGGGGTGTCGCCGTCGAAGAGCAGCCCCGCGTCGTAGTAGCACTTGTTGATCCGCGCCCGCTTCGACCACGTGCTGTCGACCGCCGGCGCCGAGTAGACGTAGGTGCGGTTGAACTCGGTGCAGCCCAGCCAGTAGTAGGTGCTGTCGCTGGGCCGGTAGTTCAACGCCGACGCCCAGATGCCCTTCACGTAGGCCCGGCCGCCGTTGAGGTCGTACGCGTTCGAGTCGAAGTCCAGCCGCGGCACCGAGTGACCCGCGTACTCCCAGTTGACCAGGTCGTACGACCGCAGGATCGGCGCGCCCGGCGAGTAGTGCATGGTCGACGCCGAGTAGTAGTAGGCGTCCCCGACCCGGATGATGTCGCCGTCGGCGAAGTCCTGCCACACCACCGGGTTGGTGAACGTCCCGGTGGACGGCGTGCCGCTGCCGACCTTGACGAGCTGCCACTGCTGGTTGGCGCCGTTCCAGTCGCTGTACTGCACGACCGCGCCACCGTCGGCGGTCGACGCGCCCTGCACCTCGACCGCCTTGCCGCTGTTGCGGTTGATCAGCTGGACGTAACCGTCCACGTCCTGGATGCTGAACTGCTGGTTGGACGCGTTGTTGTCGGTCCACTGGACGACCGCGCCACCGTCGGCGGTCGAGGCGCCGGAGACGTCGAGCACCTTGCCGGACAACTTGGACCTCAGCCGGTAGTAACCACCGCCCGAGTCCACGAACTGCCACTGCTGCTGCGCCCCGTCGTTGCGGGCCCACTGCACGATCTTCGCGCCGTCGGTGGTGGCCAGGTTGTGGACGTCCAGGGCCTTGCCGCTGTTGCGGTTGACCAATACGTACGTGGCGCTCGTGTCGATCGTCGCCGCAACCGCCGCGGAAGTGGCGGTGAAGACGAGGGCCGCACTCAGAAACGCGGCTAACACACGGATAATGGCAGCTCTCATCGCCTGATCCTCCGTTATGGGAGCGCTCACATTCGTGATGCGATATTGCCAGACGGTTTCAGGTGTTTCAATTCCTTAACCGCCCGACCAACAGGAACGCTTCGCTATAACAATTTCTGGGAAGGAAAATTTTGTTATGTACGCGGCCGGGCCGGGGTCGGTGTCAGTCGGCCAGTGCCGGACGCACGAAAAATGAGCCGTCGGCGCGGAAACCGGAGGTGCCGTCGAACTGGTCGACCCAGAGTTCGTCGCCGCGGTGCCGCAGGAACCAGCCCGGATAGTTGGACGATTCCAGAGTGATCGAGCCGGCCGCCTGACCCGGCCCCGGGCAGAACGTGGCGTCGCCGCGGAACAGCTTCGACCCTTCGTCCCGGCTGAGCCGCAACCGCCACGACGAGTGCCGCAGGTAGCCGCCGTCGGCCGCGCGGAACGAGAAGCACCGCGGGTCGTTCAACCCGGCCACCGCCCGGAAGCTGGCCTGCCGCCGGGCGGTCACCGTGTTACCCGCCCCCACCCGGGTCAGCAGGCCGTAGTCGGCGGCCACCGTGACGAACCGCCCGGTGGCGTCGGCCGCCTCCAGCGACACCGGTCCGGCGCGCAGGAGGCCGGTCCCGGCGGCGGAGGCCGGCCCGCTCGCGACCGCGGGAGCCGGCCCGCTCGCGACCGCGCTCGGCGCGGCCGGTTGCGGAGTCTGCGCGACCGTTGCCGGGCGTGGGGTCTCCGGGCCGGTCAGGCTCACCGCGCCGGCGGTGGCACCGGCGATCAGCGTCGCCGCGGCGACCACGGACACCACCGGATGGGCCGCCGCCAACTGCGCGAGCACCCCGGCCTTGCCGACCGCGGCCGAGGCGGAGGACAGCGCCGTCACCACCCCGCCGGTGCCCGAGCTCTTGGCCAGCACCGCCGCCGTCAGCGCCACCGGCACCGGCAGCAGCACCAGGCTGGGCAGCAGGCGCTCGGTGGGCAGCAGATCGGCGGCGGCCCGGGCACAGACCGGACAGTCGCGCACGTGCCGGGCCAGGCGTTTGCGCCATCGTGGATCGGGTGTGCCGGACCAGCCGGTCAGCTCGGCGTCGAGCTGGGGACAGCGGGGCCGGGCGTCCAGCGCGGCCTGGATCGCCCGGCTCAACTCCAGCTGGCCGCGCATGCGCTGGATGCGTACGCCGGCATGGATCGCGGTGACGCCGAGCGCCTCGGCGACCTCGGCGCGCGACAGCCGACCGGCCACCTCCAGCCACCACAGCGACAGCAGCATCCGGTCGTCCGGGTCGAGCCAGCGGCCGGCCCGCCGCACCTGACGGCGCTGGGCCGACAACTCCAGGCGCAGGTCGGTGAGGCCCTCGAAGCGCGCCCCGGCGTCCGGCAGTTCCGGGGCGTCGTCGAGCGGCACGACCCGGGCCGTCTCCCGGTCCTGCCGATGCTGATGGGTGCTGATCTGGCGCAGGGCGATCGCCGCCAGCCACGGGCGGAAGCTGTCCGGCGAGCGCAGCGACCGCAGCTGCCGCAGCGCGCGCAGCATGATGTCCTGCGTGACGTCGTCGACGTCCGGATCGCCGTCAAGAGCCTGCCGGACGATCGTGTAGACCATCGGCAGATGCACTGTGACGAGCTCGTCCAGCGCGTGACGGTCCCCGGCCTGGGCTGCTCGCACCAGGCCGGGACCGCCAACCCGCGTCACCGCCATGCTCTTGCCACCATCACCGCGCCGGGCGTAGGTCGTGTCGGAGCCCGGCCGAGGGCTGCGGTGTGGCCGGGCTCCGGCACACGACCTACCTGTGAGTTGCCTATGATCCTGCCCTACTACACCTACGCGTGGGCGAACCGCCACCAGTCCACGTTGAACAGATAGCCGCTGCCGCCGGTGAACCGCAGGTAGAGGTCCTGAGTGCCGGTGGCGCCGCTGACCGGGCACGTGACGGTGGTCCAGGTCTGCCAGCCGCCCGTCGCCGGCGCGGTGCAGGTGCCGGCAAGAGCGCCGTTGACGTTACCCAGCCGCAGTTCGATCCGCCCGCCCGCCGCGGCGGAGGCGACCCGGGCCGAGAACGAGGTCGCCCCCGAACCGAACGCGACGCCCTTGACCTTGACGTAGTCACCGTTCTCGAGGTAGCCGACGTTCATGCCGCCCTCGCTCGCCCGTTCCGTCTCCACCCCGGAACTCCAGGCGATGGTCTCCGCCTCCTGCCGCACGTACGGATCGAGCGTCCCGTTCTGCGGCGCTCCGGCAGTACTCATATTGATCGTCGGAATGGTGCCGTCGGCGTTGTAATTGAACCTCTCCACAGCGACCGAACGGGTGTATCCTCCACCGCCCGGAAGCGCCCCGTTGTGGTAGAAGAAATACGAGCTGCCGTTGAAGTCGATGACGCCCGGATGATTCGTGAAACTGCTTCCCTGGGTCGGCATCACGGTTCCCCGATAGGTCCACGGCCCGGTCGGCCCGGGTGCGGTGGAATAGCCGATGAACTCCGAGCAGCACTTGGCCGCGAACACGTTGTAGTAGAGGCCGTTGCGCTTGTAGACCCAGGGGCCCTCTTCGTACAGCGTGGGCCGGCTCGTGTTGCCGGTCCGGGTGCCGAACCCGGACGTGGTCAGCGGGATCTGGTTGACTCCGCCGCTGTAGCTGATCATGTCGGCGTTCAGGCGCACGTACCACAGGTTGGGGTTTCCCCAGTAGAGGTAGGCCTGACCGTCGTCATCGATGAAGACCGTCGGGTCGATCTCCCCGTTCTCGGCGAGCGGGTGCCCGAGCGCGTCGGTGAACGGCCCGGTCGGGCTGGTCGCCACGCCCACGCCGATCGCCATCCGCCCGGTCGCGCGGTCGGTGACCGGCACGTACCAATAGAACTTGCCGTTGCGGGCGACGACTTGGCCGGCCCAGGCGTCCGATTTCGCCCAGCTGAACGTGGCCAGGCTCATGGGGGATCCGTGGTCGGTCCAGTTGACCATGTCGGCCGACGAGTAGACCCGCCATTCCTTCATCGTGAAGTAGGTGGAGTTGTCCTCGTCGTGCCCGGTGTAGAGGTAGACCCGGCCGTTGTAGACCAGCGGCGCCGGGTCCGCGGTGTAGATCGTCTGCACGATCGGGTTGTCGGCGTGCGCGGCGACCGGCAGGGCGGCGGTGACCAGCACCATCACGGCCGCGCAGAGAGCGCCGATCAGCGATCTTCTCGACATCAGGCCCGGCTCCATCGCTGGTTGGTGGCGGCGGTGCAGGTCCAGAGCAGGACGAGCGTGCCGTTGGCGGTCAGGTTGTGGTCCACGTCGAGGCAGAGCCCGGAGGCGGTGCCGCGGATCGTGCCGTCCGACTGGAGCGTCCATTGCTGGTTGGTCTGCCCGTTGCAGTCCCAGAGCTGAACCTTGGCCCCGGCGGTGGCGCCGGTCGGCGCGTCCAGGCACTTGCCGAGCGCCTGAAGGCTCTGGCCACTGACCGTCCAGCGCTGGTTGGTGCCGCCGTTGCAGTCCCAGATGACCGGCTGCGTCCCGTTGGCCGTATTTCCGCCGGGTACGTCGAGGCACCGCCCGGAGGAGGCGCTGACCAGCGTGTTGCTCGGCGGCGGAGTGGTGGTCGTCCCGCCGCTGACCCGGTAGACGACCGTGCCGTGCGCGGGGACGCTCGCGCTGATCGCTCCGGTGCTGCTCGTCGTCGCGCCGCTCCACGCGTCCTGCAGCGTGAACGACGTGCCGGACTTGCCGACCGCCGCGGCGGTCGTGGAGATCGTCGTGGTCGAGCCGCCCTGGTTGAAGAGGGCGACCGCGACGTCACCGTTGGAGAGCCGCTTCGCCAGTACGCGACGTGTGCCGTCGAACGAGACCTGGGTCGCCTGCAGGCCGAGCGTGTCCTGGTTGATCGCGATCAGCCGGGAGTTCTTCAGGATGGTCTGGGTGGCCGTGCTCATCGAGCGCAGGTCGTTGCCGGCGATCAGCGGGGAGGCCATCATCGCCCAGAGCGCGAAGTGGCTGCGCTGCTCGGTGTCGGTCAGTCCACCGCGGCCGACCTCCATCATGTCCGGGTCGTTGAAGGCTCCGGGCCGGGCGTAACCGGCCAGCGGCACGGTCACGTCGACGATGTTCTTCACCCCCATGGGATAGCCGTTGGTCTGGCCGCTGTCCCACATGTCCTGGATGTCCTCGGTGGTGCGCCAGATGTTGGCGACGTCGCCCCAGTTACGCTGCGGACCGGTCTTGGAGTGGACGCTGTTCGAGTTGATGCTGTACAGGATCGGCCGGCCGGTGGCGGCGAGCGCGTCGCGCATCTTGGCGAACGTGGTGACCTGGTCGTTGATCGTGCCGGTCGGCGAGCACCAGTCGTACTTGAGGTAGTCGACGCCCCAGGCGGCGAACTGCCGGGCGTCCTGTGCCTCGTGGTTCAGGCTGCCGGTGGCGCCGGGGTAACTGTTGAAGTACTGCGCGCACGTCTTGTCCAGCGGGCCCTGGTAGATACCGAACTTCAGGCCCTTGCCGTGCAGGTAGTCGCCGAGCGCCTTCATGCCGCTCGGGAACCGGGTCGGGTCGCCCTGCAGGTTGCCGGCGGAGTCACGGTTCGGGTTGAACCAGCAGTCGTCGACGACGACGTACTGGTAGCCGAGATCGCGCATGCCGCTGCTGACCATCGCGTCGGCCATGCCGCGGATCAGGCTCTCGCTGATGTTGCAGCCGAAGGTGTTCCAGCTGTTCCAGCCCATCGGCGGGGTCCGCGCGACCCCGTTGTCGAGGGCCTGGGCCGGCGTGCCCGGCAGCGCGGCCACGGCGCCGCCGAGCAGCAGCAATCCCGCAGCGAGCAGATTTCGCAGCTTCATGTTCATCGCCTCGTCCAGAGCTGGTTGGTGGCATTGGTGCAGGTCCAGAGCCCGACGGCGGTGCCGTTGGCGGTGGCTTTCCCGGTGACGTCCAGGCACAGACCCGACTGCACGTTGCGGATCGTGGACCCCGACGTGAACGTCCACTGCTGGTTGGCGGCGCCGCTGCAGTCCCACAGCTGGGCCTTGCTGCCGGCGGTCGCCCCGGTCGGCGAGTCCAGGCACTTGCCCAGCGACCGCAGGGTCGACCCGCCGTAGGCCCACTGCTGGTTGGCCGCGCCACTGCAGTCCCAGATGATCGGCTGGACGCCGTTGGTGGTGCTGCTGCCCGGCACGTCCAGGCAGCGGCCGGACCCGGTGCCGACCAGCGCGGTGCCGGTGCCGGTGGCCGGGTCACCGATCGTGCCCGGCACCGAGCGCAGCGCCGAGTACCAGGTCGCGGCCATCTTGTCGTAGCCGCCGGCCGTCGGGTGGATGCCGTCGGTCAGGTCGCCGGTGGTGAGCGCGGCGTGCATGTCGACGAGGTGGAACCGGGAGCCCTTGCCGCTCACGATGCCGGGCAGGGCCGCGTTGAAGGTCCGGGCCGCGGCCTCCTGACCGGAATTGGCCAGCGGGATGAGCGTGGCCACGAAGACGTCGGCCGACGGCACGGCCGCCTTGATGTGGTCGAGAAGGGTGGACAGCCGGCTCGGGGCGCCGCTCACGTTGTAGTTCTGCAGGATGTCGTTGGTGCCGATGTGCAGCAGGATCGTGCGCGGGGTGGTGGCTCCCAGCCAGCCGCTGAGGTTGGCGTCGATCTGATCGATCCGCCAACCGGGGTGGCCCTCGTGGTCGTGGTCGCCGAGCGCGGCCGGCCCGTTGAACTGCGATCCGACCAGATCGACGCGGTAACCGGCGCCGGCCATGCGCTGCCACAGGCCGATCCGATACCCGCCGGGCACCTGCGTGCCTTCGGTGATCGAATCGCCGAGCGGCATGACGCGGGTTCCGCCGTTGGACTCGGCGAGCGCCGCACCGGGCTGAATCATGACACCGGCGGCGGCGAGGAGTGTGGCGAGGAGTGTGGCGAACAACCACCGTCTTCTTCTGGGCATGGCGATGCGCCTCCCTGACTTCTGGTGGAACCGGGGGATGCGCTGTTATCGCTCACACGCCGTTTCAGGCGGGGAAAAGATCAGGGATGGGAGCGCTAACAGCTTGACTTGGAAGATTGCCAGGATGTTTCCTGACATTCAAGACGGTCTTTGAGCGACCCGCTCGGGGCCCTCGGCATAACACTTCCGCCGCGACGAATTTCCGCCCTGGCGCAGGACCCGTCCCGCAGGAACTGTTATGTCGATCGCGGGCCGATGGTCGTGTTTGCCTTTCCGCGAAACCCGCTGGCAACATTGGCCACCATCACTGGGAACGCTCCCAAACCTTGCCCCCGAAAGGTTTCCCCACCATGCCAATCCTCAAGAGAAGCCGCTCCCTGCTGCTGGCCTCGGCCGCAGCCGCCGTGGCCGTCGCGGCCAGCGTCGCCGTGATCGGCTCGGCCGAGGCCGCCAGCACACTCGGCGCCTCGGCCGCACAGACCGGCCGCTACTTCGGTGCGGCGATCGCCGCCGGCAAGCTCGGCGACGGCACGTACACCGGCATCCTGAACCGCGAGTTCAACGCGGTCACGCCCGAGAACGAGATGAAGTGGGACGCCACCGAGCCCTCCCAGGGCCGGTTCACCTACACCAACGGCGACCGCATCCTCAACCAGGGCATCTCCATGGGCGCCAAGGTCCGCGGCCACGCCCTGCTCTGGTACCAGCAGGAGCCGGGATGGGCCCAGTCCATGTCCGGCTCGGCGCTGCGCAGCGCCATGATGAACCACGTCACCCAGGTCGCGACCCACTACAAGGGCAAGATCTACGCCTGGGACGTGGTGAACGAGGCGTTCGCCGACGGCGGCAGCGGCGCCCGGCGTGACTCCAACCTGCAGCGCACCGGCAACGACTGGATCGAGGCCGCGTTCAAGGCAGCCCGCGCCGCCGACCCGAACGCCAAGCTCTGCTACAACGACTACAACACCGACGGGGTCAACGCGAAGTCGACCGGCGTCTACAACATGGTCAAGGACTTCAAGTCCCGCGGTGTGCCGATCGACTGCGTCGGCTTCCAGTCCCACCTGGGCACCAGCATCCCCGGCGACTACCAGGCCAACCTGCAGCGCTTCGCCGACCTCGGCGTCGACGTGCAGATCACCGAGCTCGACGTCGCGCAGGGCGGCAACCAGGCCGGCATCTACGCGAGCGTGACCCGCGCCTGCATGGCCGTGTCCCGGTGCACCGGCATCACGGTGTGGGGCATCCGCGACAGCGACTCGTGGCGCACCGGGGAGAACCCGCTGCTGTTCGACAACTCCGGCAACAAGAAGGCCGCGTACACCTCGGTGCTCAACGCCCTCAACGCCGGCGGCACCACCACGTCGCCGTCGCCGTCGTCGCCGTCGCCGTCCCCGTCGTCGCCCTCCCCGAGCACCAGCACGTCGCCGCAGCCCGGTGGCGCGTGCAGCGCGTCGGTGTCGCTGAACTCGTGGACCGGCGGGTTCGTCGCCACCATCAAGGTCACCGCGGGGTCCGCGGCGCTCAGCGGCTGGAACGTCAGCGTCGCCTTGCCCTCGGGCAGCGCTGTGACCAGCACGTGGAGTGCCACCAACACCGGCACCACCGGCACGGTCGGCTTCCGCAACGTCTCCTACAACGGACAGCTCGCGGCCGGCGGCACCACCGAGTTCGGCTTCCAGGGCACCGGCACCGGTCCCACCGCCACGCCGGTCTGCTCCGCGGCCTGATCCTCTCCCCCACGATCCGCTCCCGGCGCCGGCCGCCACCGGCCGGCGCCGGGGAAGGGAACCACGATGTCCCGACGAAAACTCGCGCCACTGACCGCTCTCGCCGCCGCCCTGGCGATCGCCACCGCGATGCTCACCGGTGTCCTCGGTGGCGTCGCTTCCGCCGCGCCGACCGGTGCCGCGGCCACCACCGCCGGGTGCGGCAAGGCCCCGACGCTGACCAGCGGCACCCGCACCATCAGCAGCGGCAACCAGAACCGCACCTACATCCTGCGGATTCCGGACGGCTATGACCGGACCCGCCCGTACAAGCTGATCTTTGCCTTTCACTGGTTGAACGGCACCGCCCAGAACGTCTCGAGCGCCGGTTACTACGGATTGCAGGGACTCTCGAACAACAGCGCGATCCTGGTCGCGCCGCAGGGCATCGACAACGGCTGGGCCAACACCGGCGGGCGCGATCTCACCCTGGTGGACAATCTGACCGCGCTGATCGAGGGCGACCTGTGCGTCGACACCTCGCAGGTGTTCGCGACCGGCTGGAGTTACGGCGGCGCGATGAGCTACGCCGTGGCGTGCGCCCGGCCGGCCGTCTTCCGGGCGGTCGCGGTCCTCTCCGGGGCCAACCTCAGCGGCTGCTCCGGAGGCACCCAACCGGTCGCCTACCTGGGGATTCACGGCATCCACGACAGCGTCCTGGACATCTCGCTGGGCCGCTCGCTGCGCGACACGTTCGTGCGCAACAACGGCTGCGCCGCGCAGAACCCGCCGGAACCCGCCCGCGGCAGCCTGACACACATCGCCACCTCGTACACCGGATGCCGCGCCGGCTATCCGGTGCGATGGATCGCGTTCGACGGCGATCACACGCCGGAGCCCGTGGACGGTTCGACGAGCACCAGCGGCGCCCGGACCTGGGTCGGCGGCGAGATCTGGAACTTCTTCTCGCAGCTGCCCAGCACGACGACGACCTCACCGTCCGCGTCGGTCTCGGCCTCGGCTTCGGCTTCGGTCTCCGTCTCACCGTCGGTCTCGGTCTCACCGTCCGTCTCGGTCTCACCGTCGACCGGGCCCGGCGGGTGCGCTGCCGCGTACCGGGTGGTCAACAGCTGGCAGGGCGGTTTCCAGGCCGAGGTCACCGTGTCGAACAGCGGCTCGGCGGCCACCACCGGATGGCGGGTCAGTTGGACGCTGCCGGCCGGCCAGTCCGTGAGCCAGGTCTGGAACGGCTCGCTGACCACCAGCGGCAGTACCGCCACGGTCACCAACGCGAGCTACAACGGCGCGCTGGCACCCGGCGCGGCCACGACGTTCGGCCTGCTCGCCAACGGCAGTTCCGCGTCGACGCCCACCCTCGCCTGCACGCTCGCCTGAACGACGGAAGGAAGACATGAGACGCCATCTTCGCGCCGCGCTCGTCGCGGCGCTGGTGCCACTGATCGGGATCGCGGTCCTGCTGTTCGCCCGGCCCGCCGCTGCCGCCTCGCTCAGCCAGGTGACCGGCTTCGGGAACAACCCGACGAACCTGAAGATGTACGCCTACGTGCCCGACCGGGTGGCGGCGAAGCCGGCGCTGCTCGTGCTCGTGCACTACTGCGGCGGCTCGGCCTCGGCGATCGCCGGTGGCAACGGTAAGGACTATCTGACCGCCGCCGACCGGTACGGCTTCGTCGTCGTGCTGCCGGAGGCGACCCGTACCGAGAAGTGCTTCGACGTCTCCAGCCCGCAGGGGCTGCGCCGGGACGGTGGCAGCGACTCCACCGGGATCAAGTCGATGGTCGACTGGGCTCGCGCGCGGTACAACGTGGATCCGGCGCGGATCGTGGTCAGCGGCTTCTCGTCCGGGGCCATGATGACCAACGTGCTGGCCGCGCAGTACCCGGACGTGTTCTCCGCCGCGTCGGCCTTCTCCGGGGTGCCGGCCGGCTGCTTCGCCACCACCAACGGCTCGCTCTGGAACAGCACCTGTTCCGGCGGGAACCTGATCAAGTCGGCGCAGCAGTGGGGTGACCAGGCCCGGGCGATGTATCCCGGATACACCGGCGCTTACCCGCGGATGCAGCTGTGGCACGGCACGACCGACACCACCCTCGCCTACCCGAACTTCGGCGAGGAGATCAAACAGTGGACCAACCTGCACGGGCTGAGCCAGACGCCCGCGTTCACCGATCACCCGCAGTCGTCCTGGACCCGCACCCGGTACGGCGCCACCGGCACCCGGGCGACGGTCGAGGGCATCAGCATCGCCGGGGTGGGCCACGCCCTTCCGATGGCGGGGCAACTCGCGTACGCCATCTCGTTCCTGGGCCTGGACGGCACCACCACGCCGTCGTCGCCGGCCTCGCCGTCCACACCGGTCTCGCCGTCCACCCCCGTCTCGCCGTCCACGCCGGTCTCGCCGTCGAGCAGCCCGCCGGTCACCGCGGCGTGCACGGTGACCAGCTCGGTCAGCGCCTGGAGCAACGGCCTGACCGTCAACCTCACGATCGGCAACACCGGCACCAGCACGATCAACGGCTGGTCGCTGGGATTCACGCTGCCCACCGGGCAGACGATCACCGGTGGCTGGAACGCCACCTACACGCCCGCGACGGGCGCGGTGACCGCCCGCAACGCCTCCTACAACGCCACTATCGCACCGGGCAGCACGGTCACCGCCGGCTTCCAGGCGACCCACACGGGCAACGCCGGGGCGCCGACCGGATACACGCTCAACGGGAGCCCTTGCACGGCTTCGTAAGTTTCGGAAACATTGTCAGCGGACTTTCGTGAAGTCCAAAAAACAGTGACGGAATGCGATGGGAGCCGGGAGTCGGAGTGGCCTCTAGCTGCTCGGACTCCCGGCTTCTGTCTGCCTCTGAGCGACCCGGTATTTCCGTTTCAATTCCGGAAGTTGTTGACAGCGTTACCGTTTCCGGGTGACGATCGCGCCATGGTGGACCGGGACGGCCGCCAATCCCTCGCCACCGATCAGCGGAGGTTCCGCATGACGATCGTCAAGGCCACTGCCGCCTCCGCCGAAGTCGCCGGGAGCGGCGACGGCGTGATCCGCAACCCGGTGCTGCCGGGCTTCCACCCGGATCCGTCGATCCTGCGGGTCGGCACCGACTACTACATCGCGACGTCCACCTTCGAGTGGTATCCAGGGGTGCGCCTGCACCACTCGACCGACCTGGTCCAGTGGGAGCCGCTCGGCGGGGCGCTGGGCGAGCGACGGCTCCTCGACCTCACCGGGACGGCCGACTCGTGCGGGGTCTGGGCGCCGAACCTGACCTGGTACGACGGGCAGTTCTACCTGCTCTACGCCGACGTCGGCACGTTCGCCGGTGGCTACTGGGACCCGCAGAACTACCTGGTCACCGCGCCCGACATCAACGGCCCGTGGTCGGATCCGGTCGTCCTGCACGGCCGCGGCTTCGACGCCTCGCTGTTCCACAACGACGACGGCACGACGTGGATGCTGTCGATGCGCGCCGACTGGCGTCCCGGACGCGACCGTTTCGCCGGGATCTCCCTGCAACGGTACGACCGTGAGGAGCGCCGCCTGGTCGGCCCCGAGCACGTCATCTTCGAGGGCACCGGGGCCGGCCTCACCGAGGCGCCGAACATCTACCGCCACGACGGGTGGTACTACCTGGTCACCGCCGAGGGCGGCACCAGCTGGGAGCACCAGGTGACCGTGGCCCGGTCGCGGCACCTGCTCGGGGAGTACGAGGTGGACCCGGCCGGCCCGATGCTGACCTCGATGGGCCGTCCCGATCTGACCCTGCAGAAGGCCGGGCACGGCAGTCTGGTGCGCACCCCGCAGGGCGAGTGGTACCTCGCGCATCTGGCGGCTCGCCCGTACCAGCAGGGCAATCGTTGTGTGCTGGGCCGCGAAAGCGCTCTGCAGAGAGTGGACTGGCCGGCCGGCGGGTGGCCGCGCATTCCGGACGGCGTGCCGGCCGAGCAGGTCCCGGCTCCGGCCGGCGTGACCCTGACGCCGCCGCGGGTCTCCAGCGAGCAGTCCGAGGACGATCACTTCGACGCGCCGGTGCTCGGGCCGAACTGGTCGACGCTGCGCCGCCCGGCGACCCCGGACTGGGTCGACCTGTCCGCCCGCCCGTCGCACCTGCGGATCCACGGCGGGCAGTCGCCGATGACCCGGCGCCGACCGAGCCTGGTGGCCCGCCGGGTGACGGCGCCGAGGTGCACGTTCGAGGCGACCCTCGACTTCCGGCCGGGCAGCTACCGGCAGCTGGCCGGCATCACCGCCTACTACAACACCCGCAACTGGTACTACCTGCACGTGACCGCCGACGACGACGGCGCGGCGGTGCTCGACGTGCTGTGCTGCGACAGCGGGCGGGTCAGTGTGCCCCCGGGCGTGCGGGTTCCGCTCGGCGACGTCCACCGGGTGGGCCTGCGCGCGCGCCTGGACGGGCCGGACCTCACGTTCGCCTGGACCGCCGGGACGGACTGGCAGGAGATCGGCGGCCGGTTCGACGCCACCACCCTGTCCGACGAGTACGCCGCGACGGCCGCCCCCGGCGAGCCCCCGGCGTGGGGGTTCACCGGCGCCTTCGTCGGCCTCTGGGTTCAGGACCTGGGGGCCGAGGGCGGCTACGCCGACTTCGACCGGGCGGCCTTCCACACGGACTGAGCGGGGATCAGAGCACGCCGCTCACCGTCACGAACGAGTGGGGCGGCAGGTGCACTCGCAGCGTGCTCCCGGTCACCGACACCCGGTCGTACGGCCGGGGCACGACCGTCGACGGCGCCTGCGGCGTGTTGTGGTCCTGCAGCAGGCCCGCCGTCAGGATCGTCGCGTCAGCCGTCCCGATCGTCCCGCCCCGCAGGTCGATCGTGATGTCGACGGCGGTGGTGGCGTCCAGGTTCGACAGGGACAGCAGCAGGCGGCCGTCCTTGCGGCTGGCAGACGCCGAGACGGTCGTCAGCGTCGCGTCGCCGACCGGGCGGGACGGCAGCGCGGTGCGGAAGTCGACACGCAGCGACGTCGCGTCCTGGTGGTCGCGGTTCATCCGGAAGACGTGGTAGGTCGGGGTCAGCACCATGGCCTTCGCGTCCGGATCGGTGAGGATCATGGCTTGCAGCACGTTCACGGTCTGCGCGATGTTGGCCATCACCAGCCGGTCGGCGTGCCGGTGGAAGACGTCGAAGTGGACGCTCGCCACCAGGGCGTCGCGCAGCGTGTTCTGCTGGTACAGGAAGCCCGGGTTGGTGCCACGCGCCACGTCGAACCAGGTGCCCCACTCGTCCAGGACCAGGCCGACGCTGCGGGTGGGGTCGTAGCAGTCCATCACCGCGGCGTGGCCGGCCAGCACCTCCTCGACGCGGGCCGCGGCCACCATCGTCGTGTAGTACTCCCCGGTGTCGAAGACCGTGGCCGAGCCCTTCTCCTCCCACGTCGGGCCGGTGACGGTGTAGTAGTGCACCGACAGGGCGTGGTAGGCCGTGCCGGCAATGTGCCGGCAGCCCAGGTGGCCGAGCTGCTTCATCAGGGTCTCGGTCCAGGCGTAATCGGTGCCGTTGGCGCCCGCGGCGATCTTGTACAGCCGGTTGTCGCCGTAGTCGCGGCTGTAGGTGCCGTACCGCCGGGCCTCCTGGGCGTAGTGCTCGGCGGTCATGTTGCCGCCGCAGCCCCACGCCTCGTTGCCCAGACCCCAGAAGCGCACCCGCCACGGCTGCTCGCGGCCGTTCGCCCGGCGCAGGCGGGCCATCGGTGAGTCGCCGTCCCGGGTCAGGTACTCGACCCACTCGCTCATCTCGCGCACCGTGCCCGAGCCGACGTTGCCGCTGATGTACGGCTCGGCGCCGAGCATCTCGCACAGGGCCAGGAACTCGTGGGTGCCGAAGTGGTTGTTCTCCTCCACCCCGCCCCAATGGGTGTTGACCATGACCGGCCGCTGATCCTTCGGCCCGACGCCGTCGCGCCAGTGGTACTCGTCGGCGAAGCAGCCGCCGGGCCAGCGCAGGTTCGGGATGTTCAGGTCGCGCAGGGCCTCGACGACGTCCAGACGGAGACCGCCCACGTTCGGGACGTCCGGGTCGTCGCCGACGTAGAAGCCGCCGTAGATGCAGCGGCCGAGATGCTCGGCGAAGTGCCCGTAGACGTGGCGGTTGATCCGTGGGCCGTCGAGGTCCACGTTGATGACAGCTTCGATGGTCAATCGGTTGCCTTTCCTCCGATAATTTCGGAACGAATCTCGCAACTATCGAAGACAGCGCGCAGGGCATCGAGCGGACGCGTGCCACTCAACCCAAGGCGATCTTCCCGCCCTTTCCCCCGTGTTTCGTCCCCGTCAATATCTTGACATCTCTATGACCTGCTTCATAGTTTGAGCGCCCACCTTCCGATAAAAACCCGAAACTTTCGCTCACGAGAGGTCGGCTTTCATGACACCCAAGAGGACCCTCGCCGTGGCCGCCGCGCTGGCTCTGAGCACGCTGGGCCTGACCGCCTGCTCGGGCGGCGACGACGGATCGAGCTCCGGCGGCAACGTCACGATGGAGCTGTGGCAGAACTCCACCACCGGGCCGGGCAAGGCGTTCTGGCAGAAGACGGTCGCCGACTTCCAGGCCGCCCACCCGACCGTCAAGATCAATATTCAGTCGATCCAGAACGAGGACCTCGACGGCAAGCTGCAGACCGCGCTCAACTCCGGCTCCGCGCCCGACATCTTCCTGCAGCGCGGCGGCGGGAAGATGGCCGCGATGGTCGAGGCCGGCCAACTCAAGGACGTCACCGGCGCCCTCAGCGCCGAGACCAAGCAGGCGATCGGCGACGCCGCGCTCAAGAACGCACAGGTCGACGGCAAGGCGTACGCGGTTCCGGTCTCGATTCTGCCCGGCGGCCTCTGGTACAGCCAGGACCTGTTCAAGGCGGCCGGCGTCACCACGCCACCGGCCACCCTGGACGACCTCAACGCCGCGGTGACCAAACTCAAGGCCAAGGGCACCCCGATCGCGCTCGGTGCGAAGGACGCGTGGCCGGCCGCGCACTGGTTCTACTTCTTCGCGTTGCGCGCCTGCAGCCAGGCCACTCTCGACGCCACCGCGAAGAGCAAGACCTTCGACGACCCGTGCTGGACCACGGCCGGTGAGCAGCTCAAGGCGTTCGCCGACACCAAACCGTTCAACGACGGCTTCCTGACCACCCCGGCGCAGCAGGGTGCGGGCAGTTCGGCCGGGCTGCTCGCCAACCACAAGGCGAGCATGGAGCTGATGGGCGCCTGGGACCCGGGTGTGATCGCGTCCCTCACCAAGGACACCAAACCGCTGCCCGACCTGGGCTACTTCCCGTTCCCCGCGGTGCCCGGCGGCCAGGGCGACCCGGCCGCGGTGATGGGCGGCGCCGACGGTTACTCCTGCTCGGCCAAGGCACCCAAGGAGTGCGGCGACTTCCTGAACTACATCGTGACCAAGGACGTGCAGGAGGCGTTCTACAAGGCGTTCAACTCGCTGCCGGTCAACAAGCAGGCCCAGGGCGCCATCAACGAGCCGTACCTCAAGGCGGTTCTCGACGCCTACAACAAGGCGCCGTACGTGTCCCAGTGGCTCGACACCCTGTACGGCCAGAACGTCGGCAACGCGTTGAACGTCGGCGTGGTGAATCTGCTGGCCGGCAAGGGTGACGTCGCCGGGATCATCAAGGCCGTCAACGACGCGGCCAAGAAGGGCTGAGAGTGACCGGCAGTCTCGTGGTCACCGATCACGTACGCGACGGGGGTGGCGTGCAGCCGCCACCCCCGGCACGTCCCCGGCGGCGGGGCATCGGCTGGGCGCAACGCCTGGAGATCCTGCTGCTGTCCGGCCCGGCCGTCCTGATCTTCCTGGGCTTCGTGGTCACCCCGGTCCTGATCGCGGTCTACCTCGGCCTCTACCGGTGGAAGGGTTTCGGGCCACCGACCAACTTCGTCGGCCTCGACAACTACGTCACGATCCTGCACGACACGGCATTCTGGGAAGCGCTCCAGCACAACGGCATGATCCTCGTGCTGTCGCTGGTGTTCCAGGGGCCGATCGCGGTCCTCCTCGCGCTGCTGCTCAACCGCAAGATCCGGGGACGATCCGTCATCCGGGTGCTGATCTTCGTCCCGTACGTGATCGCCGAAGTGATCGTCGGGACCGCGTGGGCATTGATGCTGCAGACCAACGGGGCGGTCAACGACGTACTGCGATCGATCGGTCTCGGCGGTCTGGCGCAGGACTGGCTGGCGAACCCGAAACTCGCCATCTGGACCCTGATGTTGATCCTGACCTGGAAGTACGTCGGCTTCGCGGTGATCCTGTTCCTGGCCGGCATGCAGAACATCCCGGAGGAGCTGGCCGAGGCCGCCGCCGTCGACGGCGCGTCCTACTGGCAGACCCAGTGGCGGATCACGCTGCCGCTGCTCGGGCCGACCATCCGGATCTGGGCGTTCCTGTCGATCATCGGGTCCCTGCAGTTGTTCGACCTGGTCTACATCATCTGGGGCCAGTACGTCTCGTCGACCGCCGGCACCTCGACGATGGTCACCTACCTGGTCAACGAGGGTCGCAACGCCGGCAACTACGGCTACGGCAACGCCGTCGCGGTGGTGCTCTTCGTCGTCACGATGGCCATCGCGCTGCTGTACCAGCGTTTCGTTCTGCGCCGGGACACCGAGGGCGCGCTCACCGGAGGACGGTAGACATGGCCGGCAGGAACGACAACAGCTGGGGCCACCCGGGCATCTACGCCGGGGCCCTGCTACTGATCGGCGTGATGCTCGGGCCGGTCGTCTACATCATCATCGGCGGGTTCCGGACCAACGCGCAGATCACCACCGACCCGGCCGGTCTGCCCGACCCGTGGGAGACCGCCAACTACACGAACGTGCTGGGCGGCAGCAGCTTCTGGCGTCAGGCCGGCAACTCGACGATCGTCGCGGTGGCCACCACGCTCGCGGTGGTCCTGCTCGGTGTGATGGCCAGTTACGTCCTGGCCCGCTACCGCTTCCGTGGCCGCGGGGCGATGTACGCCCTGTTCGCCGCCGGCCTGATGTTCCCGGTGACGGTCGCCATCACCCCGGTCTACATCCTGGTCAAGAGCCTGGGAATCGTGAACACGCTGCCCGGGGTGATCCTTCCGCAGATCGCGTTCGCGCTGCCCACGACGATCATCATCCTGGTGCCGTTCCTGCGGGCGATCCCCCGGGAGATCGAGGAGGCCGCGGCCATCGACCGGTGCAGCCGGCTCGGGTTCTTCTGGCGGATCGTGATCCCGCTGTCGGTGCCCGGCCTGGTCACCACCGGGATCCTGGCGTTCGTCAACAGCTGGAACAGCTACCTGCTCCCGCTGTTCATCCTCAACGACTCGGATTCGTTCACCCTGCCGCTGGGCGTGCAGGCGTTCTCGTCGGAGTACTCGGTGGACACCGCGAAAGTGCTGGCGTTCACGTCGCTGTCGATGATCCCGGCGCTGGCGTTCTTCAGCCTCTTCGAGCGCCGCATCGTGGGTGGTCTCACCGGGGCCGTCAAAGGGTGACGGTGCCGGCCGGGCCGGCCGCGGCGGTCGGCGCCACGGTGGTCGCCGAGGGCATCGAGACCGCCGCGGACCCGACGGCCCTCGCCGATCCGGGGGTCGAGCTGGGTCAGGACCGGCTCTTCGATCGGGCGGTCGGGGCCGCCGGCCCGCCCGACGGAGACACGCTCGCGCCGGCCGGGATACGCGCTCGCGCCGGCCGGACGGTGAGCCCACCGGAAGGTGGCTGCCCGGCGACCACCGCGGCAAACGGCCGTCACACCTCCAGGTCGACCAGGAAGCCCTCGAACGTCAGCTCCCCGCGGTTCGCGGCGCCGCGTTCGGCGTCGGCCACGTCGGTGAGCACACCCGAACCCCGTACGGTGCCGGTCTGCGGATCGGTCTTCCAGTGAACTGCCTGGATGCGGGCGACGGTGCCGCTCGCCGGCTCGATCACCATGTCGGTGTGGCTGTGGTGATACTGGAACGCATCCACCCCGGCCGCGACGTCGGGGCCCAGAGCCTCGCTCAGCCAGGCCGTGTCGATGTCGCGCCGCAGTTCCCAGGTCACCTGAGAACCCGGCTGGAACGGCTCGCCACAACAGTTCCAGTCCGCTCGGTCAATCCACACCGTGATCTGCACGTCGACAGAGTGCCCACGACCGGATGCGAATAAGCCACCTGATCGACGTCCTGATCCGAACCGCCGGAAGGTTTCCGGCGCAAGCCCCTTGACGTTGATTGTCTGTAATGTCACCAAGCGTTGCCAGCCCAGCACGCATCGACTACTGCTGAGATGACGATCGATGCGTAGGAGGTCGCTTGTGTGCGGAATCGTGGGCTGGATCAGCTACCGGCGGGACCTGCGGCACGAAGGGGCAGTCCTGCGGGCCATGACCGCGACGATGAGTCTGCGCGGCCCCGACGCCGAGGGCATCTGGCTCGATCAGCACGCCGGGCTCGGTCATCGCCGGCTGTCGGTGATCGACCTGGAGACCGGCGCCCAGCCGATGACGGTCGAGCACGACGGCGCGACGATCGCCGTGGTCACCTACAGCGGCGAGATCTACAACTACCGCGAGCTGCGGGCCGAGCTGCGCACTCTGGGCCACGAGTTCCGGACGACCAGCGACACCGAGGTGCTGCTCCGGGCCTACCTGCAGTGGGGTGCCTCCTTCGTCGACCGGCTCAACGGGATGTACGCGTTCGGCCTGTGGGACCCGCGCGAGCAGGCGCTGCTGCTGGTCCGCGACCGGATGGGGATCAAGCCGCTGTACTACTACCGGCTGCCCGACGGGGTGGTCTTCGCCTCCGAGCCCAAGGGCGTGCTGGCCCATCCGCAGGTGCCGGTCGTGCTCGACAGCGACGGCCTGCGTGAGCTGCTCAGCATGACCAAGACGCCGGGGCACGGGATCTACCGGGGTCTGCGCGAGGTGCTGCCGGGCGAGGTGATCCGCGTCGACCACGCCGGGCTGCACCCCCGCCGGTACTGGACGCTGACCGCCCGGGAACACACCGACGACCAGGAGACGACCGTCCGGACCGTACGGGGTCTGCTCGACGACATCGTCGAACGGCAACTGGTCGCCGACGTGCCGGTCGGTGTCCTGCTCTCCGGCGGTCTGGACTCCTCGGCGATCACCGCGCTGGCCGCGAAGACGCTCGGCGCGGAGGCGGTGCGCTCGTTCGCGGTGGACTTCGTCGGCCAGACCGAGAACTTCCGCGCCGACGAGATGCGGGCGACGCCGGACGCGCCGTACGTGCGGGACGTGGCCCGGCACGTCGGCGCCGACCACGCCGACATCGTCCTGGACTCGCCGGCGCTGATGGACCCGCTCTACCGCAGCGCGGTGCTGACCGCGGCCGACCTGCCGTCGGCCATGGGCGACATGTACACCTCGCTCTACCTGCTGTTCCGTGCCGTCCGGGAACGGTCGACGGTCGCCCTGTCCGGGGAGGCCGCCGACGAGGTGTTCGGCGGGTACCGCTGGTTCCACGACCCGGCCGTGATCGCCGCCGACACGTTCCCCTGGGTCGCCGCGATCCGGGCGCTCTCCCCCGGGCCCGAGCTACCGCTGTTCACCCCGGACCTGACCGCGGACCTCGACCTGACCGGTTACCAGGACGCGGCGTACCGGCAGGCGCTCGGCGAGGTCGACCACCTGCCCGGCGAGTCGCCGGGCGACCACCGGATGCGCGAGATCAGCTACCTGCACCTGACCCGCATGGTGCAGCTGCTGCTCGACCGCAAGGACCGGATGAGCATGGCCCACGGGCTCGAGGTCCGGGTGCCGTTCTGCGACCACCGTCTGGTCGAGTACGTCTACAACGCGCCCTGGTCGCTGAAGACCTTCGACGGCCGGGAGAAGAGCCTGCTGCGGGCGGCCACCGCCGACGTGTTGCCGGCCTCGGTGGTGAACCGCCGCAAGAGCCCCTACCCCTCCACGCAGGACCCGGCCTACGAGGAGATGCTGCGCGCGCAGACCCGGACCGTGCTGGACGACCCGAACTCGCCGCTGCGCCCGCTGATCGACGACGAGGCCGTCCGGAAACTCACCACGGGCGGTTACGAGGGCGACTCGTTCGGGGCGGGCCGCCGTGGCATGGAGATGATCCTCAGCCTCGACGAGTGGCTGACCCGGTACCCGGTGAGCCTTCAGCTGGACTGAGGCACCGGTCACCGGTCGCCCGGCAGTAACCTGGCCGGATGGCTGAATCCGACTTCCTCGACCCCAAGCAGCTCGGGGCCTACTTCGCGCTGATGGAAGCGGTCAGCCTGCTCCAGCACGAAGTGGAGAAGCAGCTGCGAGCCGAGGGCGACCTGAGCTGGATCCAGTTCCAGCTGCTGGCCCGGCTCGCCGACGCCGAAGGCCGGCTCACCATGACCGAGCTGGCCGACGGCGTGGTCTACAGCCGCAGCGGGCTGACCTACCAGGCCGGGCTCCTGGAAAAAGCCGGGCTGATCACACGCGGACCCAGCCCCGACGACGAGCGGGCCACGCTGGTCACCATCACCGAGGCCGGGGCCGCCCTCGTCGCGCGAGTGCTGCCCGGTCACGTGCAGGTGGCTCGCAGCCTGCTGTTCGACCCGCTCAGCGACACCGACGTGGACCGGCTCGGTGACCTGATGACCCGGATCCGGGCACACATGCGGGGACTGCCGCCTCGCTCGGCGGCGCCGCGCAGACGCCGTACGGCATAATTTGTGATCTTCGATCGGGTTTCGGCGGGCGGCACACGGGAACCGAAGACGCCGTGAAGTGCGGAGACCTGATCGACGGCCGCTACCGGCTCAGCGAACGCCTCGGGCAGGGCGGTATGTCGGTGGTCTGGCGCGCGGACGACGAAAGCCTCGGCCGCGAGGTCGCCGTCAAGATCCTGTCGCCGGCCCTCGCCGGTGACCCGGCGTTGCGGCAGCGGATCCAGGCCGAGGCACGCGCCGCCGCCGGGCTCTGGCACCCCGGCATCGTGGCGGTCTACGACTACGGCGAGTTGACCGAGGCCGGGCAGGTTCTCTCGTACGTCGTGATGGAGCTGGTCGAAGGCCGGTCGCTCAACGACATGCTCAGCGGCGGCCCGCTCGCATGGCCGATGGCGGTGCTGATCGGCGCCGAGGTGGCGGCCGCGCTCGCCGCGGCGCACCGGGCCGGCATCGTGCACCGGGACGTGAAACCGGGCAACGTCATGGTCGGCGCCGCCGGGATCAAACTGGTCGACTTCGGCATCTCGGCGACCGTCGGAGAACTCGACGGGCAGGACGGGATGGTGCTGGGCACGCCCGCCTACCTGGCGCCGGAGCGGATCGCGGGTGGGCCGGTGCGGCCGGCTACCGACGTCTATGCGCTCGGGCTGCTGCTCTACCGGTCCCTGGCCGGTCGGCTGCCGTGGCAGGTGTCGACCGTGACGCAAATGCTGAAGGCGCACGTCTACACGAGCCCGGCGCCGTTGCCGACGGTGGACGGGCTGCCGGGCGAGGTGGTCGGGCTGCTCGGACGTTGCCTGGCGAAGAAGCCCGGGGAACGTCCGTCGTCGGCGGAGATCGCTCAGGTGCTCGGGGAGATCAGCGGCCGGCGGGAGCCCGAAGGGGCCCGTTCCCTGACGTTCGCACTCCGCCGGCCGGTGCTGGTCGGGGCGGCGGCGGCCACCGTGCTGGCGTTGAGTGCCTCCTGGTGGACGCTGGGCGGTGACCCGTCTCCGGCACCGCAGGCGGCCTCGGCCGCCACTGGCTCTCCCGCCGCACCGCCGCCGACGACGACAACGACGACGACCGTGCAGGCCACAGTCGTCCGGCAGGTGGTGGAGCACAGCGACGCGCGGGTCCCGGCCACACCGACGCAGGCGAAACCAGCCGGCCCGGCGCTCAAGCTTCCGACGCCGCCGAAGCTTCCCAAGGCGTTGAAGCATCCCAAACCGCCGAAGCCTCGCCACGGCCACCCGTAAGCTTGTCGTTCAACCGGTCCGGCAGGCTCGGTGCCCTTCTTGTGGCAGAACGAGCGCTGCGGACTGCAGTTGCCGTCCGGGCGCAGCCACGGCGAGACGTCCACCGCGAGGACCAGGCGGCCGTCCGCCGGCCGCGGGAGCGGCAAGCCGGCCAGCAGCCGGCGCAGCGACTCGACGTCGATGCGCCCGCGTCGAGCGCGTCATACAGGGCGTCGTGGCCCCACCGGTGCTGCGGAGCAAGCGACAACCCGACCAGTGTCTTGACCGGCCCATCGGTGCACAACAGCGCGTCGGCCAGCTCGAACACGCGCCCGCCCGCCGAGTCATGCATCGGTAGAGCTGCTCACGGAGCTCCGCCAACACATCGATCGTTTCCGCCGTATTCGTCACGACCGCAATAACGATCATCGATAGGCGCGGACACGGCTCCGCAGGCGCCAGCACGCCGAAGCGTCACCTACCCGGGCGCCAGATGACGCTGGGTCACCGTCGGTCGGCTCGGCAGCGGGACCCTACGAGTGCACGGATTTGCCGAGTTGAGTGTGTCGTGCCGGCGCCGATCAGCGCCGCTCGGTCAGTGAAAGTACGGTCGCTTGATGCCGCGTTCTTCAAGTGCGGCTTCGTAGAAGTGCAGAATTTCCGTTATCTCCCTGGCAACATATTCGAGGTCATCGAGCACATCAGCATCGTCAACGAGCCATTTTCATCCTGCCTGAGCAGGTCACGGTGGGTAGCGGCGGCCGGAAGTCGACATAGGACGAGGCTCCCGGTAAGACAGCAGTCGACCAAGATCCGATGCCCCAACCGGGAGCCTCGCCGTGTTGTCCTACCCTGCCGCGATTCGGTTGTCCACTCGCAGCCTGAACCACCTCGCCGGCCTCATCCGGGCCCACCGTGACCAGCGCAGGTCACGGTGGCGGCGCCTCGATCCCGGCCGGCAAGCGCTGCTCGCCCTGGCCCACCTGCGCAACGGTGACACCCTGGCCCGTCTGGCCTGCGGATTCGAGGTCGGAGTGACGACGGCCTGGCGGTACGTCCGCGAGGCCATCAACCTGCTCGCCGCCACCGCCGACGACCTCGACAAGGCCATGAGCAGGATCCGGCTGCTGGCGTACGTGATCCTCGACGGCACCCTGATCCCGATCGATCGAGTCGCCGACCAGAAGCCCTACTACTCGGGCAAACACCGCCGCCACGGCGTAAACGTGCAGGTCATAGCCGACGCGGCAGGTCGGCTCGTCTGGGCATCACCAGCACTGCCCGGCGCCGTTCATGACCTGACCGCCGCCCGCACCCACGCCATCATCGAGGCCTTGACCAGCGCGAAGGTAATGACGTTCGCCGACAAGGCCTACCAAGGCGCCCGCGGCAGCATCCGGACACCGTTCAAAAGACACCGCTACCGGCCGAAGCTCACGGCCTGGCAGAAGACGGTCAACCGGGCTCACGCCCGGATCCGAGCCATCGGCGAACGAGCCAACGCCACCCTCAAGACCTGGCAAATCCTGACCAAGCTCCGCTGCAGCCCTCACCGGGCAACCGCAATCGTGCAGGCCATCCTCGCTCTCCACTACGTAGAGCACCCGACCTACTCAGGATGAAAACGGCTCAACGGTGCCCCGCAACCGGCCGACCGACTGCGTGATCTGCCGTTGCAGCGCGGCGAAGGTATCGCCTTGGATGTGAATTCCCGGGAAGGCACGGCCATCCAGCTGCGTTACCGCGAGGTTCCCGCCACACGCCAATACATGCGCCTGTTCGTCACTCACCCACCGATGATCGCACTGCATCGCAGATTTCGTCCCCGCGCGAGGCTTTCGAAAATGCCGAGTGGTGCTCCCTACGGGACGAGGCGGCCAGGTTCTGTCCCGCGGATAATGCGTAGCGATCATGGATGACCAGGTTGACGCCACCATCGTGCGCGCCCACCAGGACGCCGTCGGCGCCGCTGAAAGGGGCTGACCGTCACCGAGACGCAGGCACGCGAAAGCATCGGCCGGTCCCGCGGCGGGCTGACCACGAAGATCCACACCCTGGCCGACGGACGCGGCCGGTCCCTGGCACCCTCATCACGCCAGGTCAGGCCGCTGACACCCGGCAGCTGATCCCGCTGCTCGAACAGGTCCGCGTGCCCCGGCCCGGTGGTGCCGACCGGCCCCGTACCCGGCCCGTATCGGTCACCAGTGACAAGGCCTACTCGTCACGGGCGAACCGCCAAGCCCTGCGCGGTAAGCGAATCCGCGCGACGACCCCGGAACCCAACGACCAGATCGCCAACCGGAAACGCCGCGGCTCTCGCGGCGGCCGCCCACCGCTTTCGATCCCGACGCCTACCGACGCCGCAACCAAGTCGAACGCGGCTTCAACCGGCGCAAACACTGGCGCGGGCTGGCGACCAGGTTCGACAAACTCGGTGTCGACTGCCAGGCCACTCTCGACCTGGTCGAGATGCTCGACTGGCTACGCGCGGTCCCCGACGGACATGATCCGCGGGACAGAACCTAGCCGCGTCGGCGTTGAGGCTGCGGCCCCACAGCAGCCAGCTCACGTAGTCATTGCCGACGATATGCTCGCGTTGATCGGCGAGGGCACCGACCGCTACCTGTTCCTGGCCTCAGATTCATACCGAACAGCAGTTCGTCGGCCTTCCCGCCGCTGAGACGACGCGGGCCACGCCGGCGAAGCCTGGTCTGACCGGTAGGTCAGACCAGGCGTCGGTTGACTAGTACGGCAAACCCATGCCGCGACGGATCGGAGCCGTCGTGCCCGGGTCCGGCAGGGTCATGATGCTGAGGAATCCGTCCCAGGTCGTCGCACCGATGAGCAACCGCTCGTCCAGCGACATCATCACGAACCCCGGGCGTCCCGGGGGACCGCCGAGAACACCATGATCCGTGCCGGCCCCGATGACGTCCCACTCGTCCATCAGACGCACGCGCGCCCAGTGCGGCCGGGCCGGCACCTCGCCGTCCTCCGGACCGACCGAGACGAGGAAGTCGCGGTCGTCACCGAACAGACCGCCGCCCTCCGCGAGGCGCCACCACGCGGCGTTGGCGTTCGCCACCAGATCGGGGTCGCCGAACAGGATCACGGCATCGTCTCGGCCGTCGGCCCCCGAGGATCCGGAGAGATTCCAGGCGGCGGACGCCGGCACCGTCACCGCGTCCCAACGAAAATCCAGCACCTCGATTCCCGAGGTCCGCAGCGAAGCGGTGATGGCCATCGCGTTCTTCACAGTCAGCATCGTCCACCTTCCCCCGCCGCTGAGACGACGCGGCTCCTACCCGACGTGGAGTCGGGCCGCAGCCTCGAATATCGGAGGACGTCAGCCTTCAGGCGGGCATGATGTCATCCATCGCCCTGCGCATCGCACAGCACCGACGTTTCTACACCGACCATGGTTCCGTCGGCCAGGCCCGCTTCCTCTGCTTCTGTCAGATCACCTTGGGAACGCAGATACTGCGCGGTGGTGTCCCCGGTGATCCGGTCGACCAGCACCTGGCACTTCCCGGTGTCATCGGTCCGGCCCACCCCGGACGCGACCCGTTGAGAAGTGCCGACCGACGAACCGTTCGCAACATTGTCCTGAAATGTCAGCTCCGGCCCGGACACCGCCGTGGCAACGTCCACGTTGGCCGGGCCGACGTAGAAACCGTCAGCGGCACCCAGTTGAGCCCGGCCATCTCCCACGTGCCCGGAAACCGGCGACGCGAATCTGATCGCGGTCCCGCTCCGATTCGTTCGGCCCGAGGACCCCGCAGGCCGACAATCCGACCAGCGCGACCAACACGGCGACGCCCGCTACCCGCACGTATACACCCCTGCGTCACAGATCAGCTGATTACTATTTGCCGCAGAGAACGCGCGTTGGGTTCCCGTCGCTGCTCTCGTCCAGCGCTGGTCGGAACGCGCCGTAGTCATCCTTGATGACGCAGCGCCCTCGTCCGCAGCAACCTCGGGGTGGAGCCGGAGGTTAAACGGCATGCTGAGACCGAAGGCCGCCTCTGGGAATGCGCGGATTCACCGAAGAACGGATTGTCTGCGCTGGTTGGGCATGACCCCGCTACCTCATGAACGCGTCTCCGTGAACCACGCGTCATGGGCAGCTTGCATGCCGTCGTCTGACGAACCGGTCGACTGGAAGAGCTTCCACGCGTACCCGTACGGGTCCTCGAGCTCGGCGTATCTCTCGCCCCACGGTGCGTCCGCCGGAGCGGAAGTGATGACGCACCCGGCGACCCGGCACTGACGCGCCGTCTCGTCGACATCGTCGACCTCGAGTCCGATGACGACGCCAAGCCCCCGCGGGCCGGCCTTCGTCTGCCGTTCCCGCGGGCTGTCCGGGAACGGCATTCCTACCAGGGCGTCGACCAGCAACTGCAGCGGTCCCCGGCGCAGGATCGCCATCACGACACCGCCATCGGCACCCGGAACGGTCCCCACCGGGACGAAACCGAGGGTTTCGTACAACGTCGCGGCGGCGGTCACGTCATTGACTCGTAGTCCCACCCGCACCGGCGGCTCACTGCTCACGGTCGCGACGGTACACGGCGTACAAGCGCGCATCTGCCGCACACAACGCGCGCTGGGTCCAGTCGCTGCCCACGCCCAGCACACCGGGGGGCGGGCACCGTGGTCACCCTTGCCGACGTAGGATTCTCGTCCGCACGGACGTCGGGGCAGAGCCGGAGGTCAGACGGCACACCGACGCGGGTCTCGGACCGAGAGCTCACCGGGTGAAGCGGGTCGCGTGCAGGGACGCCAGGAGCGCCAGCCGGTCCGCGCCGGCGCTGCCCGGCTCGGCGGTGAAGACCAGCATGACCGGCCCCGGGTTGCCCGGCAGCGGATAGGTGTCCCAGTCCAGCACGATGTCGCCCACCTCGGGCACCTGGAACGTCTTGGTCCCGCGGACCGACTCGCGGATGTCGTGCCGCGCCCACAGCCGCCGGAACTCGGGGCTGCGGATGCTCAGCTCCCCGATGATCGCGGTGGCCCGCGGGTGGGTCGGGTCGGCGGCCACGGCGGCGCGCATCATGCCGATGTAGTCGAGGGCCTGCCGCTCCCAGTCCCGGCAGGTGCGCCCGCCGGTCAGCGTGTCCTCGAAGATCAGTAGGAGCATGTTGAGCCGCTCGGGCGGGAGGCCGTCCGGGTCGCCGAGCAGCGCCTCGGCCATCGGGTTCCAGTCGAGCAGGTCGAGGTGCCGGCCCAGGACGACCGCCGGGGTGTCCATCACCCGCAGCAGTCGCCGGGTGCTGTCCGGCACCTGTTCCCGGCCGCGGTCGACCCCGGTGGGCGCCGGCCGGCGGGCGGCTCGGGCCAGGGCGAACATGTGTCGCCGGTCCTCGTCGTCGAGGCCGAGCGCGACGGCGAGCGCGTCGAGGACGGTGTCGGACGGGCGCACCTGCCGGGCCTGTTCCATCCGCTGGTAGTAGTCCGTGCTGAGGCCGGCCAGCAGGGCCAGTTCCTCACGCCGCAGCCCGGTGACCTTGCGCCGGCCGCCCGGTTCCAGGCCGACGTCGTGCGGGCGCAGCTGGCTGCGCCGGGCGCGCAGGAAGTCGGCGAGCTCACGAGCGTACGGGTTCGGGCTGCTCATGCCGAAAGTGTGCCCCGCGCCGGACGCCCGAAGGTAGGTCCCGCAGTCCTAGGCAACGATGTGCGACGGAACCCGCCCTGATCGCCTCTAGCGTCGGCGGTCACCGAACCGACTCCGAGGAGCAGCAGATGACAGGGTGGACCACCGACCGCATTCCGGACCAGCACGGCCGGGTCGCCGTCGTGACCGGCGCCAACTCCGGCCTCGGCCTGGTCACCGCCACCGAGCTGGCCCGCCACGGCGCCCGTGTGGTGCTGGCCGTCCGGGACACCGCCGCCGGCGCGGAGGCCGCCCGGCGGGTCGGCGGCGACGTCGAGGTGCGCGAGCTGGACCTGGCCTCGCTGGCCTCGGTGCGGGCGTTCGCGGCGAAGCTGGCCACCGACCATCCGGCGATCGATCTGCTGGTCAACAACGCCGGGGTGGTGTTGCTGGGCCCGCGCCGCACGTCCGCCGACGGCTTCGAGCTGCAGCTCGCCACCAACGTGCTGGGCCACTTCGCGCTGACCGGTCTGCTGCTCGACGCGTTGACCGCGGCGGGGCCGGCCCGGGTGATCGGGCTCAGCTCGATCACCCATCGGGGCGCGCACCTGGACTTCGACGACCTGATGTTCGAACGGAACTATCGGGCGGCCACCGCGTACGGCCGGTCCAAGCTCGCCACCACGGTCTTCGGTCTGGAACTGGACCGCCGGCTGCGCGCGGCCGGGTCGCCGATCGTGAGTGCACTGGCGCATCCCGGCCTCACCCGTACCAACCTCACGCCCCGCGCGTGGGAGCACCGTGGCCGCTTCGGCCGGGTGATCGCGCGGCTCGGCTTGCTGGCGACTCAGCCGGTGGAGCAGGGCGCGCTGCCGCAGTTGCGGGCGGCCACCGATCCCGGGGTGCGGGGTGGCCAGTTCTTCGGCCCGGCCGGGCTCGGGGAGACCCGGGGCCGGGTCACCGAGGCCCGGCTCAGCCGGGAGGCCGCCGATCCGGCGGTCGGCCGACGGCTCTGGGCGGCGGCCGAGGAGCTGACCGGCGTGCGTTACCTCTGATCGAACAGGGCAGGGCCCCGCCGCTCGGCGGGGCCCTGCGGTCAGCCGGTGATCAGGCCAGCCCGTTGTCCTTGAGGAACGCCTTGGCCACGGTCGCGCTGTCCTGCTTGTCCACCTGGATCTTCGCCAGGTAGGTGGTGAGGTTCTCGGTGGTCAGCTTGGCCGAGACGCCGTTGAGCGCGCTCGCCACCGTGTCGGTCTTCGCCGCGGTACGGATCAGCGGGAGCACGTTCTGCGAGGTGTAGAGGTTCTTCGGGTCCTTCAGCACGACCAGCTTGTTGGTGGCGATGCCGGAGTCGGTGGAGAAGATGTTGCCGACGTCGATGTCTCCGTCGACCAGGCCCTTCATCGTGAGCGGGCCGCCCGCGTCGAGCGCCTTGAACTCCTTGAACTTCACGCCGTAGACCGATTCGAGGCCCTTGAGCCCCTGGTACCGCTCCTGGAACTCGGGGCCGGCACCGACCTTCAGCGTCGGCGCGACCGCCTTGAGGTCCTCGATGCTGGTCAGCTTGAACTTGTCGGCCGTCGCCTGGGTGACGGTCAGGGTGTCCTTGTCCTCGGCGGCCGACTGTTCCAGCACCTCGGTGCCGACGGGAACGACCTTCTTCAGCGCGGCGAGCACGTCCGTCGGGCTGCTGACGCCCTCGGGCACGCCGCCGGTGGAGAGCGCGGCGAGCAGCGCGCCGTTGTACTCGGGCAGCAGGTCGATCGACTTGTCCTGCAGCGCCTTCAGGTACAGCTCACGGGCGCCGATGTTGAACTGCCGCTTCACCGTCACGCCCTTGGCCTCCAGGGCCTGGGAGTAGATCTCGGCCAGCAGCTCGCTCTCGGCGAAGTTGGCCGAGCCGACGGTGACCGTGGACGATCCGGTGCCCTTGGTGTCGCCGGCGAGCGGGTCGCTGTCGGCGCCGCACGCGGTCAGGGACAGGGCGAGGCTGATGCCGGTGACGGCAGCGCCGAGGGTACGTAGGCGGAACATGATCAACCTTCCGGTGGGGTTTCTCAGGTGGTGGCACGGCGCGAACGGGCCGGGGCCCGTCCGGTCAGGCCGGGTGAGACGATCCAGCGCTGCACCAGCGCCAGGAACAGGTCGAGCAGCACGGCGAGGACGGCGACGACGATGGCGCCGGCCAGGACCCGGGAGTAGTCGTTGACGGCCAGGCCGTCGATCAGGAGCCGGCCGAGACCGCTGAGGCCCACCGCGGCGGCCACCGTCGCGGTCGCGACCACCTGCAGGGCGGCGCTGCGGAAGCCACTCATCAGCACCGGCAGCGCCATCGGCACCTCGACCTTGAGCAGCACCTGCCACGGGCGCATGCCCATGCCCTTGGCCGCGTCGACGACACGACGATCCAAAGACCGCATTCCCGCGTACGCCGAGGTCAGGATCGGTGGGATGACGAGAACGGTCAACGCGATCAGGACCGGGGTCAGGCCGAGCCCGAGCAATGTGACCATCAGCATCAGCAGGCCGAGCGTCGGCAACGACCGGCCGGCGTTACCGGAGTTGATCGCGATGAACGAGCCCCGCCCGGTGTGCCCGATCCAGAGTCCGACCGGCAGCGCGATGACCGTGCCGATCAGCAGCGCGAGGGCGACGTAGCCGAGGTGGGCCAGGATGAGCTGCGGGAAGCCGCCGGACGCGGCGGGGTCCCAGTGCGCGGGGTCGAACAGGTAGGAGAGGTTCACGCCGTACCTCCGTGCTGGAACTTCGTCCACGGGGTGACGGCCCGCTGGATGAGCACGATGATCAGGTCGGCGATCCCGGCGAGCAGCACGGAGAGAATGATGCCGATGATGATCGGCTCCAGGTAGAACAGCTGGAAGCCTCGGGTGAACAGCTGGCCGAGCCCGCCGATGCCGATCAGCGCGCCGACGCTGACCAGGCTGATGTTGGAGACCGTGGCGACCCGCAGCCCGGCCAGGATGACCGGCAGCGCGACCGGCAGCTCCACGTCGAGCAGCCGGCGTGTCCGGCGGTAGCCCATGGCGGTGGCGGACTGGACGACGATCGGGTCGACCGCGCGCAGCCCGTCCGCGACCGTGCGGGCCAGCAGCGCCACCGTGTAGATCGTGAGGGCCACGACGATGTTCGCCGGCGACAGGATCTTGGTGCCGAGGAGGACCGGCAGGAACACGAAGAGGGCCAGCGACGGGATCGAGTAGAGCACGCCGCAGACGTTCACGAGCGGGTGGTAGAACCAGGGGAAACGCACCCCGAGCCAGCCGATCGGCAGGCTCAGCGCGAAGCCGATCAGGACCGGCAGCAACGCGAGGTAGATGTGCTGCCGCAGCGCCGCCAGCACCACCTCATGGTTGTTGCTCAAATACTGGATCATGCCGCCACCTCCGCCGCGCTCCGGCGTCGCCATGGTTTGTTCACGGAGCGCGACGGTTCGCTCGCAAGCTCGCTCATGCGCTGCGCTCCGCCGCCCGCCGGTCGCGCCGGGCGGCCAGGAAGTCGACCAGGTCGTGGTGGCGGACCAGGCCGTCGGCGGCACCGTCGGCACCGACGCGGACCGCGACGCCGACCGGCGAGGTGATGGCCAGGTCGGTGACCATTCGCAGCGAGTCCGACTTGGTGAACACTCCGGCGGTCGGTTCGAGCGGGCCGCCGCCACGCTGCCAGCCCAGCGGCCGGCCGGCGTCGTCCAGCACCAGCTCGGCCCCCTCCACCTCGGTCAGCGCGCGGACCGGCACGTCGGCGGCGGTGTCGAAGGAGAGGCTGCGCAGACCGCGGTCCCGGCCCACGAACTCGGCCACGAAGTCGTCGACCGGCTGTTCGAGCAGTTCCTGCGGCGTACCGAACTGGGCCAGCCGCCCGCCCTGACGGAACACCGCCACCTTGTCGCCGAGCTTGATCGCCTCGTCGATGTCGTGGGTGACCATCGCGATGGTCTTGCCCAGGTCCTGCTGCAGCCGCAGGAACTCGCGGTGCAGGCCCTCGCGCACCACCGGGTCGACCGCGCTGAACGGCTCGTCCATCAGCATCACCGGCGGGTCGGCGGCCAGGGCACGGGCGACGCCGACGCGCTGCTGCTGCCCGCCGGAGAGCTGGGCCGGGTAGCGCCCGGCGAACTCGGCGGTGAGCCCGACCCGTTCCAGCAGCTCGAGAGCCGCCGCGCGGGCCTCGCGCCGGGTCCGGCCGAGCAGCAGCGGCACGGTCGCCACGTTGTCCAGCACCGTCTTGTGCGGGAAGAGCCCGGCGTGCTGGATCACGTAGCCGATGCCGCGCCGCAGCAGCGCCTCGTCCTGCCCCGCCACGTCCCGGCCGTCGATGAGGATCCGGCCCGAGGTGGGGCTGACCATCCGGTTGATCATGCGGAGAGAGGTGGTCTTGCCACACCCGGACGGCCCGACGAGAACCGTCATCTTCCCGGTGGGCAACTCCATCGAGAGGTGATCGACCGCAGTGCTGCCGCCGGGGTAGACCTTGACGACGTCCTCAAATGTGATCATGGCGCTCCTGGCGGCGTCAGACGTTGTCATGAATACTGCTATTCATACTTGTGCGGTGGTGAATAACAAGTCAACGGGCACGTGAGAGGTGTTACGGCTCGTTAACACGCGGGCTGGAGGGTACATGCACGGAACCAACAGCGTGGCCCTCGACGGGCGGACCCTGACGATCCCCGGTCTCCTCGCGATCGCCTCCGGACGGGCGGCGGCCGAGGTGGGACCGGCCGCACTACGGTTCGTCGAGGCGCGACACGCGCGGCTGCACGACGCCCGGGAACGTGGTGCAGTCTACGGGGCGAACACGGGCGTCGGCGCCAACCGGCACGAACACACCGGCGACGGCGGGGAGCACGGGCTGCGGCTGCTGCGCAGCCACTGCGCGGCGGTCGGGCCCGAGGAGGACGACGTGACGGCTCGCGCGGCCATGGCCGTACGGCTGAATCAGATTCTGTCCGGGGGTTCCGGTGTCTCCCGTCGCGTCGCGGAAGCCCTGGCCACGGCGTTGCGCGACGGCGCGGTCCCGAGTCTGCACCCGTGGGGCGCGATCGGCACGGCCGACCTCTCCGCCCTGGCCGAACTCGGGCTGACCTTGGCCGGCGAACGCCCCTGGCGCTCCGGGAACGGGCCGGTCATCACCATCGACGGCACCGACGCCCTGCCGATGATCAGCTCCAGCGCGCTCACCGTGGCCACCGGGATTCTCGCGTTGTCCCAGGTGGAAGAGTTGATCCGGGCCTCGGTGACGGTGGCCGGGCTGTCGTTCCTGGCGCTGCGCGGCAACCCCGAGGCCTACCACCCGGCCGTGCACTCCGCGCGCGCCCACCCCGGCCAGGTCGAGGTCGCCGCGCTGCTCAGCGCCCTGGTCGCCGGTGGCGCCCCGCCGGTCCGCATCCAGGACCCGTTCGGGCTGCGGGTCGTGCCGCAGGTCACCGCGCCGGCCGTGCACGCGGCCCGGTCCCTGCACGACGTGCTCACCGCCGAACTCAACGCGGCCGTCGAGAACCCGCTGGTCACCGACGACGGCGTGCTGCACCACGGCCAGTTCCACACCGCGACCCTGGCCGCCGGCCTCGACGCCGTCCGCAGCGCGTTCCTGCCGGTGCTGTCCCTGTCGTCGGCCCGCGTCGGCCTGCTGATGCGCCCCGACCTGACCGGCCTGCGGGCGTTCCTCGCCGACGGCCCGGCCGGCAGCTCCGGGCTGATGATCAGCGAATACGTGGTCCAGGACGTGCTCACCGAGATCCGCGTCGGCATGCAACCGATCGCGGCCGGCACGCTGACCATCTCGCTCGGCCTCGAGGAACACGCCAGCTTCGCCACCCAGGGCGCCCGATCGCTGCGCCGGATGACCCGGCTCGCCCCGACCCTGCTCGCCGCCGAACTGGTCGCGGCCGTCCGCGCGCTGCGGATGGCCCCCGGCCGGCTGCCGGACGGGATCGCCCGCGACGCCTTCGAACTGGCCGCGAAAAACCTGGAGCCCGCCTTCGACGACCGGCCCCTCGGCACCGACCTCGCCAACGCCGTCGCCGTCCTCCCCGCCCTGGCCGCGCTCCTGGAGACCGCCTGAACCGCGACAATAGGGTCATGAGCTCGCGCGACGACGCCACACTGACGGCCGACGGCCGCTACCTGATCGTGTCCGGCCGGCGCTGGCGGGCCACCGACCCGGCCATCCCCGAACCGCTGCGCCAGGAACTGGTCGACGAGCTGATGGCCGCCCGCCGGCTCGTCCGCACCGACCCGGAGACGGCCCGCCCCCGCGTGCAGGACGCCAAAGTCGCGCTCGGCGAACGCGGCGACCCGTGGTGGGAGCCGACCCCCGACGGGCAGCGGGTCCGGCTGGCCGCGGCGATCCGCACGCTGCTACGGCACCGCCGCCCGGAGGCCACGATCTGCCCGAGCGACGCAGCCCGGGTCGCGGGCGGCGAGACGTGGCGGGACCTGATGGACGCGGCCCGGGAAGTGGCGGCCGAGCTGGCCCGGGACGGGGTCGTCACGGTCCGTCAGCACGGCGAGGACGTCGACATCACCGCCGCGACCGGGCCGATCCGCCTCGCTCGCGGCCCAGCGTGGTGATCAAACCCCTTCCCGCGTACGCCGCCGGAGCCCACACCCTCACGAGGGAACAGCCGCCTCGGCACAAGCTCTCGTGATCAGCCCCACCGAGTCGAGCAGGTCGTCGAGCGCGTTCGCCGCCTCGTCCCCGAGGTCCGCGCGCAGCCAGGCCTCATACCGGGCCTGCACCTGCGCGCCGGCCCGCTCGACACCCGCGACACCGGACTTCCCCGCGCTCTGGATGATCGCCTTGACCGCCGGCTCGTCCAGCTCGACCGCTTCACCGGCCCGGGGCGCCGCGGCCGCGAGCCGGCAGGCCCGCACCGCCTGCGCTCCGGGCGACGCCGGAGCAGCCGACGCCACGGCCGAGGACACCGGCGCCACGGCCGACCGCACCGGCGCCACGACCGGTCCCGCGTCGGCCGGGCCGCAACCGGCGACGGACAGCATGACGATCGTTGCCGTGAACACCCGCACGCGCCGCATGTGAGCACAGTAGACACCGGCTCGCCGAAGTCCGGGGATCGGACTCGATCGGCGAGTCAGGACGTGAGGACCGGGCGGACCTCGACCCAGCCGTCGATGACCGGGATCATGCGACCGATCCAGACCGCATGGTCCAGGTCGGACGCCTCGACCAGGAAGTATCCGGCGAGGGTCGCTTCGTGGCCGGCCAGCGACCCGCCGACGGGCACGTTGTCACGGATGGACACGGCGTGGGATGCCGGGCCGATCGCGTTGCCGGCGACGATGCGGGCGCCGGTCTCGGCGATCTGCCGCGGCAGGCGCAGGTGCGCTTCGAGGACCGTGGGCGGCGCGGCCCGAGCACTTTCCGGGGCCTCGCGCTCGTAGATGAGGATCATGAATCGTGGGAGTGGCGACTGTTGCTCCGACGGATCCACGACCTGCCCCCGATCAATGACACCGAACTCGGGGACGGTAGCAGCTCGGCGTACAAAATAATCGGGTGTGATCGTCAGCCGTCGATGGGGCGCAGCTCGTCGGCGTAGCTGACCGAGACGCGGCGCAGGACGCCGTCGGCGCTGATCGAGTACTGGCCCATGCGCCACAGTGGCGGCGAGTACGCGTGCAGCGACACCGACCCGTCCACCGCCCCGCCCATCCGGTGGATGCGGTCGGGGCCGAAGGCGAACGTCCGCCCCGCTTCGACCACCCGGGACGACGGCTCCCCGCCGATGCGCGGCGTCGCCTCGGTGACCGCGCCGCGGGTGACCGCGACCGCACCCGACGACACGTCGTGATCGTGCCAGCCGGTGTCGTCCTGCACGTTCCAGCACAGCACCCACACGTCGATGTCGCCGTCACGGTACAGCGACGCGTAGTGCCGCCCGCCGGTGTCGTGACGGACCAGGTGCTCCCACAGGTGCGGGCGGGCGGCCAGCTCGGTCACCCAGAGCTGCAGTTCCTTCGGGGTGAGGACGCGCCCCGGCAGCGCGGGCAGGACTGTCAACGGTCGGCTCCGGTCAGCAGGTGGCGGGGGTTGGCGGTGAACATGGCATGGGTGAAGGCCGCACCGAGACCGGGATCAACCGATTCCGCGTACGGCCGGTCGGAGCCGTGCACGATCGGGTCGACGCCGACCACGCGGACGAGCGCGTCGATCGCCCGCGTGCCGTAGGAGGAGGTCTCGTAGTACACGTACGGGTCGAGCGGCCCGAGTTCGCCCCCGCGCGCCGTGAGCCGCTCGTGGTGCAGCGGCGCGAGCCCGGCCAGCGCCACGAACGCGATCCGCAGCCGCGGGTGCGCCCGCCGCCCGGCGATGTGCCAGGCCAGCCACGCCCGGTGCTGCTGCGCGACGTAGGGCACCATGGCCGGCCACCAGCCGGGCAGGTCCGGGGCGCAGGCCGGCGCGGGACCGGGGTGCACCAGCACCGGCTTGTCCGCACTCTCGGCCTCGGCCAGCAGCGGGCCCATGCGGGTGATGTCGCCGGGCTCGGCGAGGGCGGTCGCGGGCAGTTGCAGGCCGGCGACCCGTTCCTCGCGCAGCACCGTGGCCAACACCGCCGGGTCGGGGTCGGTGACGGACGCCGCGGCCCAGATCCGGTAGGGGTCGGGCAGGTTCAGCGCGCTCTCGTGCCAGAGGGCGAGGAGGCCGGCGCCCTCGTCGCCGGGCAGGTGTTCGATGCCGAGTGGGCTGGAGAGCGAGAGCAGCACCTGCGAGCGACCCTCGGCGATCTCGCGCTCGCGGCGCCGGGTGAGGTCGTGCGCGGCCGGGTCGACCTCGTAGGGTGCCTCGCCGGGCAGATACAAAGTCCATTCCCGCAGGTACGGGTACGAGTCACGCCGGCGCAGGGCCTCGACGAGGGGCGCGGGCCATAGGTGCTGATGGCAGTCGAACAGCATCCGGCACCTCCGCTTCCTGTCAGGTGAAGCGCTTCACTCCACCCGCTAAGTGAAGCGCTTCACCTCGCGGAAGCGCAACGTGATCTCAATGACCGGTATCGCCACCGGTGTTACCCTCGCCCGATGCAACGAGGGCAGACGCCGCGCGGGCAGTCCCGGCGCACGCTGCAGGACCTCGCGACCGCCGCCGGCCTCTCGCTCGCCGCCACCTCGTACGCGCTGCGCGGTGTCCGTGGTTCCCCCGCCACCATCCAGCGTGTCCGGGAGCTCGCCGCCGAGCTGGGCTACACCGTCGACCCGATCGCACGGGCGCTGGCCAGTGGCCGTACCGGATCGGTCGGGGTCAGCGGTTCCCTGCGTGACCTGTGGCAGCAGGATCTCTCGGTGATGCTGACCCGGGCCCTGCGCAGCCGGGGGCGGTACGCGACGATCGCCGACGCCGACGCCGACCCGGAGCAGGAACGCCTGATCGTCGAGCAGTTCGTCGCCCAGCGCGTGGACGGCGCGCTGGTCTCCCCGGTCGACCCGGCCGCCGGCTACTGGCGGTTGCTCGGCCCGGAGATCGCGGTCGTGTCGATCGGGGACGCCCTGGTCGCGCGCCCCGGGTCCGGCAGCGTCCTGTTCGACAACGACTACGGCGTGCGCACCGCGCTGGCCCATCTGACCGATCTGGGTCATCGCACGATTGCGCTGCTGGCCCCGTCACTGCCGACCACGCCGGGCCGCCCGGCCGAGGTGCTCGCCGGTGAGGTCGCGGCCGGCCTGGGCATCGAGCTGACCGTGGTCGCCGCCCCGGCCGCCACGACCGAGGCCGTCACCGTGGTCGCCGCGCTGCTGGCCGGGCCCGACCGCCCGACCGGCGTGTTCTGCCTGACCGATTCCCTCGCCTTCGCGGTGTACCGGGCCGCGCGCGAGGCCGGCCTGTGCATCCCGGCTGACCTGTCGGTGGTCGGCTACGACGATCACCAGCTCGCGGTGCTGGTCGACCCGGGCCTGACCACGATGGCCTGGGACGAGGACGCCATCGTGGAGGCGGCGATCGGTCAGCTCGACGGGCCCGCCGATGCCCCGGCGTTCCGCCCGGAACTCATCGTGCGGAACTCGACCAGCCCGATCGCAGCAGCGCGATGAGCGCGTCCAGGTCCCGCCCGAACGGCCGGTCCGCGGTCCCGGCGGGCAGCGTGCCGACCGGCAGGATCGGGGCCGGATCGCCGGACAGCAGCCGGGCCTGGTGCACCGCCAGCAGCTCGCAGGCCAGCACCTCACGCAGCCCGTCGACCGCCTCGTCCAGGCACTCGGCGGCCTCGAACCCGAAACTCTGCACGTCCTCCTGACCGCCCGACGTCTCCATCGCCCCGAGCAGCGCCGGCATCGCGAACCGCCGCAGCCGGTGCGCCACCCCGGCCGCCCGTTTGTGCACCGACACCATCCCGGCGTGCACGCCGGGCGCGTCGGAGAGCTGTTTCGGCAACCCGGTCACGGCCGGGTCCAGCAGCCGGTGCAGTCGCGCGGTGCCGACCTCGGCCAGGTGGACGAGTGCGCCGGTCAACGCGCCGCACGCCGCGGCCAGCTCGGTGCCGGCGAACCCCGCGGTGCCGTAGAACCGACCGTCCAGGTGCGCCGGCGAGTCGGTGATCCCGGTCAGCGCCCGCTCGGCGGCGGCGTCGAGGGCGCCGGCCGCCCGGATCACCACGGCCAGCGCGGGCCCGGTCACCCGGAACGAGACCGGCGCCTGCAGCGCCCGGGACGGTCCGTCACCGCGGGACTTCAGAAGAGCGGCATTGACGCTACGCAGTACGTCGTCGCCCGACGCGAGCTCCGAGCGCAACGGGTCCGCGCTGGCGCCGACCACCGCCTGAGCCGCGCCCGCCACCGCGATCACCTGCTCAGCCAGGGTCCGCGCCGCTGCCGTGGCCAGGATCGCCAGCCCGGTCAGCCCGGGCACCCCTTCCAGGAACGCGACGCCCTCCTTGGCCTCGAACGAGCGGGCCGGCACCCCGGCCACGTCCACGGCCCGCCCCGCGTCGTCGAGCACCTGACCGGTTCCGATCAGTACTGCCCCGAGGTGCGCCAGCGGGATGATCTCCCCCGCCGCGCCGACACCACGCGCCGGGATCGCCGGCGCCAGGCCCGCGTTCACCAGGTCGGCCAGGTGCCGGCACAGCTCCGGTGACACGCCCGCGGCCGGGTGCAGCAGCGTCCGGAGCCGGACCGCCATCACCGCCCGCGCCTGATCGGGCCGCAGCCAGGGCGCCGAGCCGACCGCTCGGCCGGCCATCAGGGTGTCCTGGTGCCGCGCGCGGGCCTCGGCGTCGAGCCGGATCCCGGCGAGCGCACCCATGCCGGTGTTCACGCCGTAGACCGGCTGGTCACCGTCGAGCGCCCGCAGTGCCGCGGCGCGGCTCGCGGCCACCCCGGCCAGGAGCTCGGGGGCCAGCACGATCCGCTTCGCTCCGCTCGCGACCAGACCGATTTCGGTACGACCGAGGTCCGCGGCCGTCCGCACCCGCAGCTCTCCGGTCATCGGTAGCGCAGCATGGTGCCGGCGTCGGCGGCTTCGGCCCGGTTCAGGATGAGGTGGGCCAGTGCCACGTCGAGGACGGAGAGCCCGCGGTGCCAGAACAGGATCCGTTCGTCCGCGCTCTCCCGCCCGGGTTTGGCGCCGCTGACGATCTCACCGATCTGGCCGTAGAGCGTCCGCTCGGTCAGCCTGCCGGTGTCGACGTGCGCGCGCAGGGCCCCGAACCGGCCGGAGCGGGACTCGCGCCAGTCGTCGACGACCACCTTGTCCATCACGTCGAGCAGGTCGAGTTCGACGGCGCTGACAGTGCCGTAGGGGACGACGAACGCACCGGGGCGGACCATGGCCGTACGCAGCAATGGTTGTGGTTCTTCCAGGCGGGAGGCCTCGACGAGGATGTCGGCGTCCCGGTAGACCTCGTCGGCGGTGGCGACCACGCGCACGGGGGTGTCGGTGACCGCGCGCAGCCGGTCGGCGAACGCCGCCCGTGACTCGGGCCGGCGGCTGGTCACCCGGATCTCCTCGAGGGGGAAGAGGCGGTCGAGCATGGTGACGTTGCTGAACGCGGTGCCGCGGGCGCCGACGTGGCCGAGGATCCTCGAATCCGGCCGGGCCAGGTATTTGGCGCCGACAGCGGTCATCGCGCCGGTCCGCACCTCGGTGATCAGCGTCGCGTCCATGATCGCCAGGGGGACGCCGGTGGCCGGGTCGAGCAGTGTCATCAGGGCCAGCTCGCTGGGCAGCCCCAGCTGGTAGTTCGGGACGAAGTCGCCGACCACCTTCACCCCGCTCAGGCCGTGGTCGCCCAGCGTGGAGACATGACCGCGGAGGATGTTGAAATGCCCGGCCCCGCCGTTGTCCGGGACGAGGTGGGTGCGCGGCTCGAAGACCGTCCGGCCGCGCCCGTGCGCGTCGACGACGTTCTCGACCGCGGCGATGACCTCGTCCGAGCCGATGTTCAGCTCGTCGATGTCGGCGCCGGAGAGGAACCGTAACCAGATCGCCCGCTCGTTGTGAATCATCGAATGCACCATATCTCCTGTGTGTTTTAGAGTATTCAGGGGCGGAATGACACAGAAGGAGATCAATGGCGCGCGACGGGGCCGGTGAATGGCTGCTGGACCTGGCCCAGGCACATCGACTCTCCCCGGCGCAGCGGCAGATCGTGCAGCGGATGCTCGGCATGTTCCCCGACGTCGCATTCCTGTCGACGATCGAGATCGCCGAGCGGGCCGGGGTCAGCCAGCCGACGGTCACCCGGCTCGCCGCGGCGCTGGGTTTCGCCGGGTTCGGTGAGTTCCGTGCCGCGCTGCGCGACGCCGTCCTCGCCGGCATCCCGCAGCAGCGCTCGCCCGCCCGGCCGGAGTCCGGGGTGGCCGCGATCGACCAGGAGCGCGCGAACCTGGACAGCCTCAAACGGGTCATCGCCGGTGATCCGATGGCCCGGGCCGTGCACCTGCTGGCCGGGGCGAGCCCGCTGGGCGTGATCGGTCTGCGCGCCTCGGCCGCTCTCGCACAGTACTTCGGCTACTTCGCCCGGCGCGTCCTGCCGGCGGTGAGCGTCTGCACCGATGCCGGCGCTGTCGACGACGCCGTGCTGCAACTGAGCCAGCAGGGTGCCGAGGCGCTGCTGTTCTTCGCGATGCCGCGGTATCCGGCCGCCACTGTCGCCGCCGTCCGGCTGGCCCGCGGTCTCGGCCTGGCCACCGTGGTGATCGCCGACAACCCGCTCGTGCCGTTCGCCGAGGACGCCGACGTGCTGCTGGTCGCCCCGGTCGGCACCGGCCTGATCTTCGACTCACATGCGTCAGTGGTCACCCTTGCGATCAGTCTGCTCGACGCGATCACCAGAACCGATCCGCACCGTACGCAGCAGCGTTTGGAGGCACACGAGGCGCTCGTCGACCGCTGGGTCCACGACGCCTGACGATTCAGCGGAAGCCGGAGGCGGCCGATAAGTCGGGTGAGCCGGCTGACAGAGGAGCCTTCATGATGCGGACCGCCGAACTGACGATCACCGACGTGCTGACGCACCGGCTGGTGGAGCCGGCCTTCCAGCCGATCGTCGACCTGGCCGGAGGCGGCGTGGTCGGGGTCGAAGCGCTCGCGCGGGGCCCGGCCGGGAGCGCGCTGGAGTTCCCCGACCAGCTGTTCGCCGCGGGCCGGGAGGCCTCCCGGCTCGGCGAACTCGACATGCTCTGCTGCGAGCAGGCCATCGAGGGCGCGGCCGCGGCGGCCGCGGCTCCGCCGCTGCTGTTCGTCAACGCCGAACCGGGCGTGCTCGACCAGCCGCTCTCCCCGCGCCTGCTCGACCTGTTGCGCAGCGGGCTCCCGTTCCGGATGGTGCTGGAGTTCACCGAGCGGGCGTTGCCCGCCGTACCGGGAAGTCTTCTGCGCATTGCCGGGCAGGTACAGGACTGGGGCAACGCCCTGGCGCTCGACGACGTCGGCGTCGACCCGATGTCGCTGGCGTTCCTGCCGATCGTCGAGCCCGAGGTGATCAAGCTGGACATGAGCCTGGTACGCAACCCGGGTGACGCGCACACCCGGGCGGTGGCCACGCTGGTCCGATCCGAGTCGCGGCGGACCGGCGCGATGGTCATCGCCGAGGGCATCGAGACCGAGGACGACCTGAGCGCGGCCCGCGAACTCGGCGCGCACTGGGGTCAGGGCTGGCTGTTCGGCCGCCCGGGCCGGCTCGACCAGGTGGTTCACGACTACCGCCCGCAGGCCGCGGCGGCTCTGCGCCCGCCGCGGCCCGGTTTCCATCGGCCCGTCGGCACCCCGTTCGCGATCGCAGCCGCCCACCCGTCGACGGCCACCGCGGACGCGCCGGCCGCTCTGGCCGCGACCACCGACAGCGCCCTGGTCATGGTGGCCGGCGACGCGGGCGGGCTGCGTGGGCTGACCGAGCAGGCGCGCAGCGTCATCACCGTCGAACCGATACCGGGCGAGACCACCGTCGTGGTCATGGCCGAGGGCCGTGGCGTCGTGACCAGCACCCGCGGCGCGCACCGGGTGACCTCCGACCACCTGCCGACCGCTGCGGCCTGCGCCCGCATCCTGCTCAGCCGCTCGCGCTGACCCCGGCCGGGGTGAGACTCGCCGCGCCGAAGGACACCGAGAAGCGCTTGCACCAGATCGCGACGCTCGTGAGCTTCTCCAGATCCGTGCCGGCCGGGATCGCGTACCGCTGATTGCCCTTGTTGCCCTTGAGCCGTCCCAGCTCGACCCATTTCCCGTCGTCGAAGACCCGCCACCCGGCCGCGCCGGCCTGCACCGGCTGATCGGAGAGCCAGACCCGCAGATCAGGGCCGTTGGAGGTGGCGAGGTCGACCAGTTCCAGGGTGTGCGAACCGTCGACATTCCGAACCACCCGCGCCTGACCTGCGGTGTCGTGTTCGTGGCTGACGAACTCGCCACGCCGCACCACAGCCGGCCCGCTCGCCGACGCCTCGGGCGCGACCGCCGCACCCGATGCTGCGGGCAGGGCCGCCGGACTCGATCCTGCGGGCAGGGCCGCCGAACTCGATGCCGCGGGAACGACCGCGAGGGCTTCGTCGACGTGGCGATCGGTGGCGAGTTTCCAGGGCTGGAACCAGTAGAGGCCGGCCCCGGCGATCAACACCAGAGCCACCGCGACGATCAGCAGGCGCTTGTTCACCGCCCCAGTACACCGGGCTGACCGGTCGGCAATCCTTACCGGACGGTGACGGTTCCGGGGAGCACCGACAGCCGGAGCTGCCCGAGTTCCTGCGTGCACCGGGTCAGCGCCACATACAGCCCGTTCCAGCCACGCGGTTCGGCCGCGATCCCGTCCGCGTCGACCAGCAGCGTCGCATCCCACTCCAGACCTTTGGCCTGCGTCGCCGTCAAAACCGGAACCTCCCGCAGTACGCCCGTGAGCGCGCCCACCCGGGCCACGGGAGCGACCACCCCGAACGTGCCGCCCGCCCACCGCTCCCCCAGCTCAGCCACGGCCCGCACAGCGGCGTCGAACAACTCGTCGGGTGCGACGACGCGCTCCCACGGGACGATGCCGGAGCTGCGGACCGCGCGCGGCGGACGGTTACGACTGCCGGCTTTCGCCAGGACCGGGCCGGTGAGTTCCATGACCTCCCGTGGGGTGCGATAGCAGATGGTCAGCTCAGCGGCGGTCCACCGCTCCCCCAGCGTCGCCCGGACCGCCTCGGCCCACGTCGTGTGCCGGTGCGACGCCTCGGCCTGGTCGATGTCGCCGACCGCGGTGACGGATCGGGCCGGGCAGCGCCGCAGCACCATGTGCCACTGCATCTCGGACAGTTCCTGCGCCTCGTCGACGACCACATGCCCGTACGCCCAATCTCTCTGCATTTTTGCTCGATCCGCGACCGATTCGCCCTGCGTGCGCACCGGAACCGCGTCGCCGAGCAACTCCGCGACCGCGTCGAGCAGCGGGATGTCGCCGGACGCCCAGCCGGTCGGCTCGGCCGTGACCAGGGCGATCTCCTCCGCGGAAAGCTCCGGCGCGAACCGGCCCAGCAGCGCGGGGTCACCCAGGAACTCGCGCAGCGTCACACCCGGGTCCCGCGTCGGCCACCACGCCTCCAGGAAGCGGGCGATATTCGCGTCCTCGGAGATCCGCTCCCGCAGTTCCTCGATCTCCTCCTCGGACAGCAAGCCGTCGACGTCCGAGCCGGACTCGTGGATTTCCGGGCCTGGCTGCACCCGCCGATCGAAACGGGCGAGCAATTCCTCGAAGCCCTCCTCCATCTCCTCCAGCAATGCTTCCCGCTGCTCCGCGACCGTGTCGGCGAGCAATTGATGAAGTTGTTCGGCAAACGCACGCCGAGCCCGGTGATAAGCCTTTCCCGGTACGGCCGAAACCAGCGCCCGCCGCACCGCGGAAGCGTCGATCACGTAGAACTCGCCGGCCCAGCGCAACCGCAGCTCCCGCGCCACCGGGAACAGCGACGACACGTACCGCTCGAGCGCCGGCTGCCACAGCGCCCGCCCCTTGATCTCGGAGATCGTGCGGGTCTCGGCCCGGGTCACGGCGACGCCCGGCAGCAGCGTGTCGCAGGTCGCCGACACCACCGCGGTCTCGCCGAGCGCCGGCAGCACCCGCCCGATGTACTCCAAGAAGCGCGGCGACGGCCCGAGCACCAGAACTGCCTGGTCGGCGAGCTGTTGGTGGGTGAAGAGCAGGTAGGCCACGCGGTGCAGGGCGACCACCGTCTTGCCGGTGCCCGGGCCGCCCTGCACGATCAGCGGCCCACTCGTCCCGGCGCGAATGATCTCGTCCTGCTCGCGTTGCAGCGTCGCGATCGCCGTCGACATCCGCCCGGTCCGCCGCTCGTCGAGCGCCGCGAGCAGCGCCCCCTCGCCGACCAGCTCACCGTCCGCGGACCCGTCGAGCGGCTCGTCGTCGACGCCGGTCACGACATCGCCACTGGTCCGCACGTGGCGCCGCCGGGCCTGGCCCTGCGGCTCCCGCGCCGTGGCGGTGTAGAACGGCCGCGCCGCCGGCGCCCGCCAGTCGATCACCAGTGGGTCGGCATCCTCCGCCTCGGCCCGCACCCCGGCCCGCCCGATGTGCCGCACCGCCCCGTCCCGCCCGTCGAGCCGCCCGAAGATCAGCCCGCCCTCGGCCCGCCGCAACTCCTCGACCTGTCGCCGCAGGCCACGCTGCCGCGCTTCCTCCAGCGCGTCGGTCGGGGCAACTTCCAGCTCGGCCCGCAAATGCGCGATCAGTTCCGCGCGGCGCGCCAGCGCGGCATTCAAGAATTGCTGTTCCTCGGCCAGAGCCCGCATCAGTGTCCCCTCGTCGAGCGGCAACACTAATGGCTTCTCCGGCTCCTGTGCGCGTGACGAACCCGACATTGCATTCTTCCGCGTGATGCCATCTCCAAAACACAAAAGAATGCTTGACGGTACGCCGTAAATGTGGCCTTCTGAATGAACGGGCACAGCTCATCGCCATTCCTACCGGTCGGCGAGGTGGTGAGTCGGTCATTCCCGTGGGTCACCGGTGACGACTTTTCCGCTACTCGGGCGACGGCTGTCACGGCCGCGAGGCGGTGGAGCCCGGCCTCGGGACGTCAGCCCGCGGCGCGGCCCGCCGTGCGGGGTCACTCAGCCGTCCTGACGGGCGACCAGTTCGGCCAGTGCGAGCCGCACGTGGTGGCAGTCCACGTCACCACGATCACCTGCGCGCAGATCCGGCAACTCGTCGCCCGTCTCATCGACGCCGGGCAGTGGCAGGCTGGAGACCGCGACATTCTGATCGTGCTCGACGCCGGCTACGAAGCCCCGCGAATCGCCTGGCTGCTGCGTGACCTCCCGATCGAGATCCTCGGCCGGATGCGTCCCGACCGGCTCCCGCAACCGGCAGACCGCTGCCCGCCACGACGTGAGATTGATCCTGGTCACCGGACAGGCACACCAGCGACCAACCCACCACAAGAAGGGCACCAAGCCCCGCCGGACTGGTTAAGCTTGTCGTTTAACCTCCCGGCTCCGCCCAACGTCGCCGCAGACTCCACCGCTGCGTCATCAAGGGTGACTACAGCGAGTGCCGGCCAGCGCGCTGGGCACGGATAGAGACGGGACGGAGCGCGCGTTCTCTGCGGCAAATGAGTAAGCACGCTGGCGGGCTGGCATCGTGCTTACCGATGCAATACCGCGATCTTCGCGGTCAACTCCTCCGGCTTCGGAGATGCTAGCCACATGGGGCAATTACCGGATGTGGAACGCTCATGGAACAGGATCGTCAAATGGCTTGCAGACAACTGCCCAGATGATCTTGCGGGCCTTCGAGGCCCCGCTCCCGCTGAGCAGCTCGACGTTATCGAGCATGTCTTGGGAAGGCCGCTGCCAGCTGATCAGCGGGCGTGGTGGCGGCTCGCAGATGGAACTGACGAAGGCGGCACCGCCGTCTGGCTCATACCCGTTGTTTGGACACCCCTCTCCACGAGAGATGTCCTGGCCCGCTACCAAGTCATGTTGAAGTTCGTCGCCGGCGAGCCCGAGCTTGCTCAACGGCGCACCGAGCCAGCCGGTTCTCCGCTCTCCTGGACTTGGCTGCCGGAGTGGTTTCCGATAGCCCACAATCTTGGAGGGGACTACCTCTTCCTCGATCTACGTCCCGGACCAAAATCCGGATGCGTGGGGTTACACCGCAAGGATGAATGGAATTATGACGGCCCGATCTGGCTGAGCGTGACAGCAATGCTGTCGGACGTTGCTGGTGCCATGATAGATGGCACCGAAATTGAGCGAAGGCGCCCCATCGTCGAAGACGGTCGGCTCAACTGGTCACTGACTCGTTGAGGTTTCACCTCGACGCCGTCGGGGCGGCACTTGACTTGTTGTTCTTCACCGAAATCGAACGAGCGTGCACTCTCGTCGGCAAGAGCGTGTGCTCGGGCGACGCGGTCGACGAATCGCGGCGCGTGACCGAATCCGTGGCCGGCGCGTACGATCGGCAGCATCAGCGAGTCTCAGCGGCGGCCTTCGGTCCCTCGCCAGGGGCGCCGCTCGGGAGTCCAGGCTAGGGCGTCGGCGGTGGTCGGTTCCGTCAGGGCGACTACGGATTCGTCGAACAGGTGCCACTCGTTCCGGGAATACGCTTCAGCGGCGATGAGCAACGTCGACGCGTGATTGCCGTGCAGCAAGACCTCGCTAACGAGCCCAGCCTCGCGACCGCCCTCGACAACGGTGTCGTAGACGACCTCCACCTGGTTGATCGGGCCGCGTACGAGTGGAATCTCCCGGCGGGACCGCCGGGCGCCGGAATCGAACTCCGGCAGTCGGAGTTCTCCGGTCGGAACGAAGCGAAGACCGAAGAGCACGTCATCCTGGTAGACGCTAATTTCTGTCGATGCTTCGGCGCCGATTGCGCGTAGCCAGTCGTAGGGTGTCCGCGCGGCGTCAGGTTCAGCCCACGCAATCGGGAAATCGTTCGGGGCCGACTCAAGGGCCCATTCCACTCCCTCCCATGACGCTATGCTCATGGAGGCCAGCAGAAGTGCGGCTGAGATATTCTGAGTGATCCAGCCGTGCTGGTCAGCCAGTCCAGCAGCAGCCAAAAGGTCCGCCACAGCCTCATGCGTCATGGCGGCTAGGTCGTCCGGCGGGGGAAAGCTCTGCCCGCGCGCTGCGGAGAAGATCGGGTACGGCCCGCCGTCCACGCGGAAAACTGTCCAAGCCGGTTCGCCGGCTCGGCTGGTGAACTCCCATCCAAGGCCGCCGCTGGCGCTCACATCGCTCGCGACAGCCGCATCCCACCGAGAACGCCAGTCCGTCATCAGTCAGATCCTAACTGTGCGCGATTGGCCTGTCGCCCGCCGAGCTCGCACGGTAGCGACTGTGCAGGGCCAGCGTTGATTGCAGTCTCAGAACGTCTCGGCATTCATTAGCGATTACCGCCGCGCTTTAACCGTATTCCCGCCGCCGCTCCACGGAGAGAATGCCAACGCACTCTCTTCGGCAAATCCGTGCGCTCGTAGCGTCCCGCCGCTGAGCCGACCGACTGTAACCCAGCGTCATCCGGAGCCGGGGTAGGTGACGCTTCGGCATGCTGGCGCCCGCGGAGCCGTGTCCGCGCCGATCGATGATCGTTGTGGCGGTCGTGACGGACAGGGCGGAAACGATCGATGTGTTGGCGGGGTTCCGTGAGCAGCTCTACCGATGCATGACCCGGCGGGCGGACGCCTTGTTCGAGCTGACGGACGCCCTGTTGTGTACCGACGGGCCGGTCAAGACGCTGGTCGGGCAGTCACTCGGGCCGGAGCACCGGCGGGGCCACGGCGCCATGTATGACGCGCTCAACGCGGGGCGCATCGAGGTGGCGTCGCTGCGCCGGCAGTTGGCCGGGTTACCGTTGCCGCGGGCGGCGGACGGGCGGCTGGTGCTCGCGGTGGACGTTTCGCCGTGGCTGCGTCCGGACGGCAACTGCAGCCCGTAGCGCTCGTTCTGCCACACCTACGGCCGCGGCAAGGACGAACACCGGATGATCCCTGGCTGGTCGCACTCGATCGTCGCCGCACTGGAGACCGGCCGGACCTCCTGGACGGCGTTGCTGGACGCGGTCCGCCTGCCGCCCGGCGCGGACGTCACGACGATCACCTGCGCGCAGATCCGGCAGCTCGTCGACCGGCTGACTGACGCAGGCCAGTGGCGGCTGGGAGACCGTGACGTCCTCATCGTGCTCGACGCCGGCTACGAAGCCCCACGCATCGCCTGGCTGCTACGTGACCTACCGGTGGAGATCCTTGGCCGGATGCGCTCCGACCGGGTACTTCGCCGAGCGACTCCGCCCCGCGTCTACCAGCCGCTGGATGGTCGGCCTGCCAAGCACGGTGGTGAGTTCGTCTTCGGCGACTCCGCCACCTGGGACGGCGAGCAGGCGGTCACGCACACCGATACTCGGCTCTCCGGGCAGGTGAAGGCGCAGGCCTGGGACCGGCTGCACCCGCGGCTGACCCACCGCGCCGCCTGGAACGACCATGATGGGCCGTTGCCGATCATCCAGGGCACGGTCATCCGGCTCACCGTCGACCACCTGCCCAGCCGCGGCGAGCCGAAGCCGCTCTGGCTGTGGTGGTCCAAGATCGACGCCACGCCGATGGATGTCGACCGGTGCTGGCAGGCGTTCCTGCGCCGCTTCGACATCGAACACACCTTCCGCCTAATGAAGCAGACGCTGGGCTGGACCGCCCCGCAGCTTCGCGAACCGGCTGCCGCGGACCGCTGGACGTGGCTGATCCTGGCCGCGCATACTCAGCTGCGTCTTGCCCGGCCCCTCGCAAAGGACCTGCGCCGGCCCTGGGAACGCCCGATGGCGCCGGAGCGGCTCACCCCGGCCCGGGTGCGACGCGGGTTTCGGAACCTGCGCGCAACCAGCCCTTCGCCAGCGCGTGCACCTAAACCCAGCCACCCCAGCCCCGGACGCCCGCCAGGCTCCCGCAACCGGCAGTCTGCCGCCCGTCACGACGTGGGCCTCATCCTGGTCACCGGCCAGGCACACCAATGACCGGCCCACCACAAGAAGGGCACCAAGCCCCGCCGAACCGGTTAAACGACAAGTTAAGTGTCTGTCTCGCTACCTGTTTCCGCAGCTAGCGCCAATATTGGACTGCGGAGGTCACTCCCCGCCGTTCGTATCACCGTCACAGTGGCGCCGATCCGAACGCGGCATCGCGGAGATCCCCTCCAAGCCCGATGCGCGAATCAGCCGAAGAGCGTGCGCTCGACGTTGACGAACACATGAGTGTCCTATTCTGCACTTATGGGGGCAGCATCGGACGGCGAAGGTCGCAAGCTCGTCGACGAACGGCGCGCGTATTGCGAAGCGCGCGAGTGGCTCCTATACGCCCTGCACGAACTTCCAGTTGGTGTTCTATGGGGTCCTAACGGCGCGACGGCGGCTGAATGCGCCGAGATGCTCCACGGCCTGGACGATTTCGCTTCCCTGTGCGGTGGGCTTCAACTGGATGATCACGAAGATTTCATCGAACAGTGTCGGTGGCACTTCGATCACTACCCCCACTACTTGGGTCGCCGGCGCCACTTCGTCGACTACCCCACATACGTAGTGGATAGGGGAGGGCCGACGACCGTGTCACCGCCGCCGATGCCGCGACAGTTCGCGAGCTGATCGGCTGAAGCCCTGGCATCGGCACCCACGCGCGCTCTCATGCCGCGATCCACGGTCTTAGGATGCCCCAGCTGATCAGGCGGCGATGAGCTTGGGTAGGGCGGCCCGCCGACCATCCGCCCGGGTGATCCGGCGGGTCATCAGTGAGCCTTTTTCAACCTGATCTTGCAGGTCAGGGCCCGTCGCCGGGGGTCGGTGATCGATGAGGGCGAGGCTCCAGGTAGGACAGCAAATCGACCAAAACCCGATGCCCCGACCGGGAGCCTCGCCATGCTGTCTTACCCGTCCACGATCTCGTTGTCCAGCCGGACCCTGAACCACCTCGCAGACCGCATCCGCAGCCAACGCCAGCAACGCAAATCCCGATGGCGGCGGTTGAACCCCGGCCGCCAGGCTCTGCTCGCCCTTGCCCACCTGCGCAACGGCGACACCTACACACGCCTCGCCGCCGGCTTCAAGATTGGTATCGCGACCGCCTGGCGTTACGTCCAGGAGGCGATCGCCCTACTCAGCGCAGTGGCCGAGGACCTGAACGCCGCCATGCGGCGCATCCGGCACCTGGCCTACGCGATCCTGGACGGCACCCTGATCCCGATCGACCGGGTCGCCGACCAGAAGCCGTACTACTCCGGCAAGCACAAGCGTCACGGCGTGAACGTGCAGGTCATCGCCGACGCCGTCGGACGCCTGGTGTGGGCCTCGGCCGCACTGCCCGGCGCCACCCACGACCTGACGGCCGCCCGTACCCACGGCATCATCGACACACTGACCAGGGCAGACGTCACGACCTTCGCTGACAAGGGCTATCAAGGCGCCCGCGGCAGCGTGCGCACCCCGTTCAAGCGGCGCCGCTTCCGGCCGAAGCTGTCACGCCGGCAAAAGGCGGTCAACCGAGCTCACGCCAAGATCCGCGCACGCGGTGAACGCGCGATCGCCACGCTCAAGACCTGGAAGATCCTGATCAAACTGCGTTGCTGCCCACGCCGAGCGACCGCGATCGTGCAGGCCATCCTTGCTCTGCACCACGTCGAAGCCAACCGCTACCCAGGATGAAAAAGGCTCAATGTGATGTTTGCCCAGGTGATGTGGGCTTCGGAATGCGCCGGGAGGCGTTCGTAGTCGCGGGCGTTGCGGCGGGCGCGCATCAGCCAGGACAGTGAGCGCTCGACGATCCATCGGCGGGGCAGCACCTTGAATCCGACCTGGTTCGGCGGTTTCTTCACGACTTTGAAGGTGAGGTCGAGGTCGTTGCGGGCCCAGTCGGTCAGGCCGGTGTAGGCGTTGTCGGCCCACATCAGGGTCAGCTCTGGATTGCTTTTGCGCAGCTCAGGCAGCATTTCGCGGGCGGCATCGCGGTCGGTGACGTCCGCCGGGGTCACCTTCACCGTCATCAACAGGCCTTTCGTGTCGACGATCAGGTGCCGCTTTCGGCCATTGATCAGCTTCGCGCCGTCGAATCCGCGGGTGTCTCGGCTGACGGTCTCGGCGGCTTTCACGCTTTGGGAGTCCATGATGGCGGTGACCAGGCGGGGGCACCGGCCGGCATCGACGCGGATCCGGCGGCGCAGCTGGTCGCGGAGGTAGTCGAGGCCGCCGTTCTTGGCCCAGCGGGCGAAGAACCCGTAGACGGTCTTCCACGGTAGGAAGTCCGAGGGCAGGGCTCGCCACTTGCAGCCGTTGTCGACCAGATAGCGGATCGCGTCCACGATCTCCCGGCGCGGGTGCGCCTCCGGATGTCCACCCGTCGGTGTGGTGCTGGCCGGCGGCGGCAGCAGCGCCTCCAGGAGTTCCCATTCGGCTTCGGTGGTGTCCGACGGGTAGCGCCGCCGTCGGGGCAGAACTGTGATCGTGGCGTTCATTCGCCACGTGCCAGCAGCTCGAGTGCGGTCTTGACGCTGGTGAGCTGGCCCAGCACTAGCTGGGCCCACTCGTCGTCGGGATGGCCCTTGAGGTGCAGGATGAGCACGGTGTCCAGCAGCCGGGTGATCCGCAGCATCTCCTCGCGCACGCAGCTGCGTTCGTAGGTGGTCCAGTCCTCGCCCTCGATGGTCGTCATGCGCCGCGGACGAGCAGACCGAGCGCGGACTTGACGCCGGTGAGCTGCCCGAGCACCAGCTGCACCCACTCGTCGTCGGGAAGCCGTTGAGCGTGCGGGATGACCGTGCTGCTCAGCAGCCGAGCGATGCGGGTCAGCTCGGTGCGCACGCAGGCTCGCTCGTAGGCGATCCAGTCGGCCGGCTCGGTCGACAGCTGGTAGCCGTCCTTGCGGGTCCAGGTCAGCGGGGTGAGCTTCTCCGCCGCGAGGACCTCACGCACGAACCGGAGCCCGGACTGGACCTGGTAAGCGCTCATCTCGGTCGCAATCACCAGCTGCCGGGTGGTCAGCCCGGCCGGGCGGGCTTCCATCAACGCGACCCGGACCAGATCACCGGCGACATTCGCGGGCACCCGTCCCATGACCGGCGGCCTACTCCCCGGCCAGGAGGCGGGCCAGGCCCTCCTCCGGAGTGACCTGGCCGGTGGCCACCGCGCCCTCGATCCAGTCCGCGGCCGCCCGGACCCGGGCCACGTTGCGCTGCACCGTCGCCTTCTCATCGTCGGTGTAGTTCTGCCCGCGCAGGCCCGGCACGATCCGTTCAGCGGACGCGACGAACTGCGCGCACGCCCCAACCAGGTCGAGGAACTCGCTGGTGTGCTCGATGTGCCGAAGCGCGGGAGTGCGCTGCCGGACCATCTCCGCTCCTTGCCGGGACTGGTCGAACTGGGCGCGGTTGACCTGGTGCCGGGCCGTGCTGTCGGTCATCGCCCGCGCGGCGACCTCCGGCCGGCGCAGCAAATTCGTGGCGACCTGCGAGGCGACTTCCTCGTCACGGACCAGCTCCTGCGCCACCACCACCTTCTCCTGCACCGTGGTTTCGGTGAACGCCACGTCCGGCCGGCGCAGCAGGTCGGCGGCGACCCGCGAGGCGACCTTCTCATCGCGGACCAGGTCATGGACCGCCACGATCTTCTCCTCCACCGACTCCGGCCGCGCGACCCGGTTGCCAACCCGGCGCCTGGCGTCGTCCGGGCTCCACCGCCGCTCGCCTGTGCGAGCGATCACCGGCGGTTGAGCGATCGCCGCGAACCGCTGCTCAGCGTCCGGGATCTCCGCCAGGATCGTGTGCACGGTGAACGAGGCATCCGGTCGCCGGTGCTCCCGGGGTCAGCGCGAGGCCACCCACCGCCACTTCTTCACCGTGGTCGCGGCGGCTCCGATGTCCTCGGCGAACATGGCCAGCGCCTGCGAGACGGCCACCAGCTCCTCGCTCAGCGCCGGATGCGCACCGCCATACGGGCGCATCGGCTCGATCTCTTTACCGACCGCAGATAGTGCTGCCCGTGATGTTCGTCTGGGCCTGTGACGTGGACGTCACGGGCTCGTTTACCGACCGAGTCAAGGACGTCGTTCATGTCCTGAAGGTCGGTACGGAGGACGAGTGGTACGGCAGCTGGTCATCGGGGACCTGAGGGTTCAGCAGATCGATCGGAAGGATGGACGGCGGTCGTGGACGATCGTGTGGCCCGAGGGCACCGTTCATAAGGAAGCGGACCGGTTCCTGCGCGAGCATGAGGGCTCCGGTACGCAGCGGACCTATGCGTATCTGCTGGTGGATCATCTGCGCTGGTTGGAGCGTGAGTGCCTCGGCTTCGGCGCCGTGGCGTTGCGGGATCTGGAACGGTACATGGGCCTGGTCGGAGCGGAAGTCCGGCTGCCGCTCGGCCAACCATGGCGCCTGGGTAAACGCCCGTACGGGAAAGCGGCGTTGTCCACGGCAGCGGCTTGCCTGAAAGGCTTCTACCTGCTGCTGGCATCGCTGGGCATCAACGCGGAGTTGGGCTCGGCCTTGAACATCTCGCGGCTTCCAACCCGCGCCGATCGTGACCGCGCCTTGCTCGGGCACGTCACCGGCGCTCTGCCGGCGAACCCGCTCGCCCCGACCCGAGTGCGGCGTCGCCATCCGAAGATGCTTCCAGAGGGCGCGAAGGAACGGCTGCTTGCGGAGGTTCACGCCGCCCGGGACCGCATGTTGCTGAGGTGGCTGATCGACGGCGGCTTTCGCATCGGCGAGATGTGCGGCCTGCATCTCGTGGACCTGCACTTGCGGGAGAGGGCGTCGTGCGGCGACTGCCGGGCCCCGCACGTGCACATCTGCCATCGCGAGACGAATCCGAACCGGGCGCGGGCGAAGACCAAGTACCCCTGGACGGTGAAGAACGGAGTGGTCACCGGCGGGCTGATCAAACGGGTCAGCCCGAACATGATCCACACCTACTTCGACTACATCACCAGCGAATACCCCAAGCACGTGCGGCACGGCATGCTTCTGGTTCAGCTCCGCGGCCGGCAATGGGGCCAGCCGTGGGCGACGGTCGGCGCCCGCCGGATGCTGATGCGGGCCGCGGCCCGCACCGGGCTGGGCAGGGTGAACCCGCTTGCGTTCCGGCACGAGTTCGCCTCCGCGGTCCTGGACGCCTCCGGCGGTAACCTGCTGATCACCCGGGACGCGGGCGGTTGGGCCTCCACCAGCACACCTGATGAGATCTACGGCCACGTCGACATCCATGACCCGGCCTTCGACGCCGCGCTGCGCAAGGTCTGGGGTGAGCAGGCGTGACACGCGGAAGCGAAGCCCTGCGGCTGCTTCCCTGGACGACGGATCAGCGTGACTCGCGCGACCGGTTAGAGATCCTGACCGCTCTGATCAACGGCCCCGGCTTCGATCCGCTGCTGCGAGCCGACATCATCGAGGTGCCGCCCGAGCACCCGGTGTTCGGCTGGGGGTGCCGGGTCCCGCAATGCGAGCGGTCCGCGCACGGCACCAGCGACCTCTGTGACACCCACCGCCAGCAGTGGAACGAGCAGGGAGGCGACGAAGCGGACCGCGCCGAGTTCTTCCGCATTGCAGTGCCGCTGAAGCTGACCACGGCTGCCCGTCCCGGTCCCTGCCGAGTCACCGCCTGCGAGCGCATGGCGCTGGGTCACAAGCACCGGTTCTGTCCCCGGCATGACAACCGGTGGCGCCACGCGAGCGCGCACGCACGCGCTCGGGGTGTCGAGTTCGATCTCGACGCCTGGATGAGCGAGGAGCGTCCTTACAACGGGTTCGGCGTCTGCCAGGCGGCCTCCTGCCGCGACGGGGCGCTTTCGCCGCTTGGCCTGTGTCCCAATCACGACCAGCGCTACACGCGTGAGGGCCGGCCGGGCGGGGCTGAGCTCGATCCGTCGAGGTACTGGGTCCATGCCTACGAACGCGACCCGTCGTCCGTCACCGTCCGCTACGCCGATCGGCGGGCATTCCACGCCTGGTGCGCCCGGGTGGAGCCGGTCCTACGGATCGGTGAGATCAACCTGCTCGGCCTGCGCCCGCTGCTGCGGGCGGAGTTCCAGTGGGTGCTGTTCGCCCGCCTGCAGAGCAACGTCCGGTCCCGGTGGACACCGATCGCAGTGCAGAGCTTGGTGGACTCCTGCCGGATACTCGGCACGCTGACCGACCTCGACCTGGGCGGCCTGCCTCGCCGTTCGCAGGGGTTGGCCAAGGCGATGTTGCAGTCCCTGCGGGTGGTCTACGTGACGCCGGCGGAGACCCGGGAGGCCGGCTATGTCGAACTCGATCACTTCGGCACGAGTATTCGCGGCTTCTCCAGCCACTACGACCTGACCGGCGTGACGCAGCGATGGCTGCGCGACCTGCTATGGGACTACCTCACCCACCAGTTGCGCACGCCGGGCAGCGCGCGCACCAGGGCGTCTTACGACGACACGCGGCGCGCCTGCCTCGAGCTGAGCGCCTTTCTGGAAGCCGCTTGCGAGCAAGGCGGGCATGCCCCGGCGCTCCTGCAGGCCGAGCATGTTCACCGATTTCTAGCCGATCAGCGCCACCGGGCCCGCAACCACCTGCCGTCGCTGGTCGTGCGGTTGAGGACGGGAAAACCCAGTACCGTCACCGCGACCACGCTGCACTTCATCTTCAGCCACGCCCGCAAGATGATGCGGTGGGCGCTGGAAACCGGAGCTGCCGACCGCGCCGGCCTTACCCGTGACTTCGTGGTCGCCTTCCCATCGATGGGTACCGGCACCCACCGGACCCGCAGTCCCTTCACTGACGACGTCGCACAGGCCCTGGCCGCCGAGGAGAACCTCCGACGTCTCGCCGACGTGCACGATCCCGGTGACCGGGGCGTGCGTGACATCTGGGAGATCATCATCGTGACCGGCCGCCGGGCCAGCGAGGTGATCAAGCTGAGGCTGGACTGCGTCGGCCGCTACAGCAACCTGCCCATGCTCTGGCACGACCAGACCAAGGTCGGCAGCTACGACCAGGCCATCCGCATCCCCGAGTACACCTACCAGCGCATCCGCGAACGCCAGCGCTTGACCTTGGCGCGTTTCGAGGGCCGATTCGGTCATCCCGCTACTCCGGCGGAGCGGGCACGGATGGCCCTGTTCCCCGCCCCGAAACACAACCCCGGCTTCGCGCGTTCGGTCAGCTACGGCTGGTACGGATCCGCGTTCCACGACTGGGTGTCCGAACTCAACCTGGGCTCCTGTGTCACCCATCAAGCCCGGCACACTCTGGCGACCAAGCTGCTGGCCAACGGCGCCGGTTTGCATCACATCAAGCGGTTCCTCGGGCACGTCTCGAATCGGATGACCGAGCACTACGCGAAGGTCGCCGTCTCGGAGATCGAGGACGTGCTGCAGCACGTCTGGGTCTCCGGCCCCGGGAGCGCCCGTCCCGGCGAGGTGTTGTCCGCCGGCACCACCCCGCTCGACCGGCACCAGGCCGAGGCCCTCGCACTGGACCTCACCCGCCACAGCACGCCGGCCGAAGGCGGCCTCTGCACCTTCCAGCCGGTCGTCAACGGCGGATCCTGTCCCTGGAACCTGAACTGCCACACCTGCGACAAGTTCGTGCTCTCCGGTGCCGACCTGCTCTACTGGCGCCGCAAACGCGAGCAGTGGATGTCGATCGCGGAACGCGCCCCGGACGACGCCACCGCTGACTACCTGCACCAGGTCTTCGAGCCCACCGCCCGCGCCATCGACGGTCTGGAGAAGGCCCTGGCCGGCCTCGGCCTGCTACAAGACGCTCTCGCACTCGATCTACGCAGGCCGCAGGACTACTTCCACCGCATGTGGTCCACCGCTTTCCGAGCCGCAGACCTCGCCGACACGGTGGCCGCCGAGGAGACGACCACGCACGACGAGAACAGCGCCAACAACCAAGAGGAAGCCTGCGCATGAACAACGTCACCGTTCCCGACCCCCGAACGGCCGCAGCCTTGGCAGCCCGGAGCCGCAGCGCCGAGGCCGCCGTCGGACGTGTCCACGACGCCGTCGCCCGGCTTCGCCACGAGAGGGCGCCGATCAGCGTCGCCGCCGTCGCCTGCCGGGCGAACGTCTCCCGGACCTTCCTCTACACCAACCCGCAGGCCAGGGCCGCAGTCTCTGCCGCTATGGCTGACACCGGCGAACGACAGAACCAGATCCTCGACGGTCAGGACGCCGAACACGAGGCAACCTGGCGCGAACGCGAGCTCAATGCCGAGGACGCCCTCAAGACCGCCCACGCCGAGATCCTCGCCCAGCGGACTCGGATCGGTGAGCTTCTTGGCCAGATCCGCAGCTTGGAGGCCGAGTGGGCTGAAGAGAGCATCCAGCGGATCACCACCGAGAACACCACGCTCAGGCAGCGGGTCCGCCAGATGACGGCCGACAACCGGGTTCTCGACGAGCGGCTCAAGGCGGCTCGTTCTAACGTCCGCTTCCAGGACCGGCGCATCGCCGACCTGGAGGCACGCCTCACCGACCCAGCGCCAGCTACGTAATGTCGCTCAGCTACTTACGCAGGGTTAATCGGAAGAGGTGGCAAGCGCCCGGATCCCGGCAGATGAGCATTGGTCCAGAAAGCTACTTGCCCTACCAGTGTTCGCAAGATCAAATTAACTGGTGAGTAGGTTCGCAGAGGTCGTTGTTCTAGCTGACGACGCCCACGAAGTCATGGCACCGTTGACTCGGGAGAACGACGGCACACGTCCATGGAACAGCATTTTTGTACCCATTCAAAGCCAGTGGCCGGGTTCCTTCGGCCGCGGCTGGGCTATTGAGTTCACTCATCGGCACCATTGGGCCGACCTGCTAGGTCACCTTGAGTCTCTACCCTGGCCACGCCCGGAGACAGTGCAGGTTCTCATCCATGACGAGGGAGACGATTGCTTCGGCCTCTGGATGATCCATGAGGGCAAGTTGGTCGAAATAGCGCTTCCGCAAACCGAAAGGGAGTTCAATCTTAACCCATTAACCGGCCGAGATTCGACCGAGCAGAGCAACCTCTACCGCATTGATCGAAGCAGCTGATACGGTCAGTAAAGCCTGCTGGGAATGAGCGCGATCGGATACACTCAACTCGGCACGACAGTGCTCCCGTCAAGCTGGTGGATCGTCTCGATAGAGATCTTCCCTTACGCCTCGGCCGCCCCAGCGGGTCGCGGTGAGTTCGGGTCGTGGACGCGTTTGTTTCGGTAGCCAGCCGTGCCGTCTGGTGTCGGGCGGGGCGTTGTCCCAGTCAGCGATCAGTGCGAACGGGTCTGCGGTGTAATCGACATCATCGTCGTTGACTTCCCGGACGACTACGGAGGGGTAGAAGCGCGTTTCCTGAGCCACCTGGCAATCGTCCGTCCGAGAAGCGACCAAGACGCCGCAACTCTCGCAGGCTACACACAGGTTTCCGCCGGCGAGGGACCAGCAACCAACGAGAACAAGGTCGTGGACGATGCGGGTGCCACGAACATCGCCGGGCGATAGCACGAAAGTGTCGACCACCTGATCGCACCCATACGCCGTCTCGTCGATCGCGTAGGTGCCGGGGCTGAGAAGTGGTGGATTGACATGGTGGCAGTCAAGAAGCGACGAGTGCGGTTGCGCTGGCAGTTCCACCAACCGGACCGGAACGCTCAGCGCGTTCCCGCACTCAGCACACCGAAAGGTTTCCACCACGGCAGTGTGACATTCAGGCCCAATGACAGCATCTGAATATGCGGTGCGGGCTTCGAACATCACACAAATCCAGGGCGCTCGATCTACCGAACGCTCTCTCATCGGCAGATCCGGATGTCGGCGAATCCGCCTAACATCACGCAGCGTAACCGATCAGCGCCAGGTGCGGCCCATCCTTCCCATCTGCTGACCGCTCGTCCCGAGGACCACCCGGACGGACTACAGCGGCTGCCCCACCCCTCCGTCGTGGACATGTAACTTATGAATCGCCGCAGGTCAGATTGGCTTCACGGGTCCCGCCGGTCGGTAAAGAGATCCAACACCCACTTACCCATCCGGAACTGGATCCGGGTGTGCTCCTGCATCAACGTGCGGCACTCGGTCACGATCTCGTCGTACCGGGCCTGCGTCACGTTCCCGATCATGGCTGGCATCAGGTCACCGCCCAAGAAGCCGCCCGCAGCGCGGCGAAGAACCCGCCGTCAGCAACTACGGTCGATACCAGTCAGGCTGAGCCGCAGGTCAGCAAGGTCGCAGTCCCCCGCAAGCGGTCACTCGTCCGAACGACCAGATGTGAGTGACCTGCTCCGCCACGCCCTCGTACGGCACCGCGGCGAGCAGAACACCGCCGACAACGGCCGATCCAAACCAGCAACCCACTCGGCCCCGCACTGTGGACACGTAGTCCGATGATTCTGCCTCGCCGCGGCGATCCGGGCTCGGCTCCGCCGGACCGTACGCCAGTGCCGAGCTCGGCACGCCGGCGAGCAGAACACCATCGACATCCGAGCCGCTGTCGGCAACCGGCTACCGCAGACCGGGCACCGCCGCAACGGCTTCTGCACCGAGTTCCCAGCGACCCCGGTCGGCTGCGGGACCAGCGACAACCAGCCGCGGGCGCCGCGCTTCGCACCGCTCATCTCGCGAGCGTAGAACCGGCTCTAAATCGATCTTGGAGTAGCGAGACAGGCACTAAACGACAAGCTAAGCAATCACCGGCAGCGCTGAACGACGGCTCGACGTAAAGGCCGGCCGGGGCACGGACAGCGACAGAGAGCATGTGCGGGATGAACGACACGAATGGTCACCGCGGCCGCGCGATCTGAGGCTGTCCAGCAGCCGGGCGCGGTCCGGCGAAATAGGAGCGTCGTTTATCCGCCGAGCCCGGTATTTGCCGGTTCGGGTCTGCGGTACGCGAATGGGCGCCCACTTCGATGTGGGACGCCCTTTCCCGCGTTACTGGCAGGTAAGACTAGAACCAGACTTTTCGACCACCGACCGGTCGGCCGACGGCTCCGAGAATCCAGAGCACGGCGCCGACCACCAGGAGAAGAATGCCGATCGTGTAGAGGATCGACACCTTCAGCAGGATGCCCAGCAGCAAGAGGATGAGCCCCATGACCAGCATGACTTACTCCGTTTCGTCTGCGGTGTTTCCCGCCGGCGGCTCTGTACCCAGCCCATCCAAAAGCCAATCCCCTCGCTGGTTCGCCCTACTGCAGCTGCGGATGTGCGGCACGGCTCGGCTCAGTGGCCCGCCGGGTGCTGACTTATCGCCCGCGAAGGGTCATGCTCCGGCGCGGTGACACACTGCTTCAAGGTTGATGCCGTGCGGGTCCTGCACGAAAGCGCCGTAGTAATCGCCGTGATACTCCGGATGAATCGCCGGTTCCAGCAGTGCGACCCCGCCGGCCGCCAGCGCCGCACGGTAAAAGACTGCTACTTCGTCGCGGGTGTCGACGGTGAAAGCCAGGTGCATGTTGGTGCCGACGGTGCCCCCGTCGATGAGCCAGAAGTACGGTTTGACGTCCGCCAGACCGAACCCGGTCATAGCGGTCGGCTGGTGGGGCGTCGCGTTCGGTGGGATCTCCAGCATTTTCGTGATCCCGATGGCGGCCAGCACAGGTTCGTAGAAGGCTACGGCGGCGGCAAGGTCGGGCACAGCGACGTTGAGGTGGTCGATTCTGGATCCCGAGCGGTCACGAGTCATAGGTGCAGCGTGCCGGGGACAGCGGTCAGATCGTGGCCGCTGTCCCCGCCGATGCCGGCCTGACCGGGGTCAGATGAGCCGGCCCCCGTCGATGCGGGTGCCGACCTGCTTCACCTGGCGGGAGATCGGGCTGACCTCCAGCGCCTCCAGCCCCGGCAATGTTCCCACCCGCTCGGTCGTGAACTCGAACAGTTCGTCCAGGTCACGGCAGTGCACAACGGCGTGCAGGTTGTGCGGCCCCGACACCGCCGCCGCGAACGCCACTTCCGGCATTTCCGCCAATGCCCGCCCGGCCGTTTTGAGCTGCGCCGGGTGCACCCGCATCGACAAGTTGGCCCGCGTCCGATAGCCCAGCGCGCCCGGGGCCACTTCCACATCGAAGTACAGCACTCCGGCCGCCAGCAGCGACTGCATCCGCCGCGACACCCGCCCCGGTGTGAGCCCGGAAGCCGCCGCGAGATCGACCAGACTGGCTCGCCCGTCAACGGCCAACGTCGCGATCAGCTTGTCGTCCGCATCGGTCAGGGACATCGCCTGCCCGCGGGCCACCGGCCGTTCGGCGAACGGGCGGGGCCCCAGCGCCGACTCCTCCGCGGGCGTCAGCACCCCGGCGAGCGCCGCCCAGTAGTGCCCCCGTCCGGCCACGAACTGCCGCAACTGCACCGACGTCTGGATGTCGAGGACCGCAGCAGCCCGGGGAAGCCGACGTCCGAGCAGGTCATCGCGCTGCTCCCGGGTTCGCGACCGCACCGCGCACAGCACCTCCGAACCGGTCAGCGCCACCCAGCTCACATCTGGTCGCTGCGCGAGTGCGTCGGCGATCGCGGTGACGCTGCCCGGCCGGCAGCGCAGCCGGACCAGCCACTGGCTCTGCCCGAGCGCGCCGGGGTCGATGACGCCGACGACCCGGATCGCCCCGGTTTTGCACATCCGCCGGTACCGGCGGGCGACGGTCAGTTCGGAGAGCCCGAGCACGCTGCCGACCGCCGCGAAGCCGGCCCGTGGATCGATCAAAAGCGCACGAAGGATTCGTACGTCATCGTGTTCCAGTTTGATGGAATCGGCTACTTCGGGACCCTCCATGAGGGCGATGGTACGTCCGGGGCCGGCGGAAGGCGCGCCCGGCCAATGCTTGGATCATGACTCTCATCGCCATCGAAGAGCACTGGATCATGCCCGAGCTGACGTCCGCCCTCGACACTCTGGACGAAAGCCTCGCCTTCAACGACCTGGGTGACCACCAGCAGCGGCTTCAGGACCTGGGGGCCGGTCGGATCGCGGCGATGGACGCGCAGGGCATCGACCTGTCGGTGCTCGCGCTGACCCCGCCGGGGACCCAACCCCTCAACCCCGATGTCGCCGTACGGCTGAGCCGCGCCGCCAACGACCTGGCCGCGTCAGCGATCGACGCGCATCCCACCCGGTTCCGTGCGTTGTCGACGCTGCCGATGTCCGCGCCGGAAGCGGTCGCGGCCGAGCTCGAACGGGCCGCTGACCTGGGACATGTCGGCGCGATGGTCTACGGGCGCAGTGGCGGGCGGTTTCTCGACGACCCGGTCTACGAGGACTTCTTCGCCGCCGCCGCGCGCCTCGGGCAGCCGGTGTTCCTGCACCCGCAACTGCCGTCGCCCGCGCTGCGCGACGCGTCGTACCGCGGCATCAGCCCGGTCACCGACCTGGCGCTGGCCACGTTCGGCTGGGGCTGGCACCTCGACGCCGCGACCGCCGCGCTGCGCCTGATCCTGCGCGGCACCTTCGACCGGCACCCGCGGCTGCAGATCATTCTCGGTCACTGGGGCGAGATGCTGCTGTTCTGGCTCGACCGCGCCGACAGCCTGTCCCGGGTGGCCGGCCTGCCACGGCGGGTCTCCGACTACATCCGCAGCAACTTTCACATCACCACGTCCGGGATGCTCAACCCGGCGCTGTTGCAACATACGCTTTCCGTGACCACTCCGGACCGGCTGATCTTCTCGACCGACTACCCTTTCCAGCGCCCGAGCCACGCGGACGTCACCGCATTTCTCGACCATTTTCCCACCGAAAAGCAGAGGGCCGATTTCGCGTACGGCAATGCCTGCGCCCTGTTCGGCCTGAAGCTCTGAAAGGTCAACCGTTCCGGTAGCGGCCGGACGTGGTCTTCACGATCGCCGTGAAAGCGGCGATAAAACTGCGGCGGTGTTTGTCCAGGCGGGTGGGCCGCGTGCCGGACAGAATCATGGCGTTCGGCTCGAATTGCAGAATCGCCCAGCCGCTGAGTGATCCGCTGACGCCGGCATTTCACAGCAACACCATGAAAGGCCGCGCCGACGTTGTCCAGCGGATTGTCGACGCGGTCGGGTCCGGGACCGTGAAACCCCGGCTCGACCGCGTTCTCGGGCTGGACGACGTGACCGCTGCCCACCAATGCACGGAAGCCGATCAAGCCGCCGGAAAGGTCGTGCTATTGCATTACATCGCGCGTCGCCGCGCAAGCCAGCCGACCACGGCCAGCCCGCAGGCGAAAGCCGCATCGGCCGTGGCGATCGGGCGCCACCGCGGCGACGTCGCCGCCAACCACACGCCGGTGCTCGCGTGCGCCGCGTCCACCATCGCACTCAACCCGGCCACCTGCGGAGACGGCCGCGCCGAGGTCACGACGGCCTGCACGATCTGCCGCACCCCGAGCACCCGCGCGACAGCCACCGCCGTCGCGGTCGGCGTTCCCCGTCCGCCCCATTCCAGAACCTTTTCCGGTACGGCCACCAGCGCGCACCCCCAGCCGAATCGCGCCACCGCAGCAACTCGCAGTGACCGTGCCGGTCCCCACATCCGCCTCGCCATCCCCACCTCCAGGAGGGCTCCTTACCCCTGCGCCGGGAGAACATTCCGGCATCACCGCGGAACGAGTGCGACAGATTGCCGAGACCATCCTGCTTCACGAACGGTGAACGGGCCGTCGGCGCCCTCCACCAAGGCATCGGTAGTGATCGCGAAGCAGCGGCGGACCTGCACAGTTGCTGCGTCCTTCGGATGGCGGAGCGGCGGCGCGTCCGGGCGGACGTGCGCGGTGAGCCACTCCGGGGATCATGGGTCGGCTAGGGTGCCGGGATGACGCGACTGCTGCACATCACGGAACGGGACACCTGGGAAGCCGCCCGGCCCACCGGTTGGTATCGCATGTCGACCCGGGGCGTGTCGCTCGACCAGCAGGGTTTCATCCACTGCTCGCTACCGCACCAGCTGCGGACCGTCGCCGAGTTCGTCTACGGCGACGGCGACGAAGACCTGGTGGTGCTGGTGATCGACAGTGAGCTGCTCGGCGTACCGCTGAAGTATGAGGCGCCGGAGCCGGGCGCCGACGAGTTCCCGCACATCTACGGGCCGGTTCCGGTCGGCGCGGTGACCGGGGTGGTCCCGGTCGAGCGGGACGCCGAGGGGCGCATGCTGCTGCCGGAGTGATTCACCGGACGCCGGCGACGAGACGTTCGGTGCCTGCCGTCCGACCCGGATCGTGAGCGTCGGCTTGGGCGGGGCCGACCGGCGCTGGTGGCTGGTTCCGGGCCGGGTCTCCGACCCTGAGTGCCGGCCGGGAGGGTGACCGGCGGCCACAACCGTGAGCGCAGCGGGCGTGGCCGGCACGCACAGCCTGACCACGCCGCGAGCCGAAGCGCCGGCCGGAGCCGCAAGCACAGCGGGGGTAGTCGGCACGCAGGACGGGACCAGCCGGCGGCTCACCCGGCGAGTGTGCCGAACCCCGTCCGCCAGCTGGGATGTTCCGGCTTCCAGTTCAGCTCGTTCCGGGCCAGCGTGTTGTCGGCACCACGTTCCCACGGCGCCCGCCCGGCGCCCCGAGGCGGAGCCGGCGCGCCCACCGCCCGTGCGAACACCGGCGCCCAGCTACGGCCCGCGGCCGGCTCGTCGTCCACGATGTTGTAGACACCGACCGGCCACTCCAGTGCCGCGACCGCCGCCCGGGCCGCATCCGTCACGTGCAGGAACGACGTGACCGCGTCGGTCGCGGTGAACCCGCCGGTGCGGAACAGTTCGTCGATGCGGTCACCGCGCCGATACCACGTGCCGGGCCCGTAGAGCAGCCCGTACCGCAGGATCACGTGGTCGGGCAGCTCAGCGACCTGCGTCTCCAGGGCCTGCACACCGGACACGGTCTCCCCCCGGGGACCGGTCGCCTCCAGGTCGAGCGACGTCTTCTCGACCGCGGGGGCGTCGCCCGGCTCGTAGGCCCAGGCGATGGACTGGGCGATCACCCGCCGTACGCCCGCGGATCGTGCCGCGTCGACAAGGTGACGCGTGCCTTCCCGCCGGATCCGTGAATTGTCGGCGAGGTTGTAGTCGCCGAGCGCGGTCAACTGGTGGATGACCGTGTCGGGGGAAGCCTGGCGCACCGCGGCTGTCAGCGCGGCCGGGTCGTAGACGTCGACCTGGATGCCGGTCGCCCCCTGCGCGGTGAGCGCCTGCACCCCGGCCGCACTGCGGGTGGTGCCGGTGACGTGGTGACCGTCGGCGAGCAGCCGGGGCACGAGCAGCCGTCCGACCGCGCCGGTCGCCCCGGCGACAAAGATGCGCATGTGGATCACGCTAGTCCGCGATCGTCCGACGGGATGGGCCATTTTACGGCCGGTCGGATGGGCCAATCTCAGGAGATCGCGCGCAGTCCCTGCATGACCCGGAGGATGGTGTCGGCGGTCAGCGGGTCGGTGACGTGCACGTCGAGGTACCCGGCGGCGCGCAGGTCGGCAACCAGGATCTTGGTGACGCCGAGGTGCAGGCGCAGCCGCGAGGAGAGTTCGGCGACCGACGTGGGCACGGCGCAGAGCGCGACCATCGCCTGCAACTCCGGCCCGAGCGAGGTGAGCGGCGGACGTCCGGTCCACGGTTCCTGGCGGCGCAGCGTCACCTGGGTCTCGACGTCGATGTCGGGGTCGGCGGCGGTGACCCGCCCGGCGGTGAGCACGAACGGGCGGGGCGACGAGGAACGATCGGGTGGCACCGCCGGACGCCCGGGCGGCGCGGCGCCGCCCGGGGGTTTCCGCAGGTAGGGAGGGATCCTCCCGATCGGCTCGCTCAACTCTGGACGGCGATCTTCAGTTCCGCGATCAGGCCCGGGGTCAGCGACTCCTTGGCCCGCGTGCCGAACAGCGTCATCTCGTAGGCGACGGTGGCGAGGTTCGCGGCGCGGCCGGCGACGACGCCGAGCGCCGAGCCGCGGCTGATGTTGGTGATGACCAGGTAGCCGTCGGAGACGTCGAGCACGATCCGGTTCATCGCGCCGAGCCGGTACCACTCGCTGGCGCCCGCGGCCAGGCTGATCATGCCGGAGACGACCGCGGCGAGGCGTTCCGGGTCGGATTCCTCCCGTTTCGACGACCGGGCCATCAGCAGGCCGTCGGTGGAGACGACGACCGCTTCCTGGACGCCTGCCGTCCGGGTGACGAACGAGCCGAGCAGCCAGTTGAACGTCTTCACCTCGGCGCTGAGATCCGTGATCTCCATGGTGCCGCCTTTCTACTGCCGGTTGCTGGGTGAGGTGTCGTGCAGCGCCTGCGTGACGCCGAACTCGATCTGTTCGACGAGGAGGCGGGCCGCGTCCGGGTCGTGGACGACCGCCGGTGGCGCGGCGGGACGCCGGGTGGTCTCGCCGTGGGGCAGGCTGGCGCCGGGCACTCGCCGGTTGAGCCCGTGCGGGCTGGTCTCCGGCGGCCCGGCGGCGGTCTCCGCGGACCGGACGCCGAACTCCAGGGCTTCGACGAAACTCTTCGCCGCCTCGGCGTCGGCGATCCCGGGCACGTGGGTCGCCAGGGCCGGCGCGGTCACGGGTGGTAATTGAGCACCGGGAACACGCTGCCGCAGCCCGGAGGGCGGTGCCGGAGCCGGAGCTGTGGCCGGAGCCGGAACCTGCCGTGGGGCGCCGAACCCGTTCCACGTGCGCTGATCACCCAGAGCCTGACTGGCCCGCGACACCGCCGCCCGCACATCCGGCCGAGGCTCGAAGGAGATCTCCGCCGCCGGAATCCACTCCGGAGTGATCCGCGTCAGCTCCGACGAGGCCCGCGGGAAGATCGGGGCCGGTGAGCGCGGTGCGGACGGCATCGGCGCCGCCGGAGCGATCTCCGGCACCGAGGTCAGCACCGATCCGCCGCCGATGCGCACCTCCACGGTCACCCCACCCCCGGCGGTCGGCGACAGCACGACTTCCAGCCCGTGCCGACGCGCGAGCCGGCCCACCACGAACAGACCGAGAACCTGCGTCGGTACGAGATCGAGCCGCTCCCGCCGGGCAATCCGCGCGTTCTCCTCCGCGAGCCGTTCCGCCGGCATCCCGATCCCGTGGTCGGCGACGACGAGCCGGGCCCCACCGGGTACGGCCCGGGCCGTGACGCTGACCCGGGTGTGCGGCGGCGAGAACGTGGTCGCGTTCTCCAGCAGCTCGCCGCAGATCAGCACCATGTCGCTGACCAGGGCGGGCGCGAGCAGCAAGTCGAGCGGCACGTCCACGTCGACCCGGGTGTACTCCTCGATCTCGGCCAGCGCCAGCCGCGTCACGTCGACGAGCCGCACCGGCAGGCGGTGGCTCTCCTCCCGTTCCGCGCCGGAGATCACCACGAGGCTGTCGGCGCTGCGGCGCAACCGGTTGGCGATGTGGTCGAGCTGGTAGAGCTTGGCCAGCCGGTCCGGGCTGGTCTCGTCGTTCTCCAGTTCGTCGATCAGGCCGACCTGCCCGCCGACCAGGTTCTGGGTGCGCCGCCCGATGTGGCCGAACATCTCGGCGACGTTGCGCCGGCTCAGCACCTGACGTTCGACCAGCTGGGAGGCGGTGTTCTGGACGCGGGCGAAGACCCGGGCCAGGTCGCCGATCTCGTCCTCGGAGTCCAGGTCGAGGACTTCGAACCGGACCGGTTCGACCGTTTCGCTCTCGTCGTCGGCGATGCGCCGCAGCTCGGTCTCGCCGGCTTCCGCGACCCGTTCCGCGGCCCGGCTGAGCTGTGTGAGCGGGACCGCGACAGCACGCGCGACGGCCGCGACCAGCACCAGGACGGCGAGGAGAACCAGAAGGACGAGGGCACCCACGACGTACGCAATGAGAAGTTGTCGTTGTCTTTGTTGGGTGACCGCCGTGGCGACCTCGTCGGCCAGTCTCTTCTTGACGAAGCCGCCGAGGACGCTGAACGACCGGAGCGCCGGGAACAGCCGCGCGACCGGCAGCGCCGCCATCGTCGCGACCGGGTCGGCCTCGAACCGCGTGTCGAAGTCCTTGCCGAGCCGGTCCTGGAAGGCGGCCGCGACCAGGTCGTAGAGCTGCCGCTCGCCGGCGGTGGCAAAACCTTCGAAGCGATCGAGGTACGTGTCGTACTCCGCCCGCTCCTCGCGATAGCGCACGAAGTGGGCCGGCACGTCCCCGGCGGCCATGCCGGCCAGCAACGCGGTGCTCTCGGTGTTCGACTCGTCCATGCGCAGCAGCGCGTCGAGCGCGATGAGCTGCCGCCCGGCCGTGGTCTCCGGGTCGGCCCGCTGCACCAGCCGGAACGACTCGATCATGTCGTCGAGCAGCGGCGCGAACTCGTCGATCACCTCGTCGGTCGTGGCGGTCCGCGCGCGCACCTTCTCCCGCAGCGTCGCGAGGGTCGAAATTTCCTCGATCTTTGCCCGTACGGCGTCGGGCAGCGCACTGCCGAGCTCCCGCTGCACGTCCCGGGCCCGGTCGGTGACCGCGGCCGTCTGCAGTTCGAGGTCGTCGCCGGTGACGGCGCCGAGCAGGTAGCCGACCGAGAGCAGCCGCTCGCGCTGCATGTCGGCGAGCAGGTTGCCGACCCGCTCGGCGACCGTGGCGACCTCGTCGATCGCGGTCGCCTTGTTCGCGGCGGTGACCAGGTCACGGACGACCGGCAGGACCAGCCCGGCCATCGCCAGCAGTGGGATGATCACCAGCAGGGTCAGCTTGCCGCGGATGCGCAGCCGGCTGATGCGGAACCTATCGAAGCGCACCGGCGTACTCCCGCCCGCTGGGTTCGACGACGAAGGGGGCCGGCACCTGGCGTTCTCGGCGCCGCGTCCGCAGTGCGAGCACCAGTGGCGTGAACGCGAGCAGCAGGGCCACCGCGTACGCCCCGGCCGCCAGCAGCCGTCGCCGGGTCAGCGACGAGAGCCGGTCCTGCAGCCCGAGGTCGATCTGGGTGAGCAGCGCCGACGAGAGGTCGGCCGCCGCGGCCTGCGTCTCGCCGCGCGCCTTGGTCACCTGCTCCGGGTCGATCCGGCCCTTGCCCGAGACGACCGGCGTCATCAGCGGCCGAAGGCTGTCGACGGCGCGGTTGAACCGGTCGAGTTTGCTCAGCAGCGCGCTGCCGAGACCGCGGCTACCGGTGGCCTCCACCGCGAGCCGGACGTCGTCGGAGAGGTCCTGCGCGTTGCTCGCCACGTCCGAGCCGGCCGAGCTGATGTCGACGAGTGCCTCGGCCCGCTCCGCGGCCGCCGAACCGGCCGCACTGACCAGCAGGTTCGTGTAGCGGGAGGCAGCCGCGATGCCCTCCGGCAGCTCCTGCGCGGCGCCGTCCTCGAGGTAGTAGAGGTCGGCGGCCGGGTCGCGGATCAGCTCGGAGTTGTTGCGGACCTTGTCCATCAGCGCCAGCAGCAGGTCGTGGACCGTGCCGTAGGCAGTGATGACGCTCGCCGCGTCCCCGCTCGCCGGCAGGGCCTCGATCTTGGCACGCAGCCCGGCCCACCGATCCTGCGTGCCCAACCGGTCCCGCAACTGGCCGTCGACGCGGGCCACGGCGTCGACCGCCCGGCTCACCTCCCCGGCCGTCGCCGCGCCGCCGCTGACCGTGGCCGCCTCGGCGTCGGTCAGCGCGATCTCCAGCGGACCGAGCGCCTGGATGTAGGTGACACCGTCGCGTTCGAGCGAGGCGAAGTCCGACTCGTCGCCGGCCGACTGCCACACCATGGCGAACAGCATGGTCACCGACATCGCCAGGACGACCGGGAGCAGCACCCGTGTCACGACACCGAACGGTTGCCCGCGCGACCCTGCAGTCATTTTCGCTCACTCTCTCGGGGCAGCGTCGAAAGTGCACGCGGGCGCTGTCCTCGCCATGCTCCGGACCGGGGAGCCACACAGGATGGTCGGAGGAACAGTACGACTGGAGAACAGCAAGGAGTGACGTCGACTCGACCGATTGTCACAGCCGACCAGTCAGTACTGCGAGGCATTCAGACAGTGGCCGGTCTCGACGTCTTGCCAGGAGATCAACTGAGGCGTATTTTCGCGCGCGACCTGCGCAAACGCCATTTCCGACTTGAGGTCAGTAGGCCGATTCGGCCCGCACGCCGGCCGCGACCGTCAACGTTCCGGCCGCGGTGTCGATCGTCGCGCGCGTCCCCAGCGGAACGGTCAGCTGACCGTTGCCGTGCCCGACGCGCAAACCGCCCAGAACCGGCACCCCCAGACCACCGAGCCGGTCCTGCACCGCCTGCGCCGCCGTCCACTGACCACTCGTGACCGGCGCGTTGGTGAACTGACCGATGGCCACGCCCTTGATCCCGCGCAGGGCGCCGCTGCGGACCAGGTGGGTGAGCATGCGGTCGTAGCTGTACGGCGCTTCGTCCACGTCCTCGAAGAGCAGGATGGCACCACGCAGGTCGGGGAGATCGGCCGTACCCACGCCGGCTTGAATCATCGTCAAGTTGCCGCCGAGCAACGTCCCTGTCGCCACGCCGGGGACGGAAACGGCGGCGCTCGGCTCGGCCGGATCGCTGGTCAGCACGATCGGATCGGTCGTCATCACCGCGCGGCGCAGCGACTCGATCTCGGCCGGGCCCAGGCGCGCGTCGTTCCAGTTCATCATCGGGCCGTAAAAACTGACCAGCCGGGCCGCGGTCCACAACCGGCCGCTGAGCACGGTCAGGTCGCTGAAACCGACGAAGACACGCGGGTCGCGGCGGACCGCGGCCAGGTCCAGGCCGTCGATGATCCGCTGGGTGCCGTAGCCGCCGCGAACGGCGAAGACGCCGCGCACGCCCGGGTCGCGGAACGCCGCGTTGAGATCCGCGAGCCGGGCCTCGTCGGTGCCGGCCAGGTAGCCGTACTTGTCGGAGAGATGCTCCCCGGCCTCCACGACCAGGCCGAAGCTCTGCAGGATCTCGACGCCGCGGGCCACCCGGGTGTCCGGCACCCCGGCCGGGGCGATCAACCGCACCCGGTCGCCGGGGCTCAGCGCACGTGGCCGGACGACGTCGCGGCCATCCGCCCGGGCCGGAGAAGCCGACGCGACGGCAGCGCCAGCGGTTGCCACAGCGATGAGAGTACGGCGAGAAACAGTCACCCGGCCGACGTTGCCGCGACCGGGCCCGATCGTCAAGCCGATCGATCGGATCAGCTCGGTGATCCACTCGGACGGGGAGCGTCATGGTCGGGTGGCCGTGCCCAGACACCGACGAAGTCCACATCGCTGCCGGCGAAGAACTCGCCCCAGCAGAGCGAACCGTGCAGGAACAGTCCGGCGAGCGCATCGGGCTGGCGAGCATCGCCTTCCACCAGGAAGCTGCGGGCGACATCCACGGCTCGGCACACTAGCCGCATCCGTCAATGCGCTCAGACCCCCTGCCGGCCTTCACGACGCGTTCGGATCGGCGTCACGGTGACGTCGATCCGAACGCCAGATCGGCGGTTCGAGAGAGCCAGATCGTCGCCGCCCTGGAGACCGGCCGCACCTCCTGGACCGCGCTGCTCGACGCGGGCCGCCTGCCACCCGGCGCGGACGTCACGACGATCACGTGCTCGCAGGTCCGGCAGCTCGTCGACCGGCTGACCGACGCTGGGCAGTGGCCACCGCCGAGGATGTCGACCGGGGCCGGCAGGCGTTCCTACGCCGCTTCGACATCGAACACATTTTCCGCCTGCTCAAACAGACTCTCGGCTGGACCGCACCGCAACTTCGCGAGCCGGCCGCCGCGGACCGGTGGACGGGGCTGATCCTGGCCGCGCATACTCCGCTGCGGCCCGTGACCGGCGGCGACGCCTGGCAAGCCCGTGACCAGCTGCTCGCTGCAGCCCGGAAGGGCTCGGCCGGCAGCGAGGTTTGCCTGTCATCCTCTTCACCAGGGGACGGCGACGACCCGGACGTGCTTGTCGTCGGGCTGGTAGTGCGAGATGTACAGCGACGTCGACGTGCTCAACTCCGGATGGCCGATGAACGCGTAGCACCAGCTCGTGGTGGTGTCGGCGCAGCCGGGCAGGACGTTCTCGGCGCCGGCTGTCCACGGGCCGGTCGGCGCGGCGGCCGACCACACTCGGTAGTGGCCGGCGATCGTGGTCTGCTCGATCGCGACGTAACCCCGGCCGGGGAAGACCCGCACGTCGACGCCGAACGGGCGGGCGCCCGGTAGCGCGGACACCGCCGTCGCCGGGTCGGTGGACCAGGTGGTGCCGGTCCAGTACTGATAGCTGGCGGCGGTGGACCAGCCGGTGCTCGCCGACCACGGGGTCCGCGCGAGGATGACCGTCCCGTCGCCGCACGCGCCGAACGCCGACGACGTGCACAGCGACGTGTAGAGGTACAGATATCCGTCGGCGGCGAACGTCGGCGAGCCGAGCCGTCGTTGCCAGGGCAGCTCGCCGGCGGCGGGCCGTGGGAAGACGGTGGCCGCGCCGACGAGCTGGTTGGTCGCCGGGTCGTAGAACGTGACGCCGTAACTCTGGGTGGTCCACGCGTTGTTGTAGACGCACACGTTCGAGTAGGTCAGGAACAGCAGCGACGAGCCGTTGCGGCCGCTGATGGTGCGGTTCGGCCCCCGGGCCAGACCGGAGATCCAGGACGCTGCATACGACGACGTGCCGCTCGCACCGCAGGCGGTGGACGTGCCGGGCAGCACGAGCCCGATCGGGGTGGGCAGGAACGGCGCGGGTGCCCGGGTGCTCGGCACGGCCGGCGCGGCGGGCGGCGTCGGCAGCTCGCTCAGGGTGCTCGGCACCTGGCCCGCGGTGTAGGAGCCGACCGCCGCGGTCGAGCCGCCGATGAAGCCGATCGTGGTGCCGGCCGGATCGTTGATCGCGGTGTCGCAGAACGTCCACAGCGCCTGGCCGCTCGCTGACGGCAGGGTAGCGCTGTAACCGCAGTCGCGGCTGACGGTGTTACCACCGGCCGTCTCGTACCGGGAGACGACCCGTGCCGGCGGCGGCACGTCGGCCAGCGCCGCCACCGGCACGGTGAGCGCCGCACCGGCGACGACCAGGGTGATCAAAGCTCGGCTGATCCGCATGACGCCACCCCGCATGAAGTCATCACTGTCGATGCCAGGATGGCACGGACCGACCTCAGAGGGAATCGAGCCGGGCAATCGCCTCCTCGGGCAGGACCAGGTCGGCGGCGGCGACGTTGTCACGCAGGTGCGCGACCGACGAGGTACCGGGAATGAGCAGGATGTTCGGCGAGCGCCGCAGCAGCCAGGCGAGCGCCACCTGCTGCACCGACGCGCCGAGCGAGGCGGCGATCTCGTCGAGCACCGCGGACTGCACCGGCGCGAAGCCACCCAGCGGGAAGAACGGCACGTAGCCGATCCCCTCGGCGGCGAGCTCGTCGATCAGCGCGTCGTCGTCGCGCAGGACCACGTTGTACATGTTCTGCACGAAGACGACCGGTGCGATCCGGCGCGCCTCGGCGATCTGCTCGGCATTGACGTTCGACAACCCCAGATGGTGTACGAGGCCTTCCCGCCGCAGCTCGGCGAGCTGCTCGAAGGATTCGGCGATCGACCCCGGCCCCGCCGCCCGCAGGTTCACCCCGTGGATCGCGTCCAGGCCGAGGCGCTTCAGATTGTCCTGCACCTGCTCGCGCAGGTTGTGCGGGGACGGATCCCAGCTGCCGTCCGGCCCGCGGCGGAAGCCGACCTTGGTGACGATCCGGAGCTCCTCCGGGTATGGATGCAGCGCCTCCCGGATGATCTCGTTCGTCACGTAGGGCCCGTAGTAGTCGCTGGTGTCGATGTGGGTGATGCCCAGCTCGACGACGGCGCGCAGAACCCGGACGGCCTCGGCCCGGTCCCGTGGCGGGCCGAACGCTTGCGGGCCGGAGAGCTGCATCGCGCCGTAACCGATGCGGGTCAGGACCAGGTCGTCGGCGAGGGTGATCGTGTCGTTCATGCCGAAGAGTCTGCCTGCGGAAAAGGCGGTCGGGCAGGCAGAGATCATCCTGGTACAGCCGGTACCAGGATGATGCGGCAGGGATGCGTCACGATGGCGGGCATGGATCAGCTCGGCGACGCGCTCCGGGTCTGGCGGGACCGGCTCGACCCGGCCACCGTCGGTCTCGCCCACCTCTCCCCGCGGCGCGTGCCCGGCCTGCGGCGGGAGGAGCTGGCCGTGCTGGCCGGCATCTCCGTGGAATACGTGGTGCGCCTCGAACAGGGACGAGCCCCGACGCCGTCGGCGCAGGTGTGCTCGGCGCTGGCCCGCGCGCTGCGGCTCTCCGACTCCGAGCAGGCCCACCTGATGCGCCTCGCCGGGCACGCGGCCGACCCCGACCGGGTCCCCCGGATCATCCCCGGCAGTCTCTACCGGATCATGGATCAGCTCGTCGGCCACCCGCTCGCGGTCTACGACGCGGCCTGGCAACTGTTGCACTGGAATCCGCTGTTCGCGGCCACCTTCGGCGACCCGACGGTGCACGGCGCCGGTTTCCGCAACGTCCTGCTCGCGCACTTCGAGGACGGGTTGTCCCGGGTCCGGCAGACCGCCGGGGAGCGCGCCCAGTTCGAGGAATCGATGGTCAGCGACCTGCGTGCCACCACCGGCCGTTACCCGCGTGACCCGGAGGTCGCCGCGCTGATCACCCGGCTGAATCGGATCCCCCGCTTCCGCGAGTTGTGGCAGCGCAGCGACGTCGCCGAGCACCAGAGCTCTCGCAAGATCGTCGAGCATCCGGAGGTCGGCGACATCGCGCTGGACTGCGACGCGCTCACCACCCAGGGCTCGAATCTGCACCTCATCGTCTACAGCCCCCGGCCCGGCTCGGACGCGCGCGGCAAACTCGACCTGCTCGCCGCCATCGGCACCCAGCAGATGTCCACCCCGCGATGACCCCCGACCCGCGCGCCGCCGGCCGCGGCTCCGTGACATCTGGCGTCTCATCGGGCACTCCGGCAGACCCTCGTCACCGGTGGGCCGGAGATCGGCGAAGGCGGCCTCGCGGCGTCCTAACCTGGGGACATGTCGTACGTCGCCACCCGTGACGGGCGCCGGGATCGCAGCGCCGCGCACCGGGCCCCAGCCGTTCCTGACCGGATCGACGATCTGCACGGCAACAGCCTTGGCGTGCTCGAAGTCCCCCATCACATGGCCTGCGGGCATGCCAGCCGCCGCCGCTACGACCTGGAGGATCCCGCCCAGTTGCGGCACGCCTACGCACAGGTCCTGTGCGAGGCGGCCGGCTGCGGCGAGGTCGAGGATCTGATAAACCCGGCCATGCTGCGTCGCGTGTGGCGCGACCTGCATCTGCCGTCCCGGGTCCGCGAGGCCTGGGAGACCCGGCATCCGAGCCTGCGCCGCACGGTGAACCGCTCCTCCGAGACCGCGACCAGCCGCGACCCGAACTCCCGGCCGGGCTCCGGGCGCGGGTTCGCCCGCCGTCGCCGCGACACGTCGGTGACCCGGACGACGAGCGTCCGCGCCGCCGGGTGACCGGCTCACCTCCGATGCGACGGCCTGGAGTCTCAGCCTGGCGTGGCGGCGGCGCAGACCTTCCGACCGTTCTCGTCGGCCAGGCCGAACGCCTCGTGTTCCGTGAGTCGCTCGGAGACGGTTCTCGTGAGGTCGGCCTGCACGGCTGACCCGGTCGAAGTCCGCCGGCCGGCCCAGGTCGAGTCGATCGTGAAGCCGAAGCGTTTCTCCCGGTCCAGGATGCCGGCGACGCAGGCGTCCATCGGGGCGACACTCGGCGCCTGGCATCGGAGCAGCTTCGCCGCAGCGTCGTCCCGCTCGACGAGACGCTCACGGAGGTAGTTGTCGACGACCTCCTCCGGCGTACGGCTCGATCGGCTCGGGGACAGAAAAGGCCGTGGCCCTCGGATCAACCGGGGCCACGGCCGGAGGTGGAAGGGTCAGGCAGCCGCGCCGACGGCGACCTGCTCCAGAGCTGTCTCCAGGATCTCGCGGACGTCGGAGACGATGTGGACCGTCAACGCGTCCAGCACGTCCGCCGGCACGTCGTCCAGGTCCGGCTCGTTGCGCTGCGGCAGGTAGACCTCGGTCAGCCCGGCCCGCTGCGCGGCGAGCAGTTTCTGCTTCACGCCGCCGATCGGCAGGACCCGGCCGGTCAGTGACACCTCGCCGGTCATCCCGACCTCGGCCCGCACGTTGCGGCCGAGCAGCAGCGACACCAGCGCGGTGGTCATCGTGACACCGGCCGAGGGGCCGTCCTTGGGGGTGCCGCCCGCCGGCACGTGCAGGTGGATCGGGTGGTCCAGCTGCTCGGGTGAGATGCCGAGCTCACCGGCGTGCGCCCGGACGTAGGAGAGGGCGATCTGCGCCGACTCCTTCATCACGTCGCCGAGCTGGCCGGTGACGGACAGGCCGCCCTTGTCGCCGGGCAGCAGCGACGCCTCGATGTAGAGCACGTCGCCGCCCATGCCGGTGACGGCCAGACCGGTGGCGACGCCGGGGACGGCGGTGCGCTCGGCGGACTCCGGGGTGAACCGGGGACGGCCGATCAGGTCCTTCAGGTCGGGCGCGTCGACCGTGGCGGGCAGGTCACCCAGCGCCGCTTTGCGGAACGCCTTGGCGAGGAGGCGCTCCATCGACCGTACGCCCGCCTCTCGGGTGTAGTTCGCCGCGATCTCGCGCAGAGCGCCCTCGGTGACCGTCACCTCCCCCTCGGACAACGCGGCCTTCTCCAGTTGCCGCGGCACCAGGAAGTCGCGGGCGATGGCGACCTTGTCGTTCTCGGTGTAGCCGTCGATCGCGATCAGCTCCATCCGGTCGAACAGCGCCTGCGGGATCGTCTCGAGGGTGTTCGCGGTCGCGATGAACAGCACGTCGGACAGGTCCAGGTCGAGGTCCAGGTAGTGGTCGCGGAACGTGTGGTTCTGCGCCGGGTCCAGCACCTCGAGCAGGGCCGCCGCCGGGTCGCCGCGGTAGTCACTGCCGATCTTGTCGACCTCGTCGAGCAGGACGACCGGGTTCATCGAACCCGACTCGCGGATGGCGCGGACGATGCGCCCGGGAAGAGCTCCCACATAGGTACGGCGGTGGCCGCGGATCTCGGCCTCGTCCCGCACGCCTCCGAGCGCGACGCGGACGAACTTGCGGCCCAGAGTGCGCGCCACGGACTCGCCGAGCGAGGTCTTGCCGACTCCGGGCGGACCGGCCAGCAGGATCACCGCGCCGGAGCCACGCCCGCCGACGACGCTCAGGCCACGGGACTCGCGGCGGGCCCGGACGCCCAGGTACTCCACGATGCGGTCCTTGACCTCGTCGAGCCCGTGGTGGTCGGCGTTCAGCACGGCGCGGGCCGCGTCCAGGTCGGTGTTGTCGGTGGTGCGGACGCTCCACGGCAGGTCCAGGACGGTGTCGAGCCAGGAGCGGATCCAGCCCGCCTCCGGGTTCTGGTCACCGGCCCGCTCCAGCTTGTCAACTTCGCGAAGAGCCGATTCCCGTACGGCGTCGGGCAGTTCCGCCGCCTCCACCTTGGCCCGGTAGTCGTCGGTGCCGTCGGCCTCGCCCTCGCCCAGTTCCTTGCGGATGGCCTTGAGCTGCTCGCGCAGCAGATACTCACGGTTACGCTTCTCGACCGACTCGCGCACATCGGTCTCGATCTTGTCGCTGACCTCGGACTCGGCCAGGAAGTCACCGGTCCACTCGATCAACAGCTTCAGCCGGGCCTCGACGTCCGGGGTCTCCAGCAGCTCACGCTTGCGGTCGCCGGACAGGTACGGCGCCCAGCCGGCGGTGTCGGCCAGGTCACCGGGGTCGTCGATGGCGCTGACCGAGTCGATGACCTGCCACGCCTCGCGGCGCTGCAACACGCTCACGACCAGCTTCTTGTACTCGGCGGCCAGCTCACGGACGTGCTCGCCGATCGTGCCGGCCTCGACCGGCTCGGCCTCGACCCACAGCGCCGCACCGGGGCCGGTCACGCCGCTGCCGATCCGGGCGCGCACGCCGGTCCGTAGCACCGCCGCGGACGCGCCGCCGCGCAGCTTGCCGACCTGCTCGATGGTGGCGACGACACCGTACGAGGCGTAACGGTCCTCCAGCCGCGGAGCGATCAGCAACTCCGAACCGGCCGCTGTGCGGGCCGCGTCGACGGTCGCGCGGGCTTTCTCGTCCAGCTCGACGGGCACGACCATGCCGGGGAGCAGCACGATGTCGTCGAGGAACAACACAGGGAGACGCTTGCTGGTCACCGGTACCTCCGAAAGTTGAGTACACGCGGCTCAACCAGGAAGGGGTCGATGATCTTCCACCGTTCACTTTCAGCGAACATTCCCTCAGCTCCGGCCCGTCCCGGCCGAGATGAAACGCCTGATGAGAACCCGATACGCCGTGGCCGCCGCCGTCGTCGCGGTGGTCACCGGCGCGCTCGCCGTCGTCAGTTCCGCCCACGCCCGCGACGAGACGCCCACGCCCGGCGGGTACGTGCTCGACGACGGCCAGAATCATGGCGGCAAGAGCCTGTCGGAGGTCGTCGAGGAGAACAGCCGACCGCTGACCCCGAGCCGCCTCGCCCAGCTGAAGAAGGAGGCCGCCGAATCCGGCCCGATCGTCTACGACCCCGGGCCGGGTTGAGTTCCCGGCGTACGTCACCGCGGTCGGCCGGCACCCGTCGTGGTTGTTCCCGGCAGATCGACGGCGGGAACCGGCTCGTGGCGGGAAGCACGCCGCGCCGGGGGCGGTGAGCCGGACCGGCCGGCTAGAACGTGCGGGGCAGCGGAGGCAGAGCCGGCTGGTCGAGCCAGGCGGTGAACAGGTCGTCGAGCGGGCGGGTCGTGAACCGGGCCGCGTGCGCGCGGAACTCCTCGGTGGTGACCGTCGAGTGCCGGTGTTCGGCGACCCAGGAGCGGACGAACGTGAAGAACGCCGCGTCGCCCATCCGCGCCCGCAACGCGTGCAGTGTGAGCGCCCCGCGTTTGTAGACGAGCGGGTCGAACATCCGGTCCACCCCGGGGTTCGCGATGGCGATGGTGGCCGGCTGTGTCGCGGCCCAGGCGTGCCACTGGGCGGCGTGCGCGGCGGCCGAGCGCCCGCCCGAGGCACCGGACCACAACCATTCCGCGTACGTCGCGAAGCCCTCGTTGAGCCAGATGTGCCGCCAGCTGGCAACGGTCAGGCTGTTGCCGAACCACTGGTGGGCGAGTTCGTGCACGACGAGTCGTTCGTGGGTGCGCCGCCCGTCGACGTGGTTGCGCCCGAAGACGGCCATGCCCTGGGCCTCGATCGGGTCGTCGAGGTCGTCGTCGGTGACGACCACGACGTACTCCCGGAAGGGGTACGGCCCGAACAGGTGCTCCAGGGCGTTCATGATCTCGCCGTGCCGCCCGAAGTCGTGCCGGAAGTTCGGCTGCACGCGCGGCGGGACGGCGGCCCGCTGGACGACCCGCCCGTGGGCGAGTTGCACCATCTCGTAGCGGCCGACCTGCACGCCCATCAGGTACGGCGCGGTCGGCTCGGTGCGCTCGTAGACCCACGTGATCGTGCCGGCCTCGCGTCGCCGGCTGACCAGGTCACCGGTGACCACCACGGTGTACGGCGCCGCGGTCGTCACCGACACCAGGAAGGTCGCCTTGTCGTCGGGCCGGTCGTTGCACGGGAACCACGACGGCGCCCCGTTCGGCTGGCTGGCGACGAGGGCTCCGTCGGTCAGTTCGTCCCAGCCGATGTCACCCCATCGCCCGCTGATCGGGGCGGGCTTACCGCCGTACCTGATCTCGATCTTGAAAATCGACCCGTAGGCGATGGTGCGTTCCGGGCGGACGCGCAGTTTGTCCGGGCGGTGGTCGAATTTCGCCGGCCGGCCGTCGACCCGGACGTCCTTGACCCGCGAGCGGCCGAAGTCGAGCGTGAGACGCGACAACGACTGGACGGCGCGGGCGGTGATGACCGCCCGGCCGTCCAGCCGGTTCGTCGACACTTTGTAGTCGAGTTCGAGGTTGTAGTGCAGCACGCGGTACCCACCGTTGCCGTGCCCCGGGAGGTACGGATCGGTGGAGTGCTCGGCGCCGGGTGAGGCGGCCGAGGTCATGACCGCCGGCGAGCCGTGGCCGGCCAGGCCGCGATCGGGTTGCCCAGCCACCGGCTGTCACCGGGCACGGCGTCACCGCGGGTCACCAGCGAGCCGGGCCCGACCGTGCTGCCGTCACCGATGCTCGCGCCGGGAAGCACGATCCCGTGCGGGCCGAGCGTCGCGCCCGCGCCCAGTGTCACCTCGTCCATGGCCATGATCCGATCATGGAACAGGTGGGTCTGCACGACGCACCCCCGGTTGACCGAGGCACCGTCGCCGAGACGGACGAGGTCGTACTCCGGAAGCCAGTAGGTTTCCAGCCAGACGCCGCGGCCGATCTTCGCGCCGAGGGTCCGCATCCAGATGGTGAGCAGCGGGGTGCCGTTGGCGAAACGGAACAGCCACGGCGCGGCGAACGCCTCGACGAACGTGTCGGCCAGCTCGTTGCGCCAGACGAACGACGTCCAGAGCGCGTGCTCGGTGACCGTGAACCGGCCCACCAGCAGCCACTTCGCGGCCGTCCCGAGCAGCGCGGCGGCGATCGCCGAGGCCAGCAGGAGCGGGCCGGCGGCGAGCACGGTCACCCAGCCCCCGGCGGTCTGCCAGATCGCCGCGAGCGCGACCAGGACGCCGATGACCAGGGTGCCGGCGGCCATCACCGGGACGACCCGGCACAGCTCGATCAGGGCGCGGGCCACTTTCAGGCGCGCCGGCGGGGCGTACGTCAGATTGGCGTCCGCGGTCTCGACCGTGCGGCGCAGCGGCATCGGCGGGGCGCCGAGCCACGACGAGCCCTTCTTCGCCTTGCGCGGCGCCGACGAGAGCACACCGACCAGGCCCCGCTTGGGGACCGAACGGCCGGGCGCCGCCATCCCGGAGTTGCCGAGGAACGCCTGCTTGCCGATGCGCGCCGGGGCGATCCGCAGCCAGCCGTGGCTCAGCTCGTAGGTACCGACCATGGTGTCGTCGGCCAGGAACGCGCCGTCGTCGACGGTGGTCATCTTCGGCAGCGCCAGCACGGTCGACGCCTCGACGTTGCGGCCCACCTTCGCGCCGAGCAGCCGCAGCCAGACCGGGGTGAACAGGCTGGAGTAGATCGGGAACAGCGCGATCCGGGCCATTCCCATCAGGCGCTCGGTGGTCCACACCTGCCAGGCCCGGCGGCCCTGCACGGGGTGGAAGCCTTCCCGCAGGCCGATGCTGAGCAGGCGAACAGCGACGAGCACGACCAGCGCGTACGTGATCAGGTAGCTCACCGCGGCGACCGGCGCGGCCGGCAGGGCCGCCGTCGCGGTCGGGTGCTCGCCGAGCACATGACCGAGGAGCGCGAGCGCGGGCAGCGCGGCGACGACCGGGACCAGGCCGAGCAGGTGCGCGGTCAGGCTGTACCAGCCGACCCAGAACTTGGAGCCGAACCGGTGCCGTTCCGGGCGCTGCGCCGGCCAGCCCTCGCCGTCCTTGGCCGCGATGGGCACGGCCGGGGAGCCGGCCCAGCGCTGACCGGCGGGAACGGAACCGGTGACGGTCGAACCGGCGCCGATCTTCGCGTTCTTGCCGACGCGCGCGCCGGGCATCAGGGTGCTGCGGGAGCCGACCCGCGCACCGGCGCCGACCCGGACCATCCCGACCCGGACGACGTCGCCGTCGATCCAGTAGCCGGAGAGGTCGACCTCGGGCTCGATCGCCACCCCGCGGCCGAGTTTCAGCAGGCCGGTGACGGGCGGCGCGGAGTGCAGGTCGACGTCGCGGCCGATCCGGGCTCCGAGCGCCCGCGCGTACGTGATCATCCAGCCCGCCCCGGTGACCCCGTTCGCCCCGGTCAGCTCGGCCAGCCGCTCGGCCGCCCACAACCGCAGGTGCACACTGCCGCCGCGCGGGTACTTCCCCGGGCCGACCCCGCGCAGCAACATCCGCGCGCCGCCGGCCGCCACCGCGATCCGCCCGGCCGGGCTGAACAGCACCAGCCAGCTCGCCACGATCCACGACCAGGACACCTGCGGCGCCCACGGGGCCGGCGTGAGCAGGGTGAGGATCTTGCCGAGCGCGGCGAGCACGGTTATCCAGCGCAGGCCGACCAGCGCGAGCATCGGCAGCATCAGCAGCGCCTGCAGCAGCCCGGCCCGCAGCGGCGTCGGGCGGACGTCGCGGCGGGTGGTCTCCTGCGCGCCGAGCGCCTCGACGGCCACCGCCATCTGCGACAGCCGTGGGTTCTGGTAGATGTCGGCCACCGACATCTGCGGGTAGGTCTGCCGGATCCACGCGACCAGCTGAGCCGCGTTCAGGCTGCTGCCGCCGCTGCTGAAGAAGTCGGCGTCACCGTCGGCCGGGCGAAGCCCGAGGATCCCCTCCCAGCCGCCGGCCAGCCAGTCCTGCGCCGCGGTCAGTTCGGCCGCGGTCCCGCCGGCCACGACCAGCGGCCAGGGCAGGGCCACCCGGTCGACCTTTCCCGACGTACGCGTCGGAAGGTCGTCGATGACGGCGAGCAGCGGGACCAGAGCGGCCGGTAGCTGCTCCCGAATCTGCTGGTTGGCGGCCGCGATGTCCAGTTCGGCGCCGTTCTGCGCCACCAGGTAGCCGACCAGCAGCTGGTTGCCGGCCGCGGTCTTCTTGATCGCGACGGCGGCCCCGGCGACCCCGGGCAGCGCCTGCAACGCGGCGTCGATCTCCCCCAGCTCGATCCGCCGGCCACCGAGTTTCACCTGCTCGTCGCCGCGACCCAGGAACAGCAGGCCGTCGGCCTCGGCGCGCACGATGTCGCCGCTGCGGTACGCCCGCGCCCAGCCCATCGACGGCAGTGCCGCGAACTTCTCGGCGTCCTTCGCGGCGTCGAGGTAGCGGGCCAGGCCCACGCCGCCGATGACCAGTTCACCGGTCTCGCCCATCGCGACCGGCTCGCCGTCGGCGCCGACCACGGCCAGCTCCCAGCCGGCCAGGGGCAGCCCGATGCGGACCGGACCTTCCCCGGTCAGCCGGGCGGCGGTCGCCACGACGGTCGCCTCGGTCGGCCCGTACGTGTTCCAGACCTCCCGCTCCTCCACGGCCAGACGTTCCGCCAGCTCGGGCGGGCAGGCCTCCCCGCCGAAGATCAGCAGCCGGACCTCTTCCAGGGCCTCGACCGGCCACAACGCGGCCAGCGTCGGCACGGTCGAGACGACGGTGATCCGCTGCTCGGCCAGCCACGGCCCCAGGTCGACGCCGCTGCGCACCAGCGACCGCGCGGCCGGCACCAGGCACGCGCCGTGCCGCCAGGCCAGCCACATCTCCTCGCAGGACGCGTCGAACGCCACCGACAGCCCGGCGAGCACGCGATCACCCGGCCCGAGCGGCTCGGTGCCCTCGTCGACCAGGAACAACTGTGCCTCGGCGTCCACGAACGCGGCGGCCGCGCCGTGCGTGACGGCCACGCCCTTCGGCGTCCCGGTCGAGCCGGACGTGAAGATGATCCACGCGTCGTCGGTCGCGGCCGGTCGCCCGGCGCTTCCTCCCGGGGCACGCCGTGATGACACGCTCAACCCGTCGCCGAGGACCGCGCACACGCCCGCCTCGCCGAAGACCAGCTCGGCCCGCTCGTCCGGGTCGTCGGCGTCCACCGGCACATACGCCGCACCGGCCGCCAGCACTCCGAGAATCGCCAGGTACAGCTCGGCCGAACCGGACGAGATGCGGATGCCCACCCGGTCGCCGGGCCCGACCCCGTGCTCCTGCAGCAGCGCCCGCAGCGCCTCCACCTCAGCGGCCAGCTCGCGGTAGGTGAGCGTCACGTCCCCGGCGTCGATCGCGGGCGCTCCGGGGTGCTCCCGCACGGTGGCGTCGAGGATGTCGACGAGGGTGCGGCGCATCGGCGCGGAGCGGGAGTGGAACACCGCCGGCGCCCCGGGCGAGTCAGCGATGTCGGACAGCTCGATCAGACGCAGATCAGTGGTCACCGTCACCGGGCAAAGCTCCCTATCCACCTCAGGTCGGTCATGGGCCCGGCGCACGGCGCCGAGCTGCCCGGGGCGACCTTCCAAGCTACGGGAGTCGGGGGCCGGATGACGTCACCCTGAAGGATTCGTGGTCACTGACACAGCCGGGTAGGCCGATCGGCATACCCGAACGACGTCGATCGGTAGATGTGTGACCGATTACGCCCCGCGACGCTGGACTCGTGATCGAACTCAGGGAACTCACCAAACGCTACGGCGACCGGACCGCCGTCGACCGGGTCACCGCGACCGTTCCGTCCGGGCAGGTCACCGCGCTGCTCGGCCCGAACGGCGCAGGGAAGTCCACGGCGATGCGCCTCGCGCTCGGGCTGGACCGGCCCACCTCCGGCACCGCCCTGATCGACGGCCGCCGCTACGCCGAGCTGCGCGATCCGCTGCGCCGGGTCGGCGCCCACCTGGATGCCCGCGCGTTCCATCCCCGGCGGTCGGGCCGGGCCGGGCTGCTGGCGCTGGCCCGCTACAACGGGCTCCCGCGGGCCCGGGTGCGGGCCGTGATCGACCAGGTCGGCATCGGGACGGTCGCGGGCCGACCGGCCGGGACGTACTCGCTCGGGATGGCGCAGCGACTCGGTGTCGCCGCCGCGATGCTCGGCGACCCGGGCACGCTGATCCTCGACGAACCGGTCAACGGCCTCGACGCGGACGGCGTGCGCTGGGTGCGCGAGCTGCTGCGCACGTGGGCCGGCGAGGGTCGCACGGTCCTGCTCACCAGCCACCTGATCAGCGAGGTCGCCCTGATCGCGGACCGGGTCGTGGTGATCGGCCGGGGCCGGCTGCTCGCCGACGCGCCGCTGGCCGAGTTCACCGCCGCCCGGGAGGCCTCGGTCGAGGTGGCGGCGGCCGACGAGGAGTCGTTCACCCTGCTGGCCGCCGCGCTCGGCGAGCACGCCGAAAAGATCGATCAAACCCGATTGCGCGTACGGTCGTTGCCCGCGACCGAGGTCGGCCGCCGCGCGCACCGGGCCGGCGCGGTCCTGCGCGAGCTGCGCACCGTCTCCCCCAGCCTCGAGGAGGCGTACGTGCGCCTGATCGAGGACGAGACCGAGTACGTGGCGGCGGCCCGATGAGGCGCGCGTTCGCCGCCGAGTGGGGCAAACTCTGGTCGCTGCGGTCCCCGTGGTTCTGCGTGGCCGCCGCGCTGCTGCTGACCGCGGGCACGGCGTTCACGCTGGCCAACGACTTCGTCTACGACATCTCGCTGGGCCGGGTGCCGGAGTCCGAGACGCTGCCCGTGCTCGACCCACTGATCCAGGCCGCACAACTGGGCCGGCTCACCCTCGTGGCCCTGGCGATGCTGCTGGTCACCTCGGAGTACGGCACCGGTGTGATCCGGTCCACGTTCCTGGCCCGGCCGCAGCGCGGGGAGGTGCTGCTGGCCAAGACCGCGGTCGCCGCGCTCGTCGGCTTCGGCGCGGGGCTGACCTGCGCGATCGCCGGCTGGGCGTGCGCCGCGCTGGCGCTGGGATCGCACGCGGCGCCCGGCGATCCGGTCGCGAGCTGCCTGCGACTGGCCGTGGTCGCGGCGGTGGCCTGCGCGTTCGCCACCGGGGTGGCGTTCCTGCTGCGCAGCGGCGTGGGCACGCTGACCACGATGGTCGTCCTGCTGCTCGGCCTGCAACTGGTCGACGAGCGGACCGGCGTCTACCTGCCGGCGTGGGCCGCCGAGGACTTCGCCGCCGGTGACGGCGTACGCCATCTGCTGGTCCTCCTCGCCTGGACGACCGTCACCTGGCTCGGCGCGCGCCTGCTCCTCGTTCGCCGTGATGCTTAGGCTGTGCGGATGCACGGGTGGGGTCAGTGGTACGCGGTCGCCGCGGCGCTGGTGATCGTCGGCGGTCACCTGTGCGGCCGCCGCGGGCGCACCGGGCTGGTGGTCGTGCTGCTCTGCGGGATCGAGGTGGCCGCCGCGATCACCGTCGCGCGGGGTCAGGACACCGTGGCGTGGCTGGTCGACCAGGCCGTGGTGGTGCTGGCCGTCTTCGCGACGCTGACCGGGGCGTACCGGCGGCTGCGGCAGGAGTTCGCCGAGCAGGGCTGGGCCCAGGCCCGGGCCGCCCGCCTGCGCGAACGCACCCGGATCGCGGCCGACCTGCACGACACCCTCGGGCACGACCTGACGCTGCTGTCCCTGCAGGCGGCCGGCATCCAGGTGACCGCGCCGGACCAGGACACCCGGGAACGGGCCGCGCAGCTGCGGGCGGGCTCGGCGGCGGCGATCGAGACCGTACGCCGGATTGTCGATCTTCTTGATGGTGATCGTGATGCCGACGCCGGGGCCGGGGCCGTGCTGGACCGGGCGCGCGCGGCCGGCCTGACCGTCGAGGTCACCGGCCGGCCGCCGGACGACGTGTTCCTGGCCCGGCTGGTGGCCGAGGCGCTGTCGAACGCGGCGCGGCACGCGCCCGGCGCCGAGGTCGCCGTCACGTTCGGCGGCCGGCGCGTCGAGGTCGTCAACGCGCTCACCGCGCCGGGCGAGCCGGGCCGGACCGGGACCGGGCTCGCGGCACTCTCGGCGCGGCTGGAGCAAGCCGGCGGGTCGCTGGCGGCGGGACCTGCCGACGGCACGTTCCGGCTGGTCGCGGACGTGCCGCCCGGGATCGGCGACGAGGTCGCGGGCTATGACACCGGGCGGCGACGAGTCCGGCGAATGCTGGCCGGCACGATCGTGATCCCCGGTGCGGCGCTGCTCGTGGTGGCGACCGGTTTCTACACGTGGGCGGTCCGGGACGCGGCGATGGAACAGCGGACGTTCGACGCGCTGCGAGTCGGGATGCCGCAGGCCACGGCCCGTACCCTGCTGCCCGGAAGGGAGTCGCCGATCCGGCCGGGCGACGGGCCGGGATGTCACTACTACACCGACGGGAACTATCCCTTGGCGTACGGGAACTATGTCATCTGCTTCGACGGCGGCCGGATCACGCGGCTGCGGGACACCACCGGGCGTACCGGATGATCCGGATCCTGATCGCCGACGACCAACCGCTGGTCCGGGCCGGGCTGCGCACCGTACTCGCGTCCGATTCTGATCTGGAGATCGTCGCCGAAGCCGACGACGGCCGCGGCGCGTTGACCGAGGTGGCCCGGCTGCGCCCGGATGTGGCACTGCTCGACATCCGGATGCCGGGCATGGACGGGTTGACCGCGGCCGAGACCATCCGCGCCCGCCATCCGGCCGTCCGCGTCCTGATCGTCACGACGTTCGACGAGGACCGGTACATCGCCCGCGCGCTGGAGTGCGGCGTGCACGGCTTCCTGCTGAAATCCGGCGACCCGTACGAGCTGATCGGCAGCGTGAAAGCCGCCATGACCGGCGGAACCGTTCTGGCCCCGCCGGTCGCGCAACGCATCGTCGGCCTGCTGCACGGCCGCTCCCTGCGGGAACGGCTCTCCGCGCGGGCGGCGGTGGAGTCCCTCACCACCCGCGAGCGCGAGGTGCTGACCCTGCTCGCGGCCGGGGAGTCCAACGCCGAGATCGCCCACGACCTGCACCTCGCCGAAGGCACCGTGAAAATCCACGTGAGCGCGGTGCTCGGCAAGCTCGGCCTGAACAACCGCGTCCAGGCGGCCGTCTTCGCCTACCGCTCCGGCCTCGCCGGATAGGCCCAGGACTGCATGGCACAGCCGATGACCGCCTCCAGCTCGTCGCGCGTGGCGCCGTCGCGGGCCTGGATCGACAGGCCCTGCACGACCGTCGCGTAGTAGCGAGCCGTTCCGTCGAGCCGTTCGGCCGGCAGCTCCTCGGCGTACGGGCACTGGGTGCCGACCACGTCCTCGACTCCCACGGCGGCGACCTCACCGCGCAGGTCCTGCGGTTGACCGGCGGAACCGGCGCCGACCTGGTCCTGGAGTCGACCGGCGGCACCACGCTGAGCGACAGTCTCGCCGCGGCCAAGCGGGTCACCGGCCGGGTGGTCGTCTACGGCCTGGCCGGCGGCGAAGCCTCGATCACCAACTGGGACCTCGTCCACCGCCACCAGGTCCACGTCATCGGCCTGAACCTCGGCGCCTTGATCCAGCACACCCCGCACCTCTTCGGCGAGGTGATGGGCGAACTGTTCGCGCTGCTCGCCGCGGGAGTTCTCCACCCCGCCCAGCCCGGCGTTCACGACCTGGCCGAAGGCCCGGACGTCCTCGCCGAGCTGGAAGCCCGGTCGACGGTCGGCAAGCTGGCGCTACGTCCGTGAGTGCGCGGCCGGAACGCGGTCACGCAGCTCGCGGCAGACGTCGCGGAACAGTTGCGGCCGATGGTGGAAGTCCAGACCCCGCTCCCACATCGCGGTGTCGACCTGTCCCCCGCCGCGCAGCGCGAGTACGACCGTTCTCCCGGCCGGTACCCGCAGGGGCCCGACCCGCTGCACGACGTCGTCGACGGCGACACCGTCGATCTCCGCCCACGGAATCGTCCGGGTGCGCACGACGCCGCGGACCCGTACGGCGTGCTCGCTGACGTACACGCCCATCCGGAGCACCTGCCACGATCCGACCACCCAGACCAGGGCGAACACGACGGCCAGCGCCACGGACAGGTCCGCGCCGAGGCCGAACAGCCGTGCCGTCGTCCAGTGCAGGTAAGCCAGGCCCGCCGCCTCCCAGACGATCACCGCCCAGCGGGCGCGCGCAGGCTGATACGCCCGCGCCCATTCCTCGACCATGCTCCGCCCGTTCACGAGAAGATGCTGACGCCGGCCGGCCCGATCAGGAGGCCCACGACGATCAGCACGACACCCCACCGGATCCGCCGCCGCACCAGGGCTGTGCTCCCGGTGAACAGCAGGACCACGGCGGCCATCCAGAGGACCCGGCTCAGCGGGGCCTCGCGCCGATCGACCAGCCAGCTGACCAGGAACCAGAGGAACCCGGCCGCACCGACAATATCGACAGCCAGAATGAACGTCTGACCGGCCGACAAACCGTCGGGACGGGCCGCGCCGGGCAGCCGGTGCGCGCCCTTGGCCGCCGCGCTCCGCGCGGTCGTCGCGACTCCAGCCGCGGAGGCCGGAACCGGGACGGGCGGTTGTTCCGCGCGCGCGATGATCAGGTCACCCTCGCGTTCGCCCAGCAACCGCGGGGTCTGCGCGTCACCGCCGGCCCGCAGCCGGTCGTGCACGTAGTCGTACAACTCCGTGGCCGAGATCCAGCCGTCCCGGTCCAGGTCGGCCGCCCCGGACCGCAACCCCGCCACCACTTCACGGGTGAAGATCGAATTCTCCCGGCCTTCGTACGCGTATCCGAGGTCCCCTGAAGCGGCCAGCACCGCCGTGCCCCGCCCGCGCACCGGGAACTGGTCGCCGAGATGAACCGACCGTCCGCCGCGACGGCCCGGCAGGCCGAGGAAACGCCCGCTGTAACAGCAGTCGACCAGGAACACCTTGCGCCGGCACCGGCTGAGTTCGGCGACTTCGACGACGTCCGTGGCGAGCAGCGCCGTCGAGTTCAAGTACCGCTCCTCGGTGTCCCGCGCCGCGAACCGCAGCCGTCCCTGGTCGTCGAGGAACCCGTGCCCGGCGAAGTGCAGCAGGACCAGGTCGTCGCGTTCCGCCGACCGGAAGAACTCCTCGATGCCGCGGTGCAGCGCGGTCAGCGTCGGGTCGTTCAGGATCCGGACGTCGAAGTCACCGATCCGCTGGTCGCCGAGGACCGCGGCCAGTTCGGTAGCGTCGCGGTGCGGGGCGTGGAGGTCCGGGATCGCCTCGTCCTGATAGTTCTCGACGGCGATCAGCAGCGCCCGCCGGGTCATGCATCCGGCCGGCTGTGCCGTTCGACGAACAGGTCGATCAGCCGGTCGGTCTGTTCCGCCGAGGCGGCTTCCACCGTGATCGCGTCGCCGTCGATCGTGACGGTCACGCTGATGCCGGACCGGCGTGACCAGGTCCGGACGACGTACAGGATCTCCTTGATCCGGGGCAGCAGCGGCACGGCCTCGATCAGGAGGGCGCCGATCACCGCGAGGTCCGCGCCCCGGGCCCCGGGCGGCGCGGTCACGGCCGGGCGCCGCACCTCCTCGACGTCCAGCCGCAGCAGTTCGTCGCGCAGCCGGGTCGTGTGCCGCTGGACGACGGAGGCGTCCGCGTCGCCGGATTCGATCGAGACAGCCGCTACCAGAGCTGAAGTCATGACGGGCAGGCTAGCGGCGCCCGCACCCGACGCCGGTAGTACTTTTCGGTCAATTCACGGGAACCAGACCGACATTCACCCGCACGTGCGCCGGCCGGCCCCTGCACGGCGCGGAAAGGGCCGGCCGGCCGTGCGAAAGGTCAGCCGGAGAAGTCGAACCCGACGTATCCGGGGCCTTCCGCCTTCAGGTAGAGCTGCCACTGATTCCCGGGAGACACGTGCGGAAGAAGCCGATTCCACGCGCCGCCGTCCTCGAGATAGACCCACGGGCCGCAGCGATAGTTGCGTCCCGAACTGGTCTCCAGGCACGCTTTCGCATAGGTGATGTAGTGGACCTCGGTGAGTTTCATCCAGATCGAGGTGCACCGGCTCGGCACAAAATTAGGGGCTCCGGAATTCCTGAGCCCCGATCCGATGTCGAGCCCGCCGCGGTGCGAGTTGGCCTGGCACCGGGCGTCGCCGGGGCCGGCTGCCGCAGCCGGCAAAGGCGCTGTCAACGCCATTCCGACCCCGGACACCGCGATGATAAATGCACCTGAAAACAATTTCCGAATTCCCATTACGCGCCACTCCTGACCGACCACGGGGGGCTATTTCCTAGGCATCAACCTACGTCCTCGACCAGATCATCGGGCAATGGTCACCCATTCGGATAACCGCAACAAAAATAAAACTGGCCGATCATCGGAAAACAGAATACGAACGGCTCCGCAATCTGCCGGAGGCGTCCCGTTCGTCAGCGTCCGGTCGCGACGATCTCCTGCCGGTACGGGGAGCCCGACCCGCTCGGCCGGCCCGTGGATCCGGCTGGAGCAAGCTGACCGGGCCGGGGCTGACCAGCACGCCCACCACCAACGGCACCTGCGATGACTGCCCGATCCCATTTCCGACCATCGGCACCGCCGCGCCGGGCATGTGCTGGCTGCACCGGCGCCGCAGCGCTCAGCGAGTCGCCGCGGCCGGCACCGCGACCGGGTGCGCCAGCGGCACCTGTGGCTGGTGAGCCACCGATCACCCGGCCGGTCCGGACCCGCCCGGACTTCACCAGTACCGGCGGCCGCGGCGTGGGGCTGATCGACACCCTCGCCACCAGGTAGGGCTCTGACGAGCAGCCACCCGGCAAAGAGGGGTGGTACGAGATCAGCTTCACGCCGCGTCACGGGTGAAGACCACCCAGCCGGCGGCGCTGCGCCGAGGACGCGCCGGTGGTCGCCTCCTGATCCGGTCAGGAGCTCGTGTGCCGGCGCGCGACCGAGCGGGGGTGCCGGTCGAGTTCACGGTCGAGGCTGATCGCCGCGTCGATCAGGGCCAGGTGGGTGAACGCCTGCGGGAAGTTGCCGAGTTGCTCCCCGGTCAGCCCGATCTCCTCCGAGTAGAGGCCGACGTGGTTGGCGTAGGTCAGCATCTTCTCGAACGTGACCCGCGCCTTGTCCAGCCGACCGGCCCGGGCCAGCGCGTTGACGTAGGCGAACGAGCACAACGAGAACGTGCCCTCGGCCCCGCGCAGGCCGTCCGGTGAGGCCGACGGGTCGTACCGGCAGACCAGGCTGTCGGTGACCAGCTCGGCGTCCATCGCCTTGAGGGTCGAGGTCCACATCGGGTCGGACGGGGTGATGAAACCGACGACCGGCATCCGCAGCAGCGACGAGTCCAGCACGTCGGTGGTGTAGTGCTGCCGGAACGCGCGCCGCTCCCGGCTCCAGCCACGTTCCATGATCTGGCGGTAGATGGCGTCGCGGTGCCCTCGGTGACCGGCATGAAGTCGACGACCTCGCCGACCCCGTCCGCCGTCATGAACCGGGTGACCAGCACCGCGGTGTCCGGGAAGTACAACTGCTTGCTGGTGACCGGGCCACCGGAGGGGCGGATCCGGAAGTGCCCGCCGCGCTCGTGGTCGAGCAGCGCTCCGAAGATGCTGGGCGAGTCGAAGCGTGGAGCGCAGAACCAGTCGATGCTGCCGTCGGTGGCGACCAGGGCCGCGGTCTGCAGGTCGCCGATCAGCCCATGGTCGGCGATGAGCGGGTAGTCGGACATGGCACTCACGCTTCTCTCGGGCGTCGGACGACACTGCCGGACCCCCTGATCGTCCGGCGACACCCGGCGACGGACGTCATGCGTACGGGATGAGCTCAGATCGCGGTCAGCGCGATCGACACCGCGAAACCGGCGACGACCAGGAAGCCGGTCAGCACGCCTTCCACCTCGTACGCCTCGGGCAGCAGCGTGTCGGAGAGCATGGCCAGCAGCGCGCCGGCCGCGAACGCCTGCGTGAGTGCGCCGGTCCGCCCGTCCGCCGGATCCAGCACCGTGTAACCGGCCGCCGCGGAGAACGCCGACACGAGCAGCACCACGGTCCACATCAGCAGCACCCGCCGCTGCGGCCAGCCGGCCGCCCGCAGCCCGCTCGACGACGCCATGCCCTCGGGCAGGTTGGACAGCATGATGCCGGTCAGCAGCGCCACGCTGACCTGGCCCTGCAGCACGGTCAGGCCCAGCACGAACGACTCCGGGACGCCGTCGAGCACCGACCCGAGCACGATGGCCAGCGGTGATCCGGCCGCCTGGGCCCCGCCGGTATCCTTGCGATCACCGCCGCCACGACGGCTCAGCAGCCAGTCCCCGGCGGCGAAGACAGCGGCCCCGGCCAGGACCATCAGGCCGACCCCGGCGACGGTACGGGTTTTCAGCGCCTCGTCGATCAGTTCGAACGAGACCGAGCCGAGCAGCAACCCGGAGCCCAACGCCATGATCACCGCGATCACGCGTGGACCGAGCCGGAACCGGTAGGCCAGGAACGCCCCGAGCAGCAGGGCCGAGGCACTGATCCCACCCCACAGAAACGCCTCACCCATGCGCTCACTGTGACCATCGCTCGCGGAATCCGGTTCACCCGGCACGGGTGATGCCACCCCGGCCCCGGGCATCGACCGTGGTCGGGAGCCCCGGGACGCGACGTCGTCTACCTGGCCGGACCAGGGCACGGCGGTCCCGCGCCGGCCGGGCACGCCCACCAGCGGACGACAGCCGGAATCGACTGTCCTCGCGGTCCCGTGCCGTCACCCGCAAGGGGGCTGCCGGACGTACGGCGAAAGCGTCCTTTGATTGATGCGCCGCAACAGCAGAGGTGTCGCGAGCAGGAGAAGGCCGGCCGCGGCGACGGCGAGCCGGGGGCTGGTGACGGTGGCGAGCGCACCCCACAGCGCGGTCGTCGTGGCGATCGTCGCGCTGCTGGTGATCGACCACGCGGTCAGGGTGCGCGCGATCCGGTCCGGCCGGGTCTGCTGCAGACGGTAGGTCGCGAACACCGGGTTGAACACGCCCATGCACGTGACCAGGGCAACTGGACGGCCATGACGAGCACGAGCCCGCCGGCGCCGGGGCTGACGAACGCCAGCCCGATCGACCAGCACGCGCGCAGCGTCCCCGAGACCAGCAGCGTGCGGCGTTCGCCGAAGCGGCCGACGAGTGGGCGGGCCAGGCGCGCGCCGATCAGGCCGCCGATGCACGGCAGGCCGAACGCGAGACCGTACTGCCATACGGCGAAGCCCAGCGGCCCGAGCATGAGGACGGCCATCAGCGGCGCGGTCGCCAGAATCAGGGCGTTGACCAGCACGGTGTTGAAGAGCAACGGTCGCAGCGCCGGGTGCGCAAGAATGTACTGCCAGCCGCCGACGCCGTCTCTCGAGCCGTCGGTGCGGGGCGCGGGGCGCGGTTCACGGCCGCCGATCGCGGTGATTCCGGCGGCCGACAGCAGGTAGCTGACCGCGTCGGCGGCGACCGTGACGACCGGCCCGAAAGCCCCGATCGCCGCGTTGCCGAGTGGCGGCCCCAGCACGGTCGCGGTCCACGTCGTCGCCTCGAAACGGCCGTTCGCGGCGAGCAGATCCTCGGGCGGGACAAGCGATTTCAGAAATGCGCCACCGGCCGCGCGGAAGGCGATGCCGGCCGCGCCGGCGACGACCGACACGATCACGAGTTGCAGGAAAGAAAGACAATTCAGCGCGTACGTCGTGGGAATGCTGATCAGTGCGGCGAACCGCACCAGATCCATCGCGATCATCACCGGCCGTTTGCGGCGGAACTCCACCCACGGTCCGAGCGGCAGCGCGAGTACCGCGCCGGCGGCGAGCCCGACGGCGGACAGCAGGGACACCGCGCCCGGGCCGGCGTGCAGTGCCAGGATCGCGATCAGCGGGAACGCGTCGAAGCCGAGCCACGTGCCGACCGTGCTCGCCGTGAACGCCAGCCACAGCCATCGGAGTTGCCGTCCCATCGATCCACCATTCGTTGACCGGATGGATCCAAACAGCGCCCGGCAGTGCTGATCAAACAACCGACATGCGGTGCGGACACAACCGGTGGTTGTATGGGGAGGTGGATCTCGACGCCGTACGGACCTTCGTCGCCGCCGCCGACCTCGGCCAGTTCCAGGAGGTCGCCGCGGAGCTGACCATCTCGCAGCAGGCCGTCTCCAAACGCGTCGCCGCCCTGGAACGGCGGCTCGGGGTGCGGTTGTTCACGCGCACGCCGCGCGGCGCCGAACTCACCATCGACGGGCAGGCGTTCCTGCCACACGCCCGTGAACTGCTGAAAGTCGCCGAACGGGCGGCCACCTCGGTGCGGCAGGGCCGCCGGCCGCTGCGCGTCGACGTGATCGCCTCGCGGCTGGCGACTTCCGGGCTGATGCGGGACTTCCACCGGGCGTACCCGCGGATCGACCTCGACGTGATGAAACTCTTCACCGTCACGGCGGCCGTCGACGCCCTCCGCTCCGGCGCGATCGACGCCTCCTTCCGGGCCGTGGCGATGCCCGGCCGTCCTCTGCCCGACGACATCTCCGCGGTACGTGTCCTGGACGAACCGTTGCACCTGCTGACCGGCCCGGCCCACGCGCTGGCGACGGCCCGCGCGGTCACGCCGGCGCAACTCGCCGGGCACCGGATCTGGATGCCCGGCATCGAACCCGGCACCGAATGGGGCGCGTACTACGACGACCTCGCCGCCGACTTCGCCCTCACGATCGAGGCGACCGGGCCGAACTTCGGCTCCGACGCGCTGCTCGACACGGTCGCCGACACCCCGGCGCTGGCCACGTTCATCGGCGCGCAGACTCGTCTCGTGTGGCCGGACGGGCACGGCCTGCGTCGCATCCCGATCGTCGACCCGACCCCGGTGTACCCGCACTCCTTGCTCTGGCACCGGGACAATCCGCACCCGGGACTGGCCGCGCTGCGCGCCCACCTCGACCCGCCGGTGACCGTTATCGGATGGACGCCCGGCTGGGTCGTCTGACAGCGTTACCGCCATGTCCAGTCCCGGAGACGTGCCACCCGAGATCCTCGACCGCTTGCGGCCGATCATGGCGGAGCTGCCGGAGGCGTACGAGGAACCGGCCTGGATCGGCGTCCGATGGCGCATCCGGTCGCGGACCGTCGCGCACGTCTACCTGCCCGGCCCGGAGCGATATCCGATGATCGACGTGCCGGAGCCGGTCGTGATGACGTTCCGGGTGCCGATCGAAGATCTGCTCGGGCTGACCGCGGCCGGCTTCCCGTACTTCCGCGCGCTCTGGGGCGACAACGTGGCCGCGGCTGTTCTGGGTGCGCACACCGACTGGACCGAAATCACGGAACTGGTCACCGACAGCTATCGCGAGATGGCCCCCAAGTTCCTCGCCTCGAAGATCGGGCGAAATGGGTAAGAGCTTCTACATCAGCGCGGCCCAGCGATACGATCCGGCCAGTGAAGGACCCCAGATCTGGGACCGCAGTCAGAACACCAGCTTCATGTTCTGCGAACAGATCGCGTCACTGGAAAAGATGCTGAAGACGCCGAGCGGGGTGTGCGACACCGGCGTCGACGTGGTCTACGTCAACCCGCCGGTTCTGCGGGCGTTCATCCTGGCTGTGTTCGACTTCCTGAACCGCAGCGGCTCGTGGGAACTGCGCGTGATGATCACCGGCGTTCTGCGGGTCGCCCTCTTCCTCGACTCCCGCGCGCACGGGGAACGCATTCCCATTCCCGCCGGTTTCGACGACGTCGAAGAAGGCCTGGACGACATTTCGTAGCGGTTGCCGGAGGCGTGCGGAGTGCCACGTGGCGGCGCGGCTGCTCATGCAGGACATCGGGCCACCCCCGGTGGCCTGACCCCGCCTCGTGCCGATCGGGCGGACCGCGTCGTCACCCCGCACGGCCTCACTCGCCGGGCGGCAGGGCGACGACGTCGTCCGTGCGCAGGCAGTCGCGCAACCCGCGCCGCGAGCATGAGCGGTGCCAGGGTCGTTCCGTGCGGACGCGCGCATCGTGCCGGGTCGGGGTGGCGGCGCGACGCACTGCCCCGGCCGGTGCCCCTGCGAGCGGCCGGGCGCAACGGAGCTCACCCGGGCTGGGAGTCGAGGGGCCACTCGTAGGTGGGGTCGGCCAGTTGCTGCGTCAACGTGGACAGCCACCCGATGTCGTGCCGGGTCTGTGAGGCGAAGAACGCCACTTCGATCATGTGGACGGGGGCGCCACCGGCGGACTTGACGGCGTTCTCCAGGTCCTCGGCCCGCTGCCGCAGAGCAAGAAGACGCTTGTCGACGGTAGCGATCGCGGTCGCGCGGTCAAGGATCCCGATGTACGCGAGCGCCGTCACGAATCGCCCCGCGTTCGCCGGGTCGGTGTCTTCGAGGTCGTGGACGACCCGGCTCCGGAATTCCGCGACGCCGTCCCGGGTGAGCTGGTAGACGACCGGTGTCCCGCCGGCGGGTTCGATCCAGCCGGCTTCGTGCAGCGAGCCGACCAGCGTGTACACGCTGCTGGTCCGGACGCGCAGGTGCCGGTATCGCTCGCGCAGCCCGGCGAGCAGCGCGTACTGGTGGCGGGGTTGTTCCACCAGGAGGCCGAGGAGCGGCAGGACGAGCGGGTTGTCGGTGGCGCGAAGCGGCATGCCCCTATGCTAGCGTTCGTATACGAGCACTCGTATACGAACAGGAGACCTCATGGACGCGGCCATCGAGACGACGGATCTGAGCAAGACGTTCCGGAGCAAGCAGGGCGAGGTGACAGCCGTCCGGGACCTGACCTTCCAGGTCTCCCCCGGTGAGGTCGTCGGCCTGCTCGGCCCCAACGGCGCGGGCAAGACCACCACCATGCGGATGCTGTCCACGCTGGAGCGGCCGACCAGCGGGAACGCCGTCGTGGCGGGCCACGACCTGCTGCGTGACCCGCACGGCGTCCGGCAGTCGATCGGGCTGGTCGCGCAGAGCGGCGGCACGCGGCCGATCGCCACGGCACGGGACGAGCTGCTGCTCCAGGCGCGGATCCATCGGCTGCCCGATCCGGCCGCGCGGGCCCAGGCCATGATCGAGGCGTTCCACCTCGCCGACCTGGCCGACCGTCCGAGCATGACCCTGTCCGGCGGGCAGCGCCGGCGGCTCGACCTGGCGATCGGTCTGGTCCACTCGCCGCGGCTGCTCTTCCTGGACGAGCCGACCGCGGCGCTCGACCCGCCGAGCCGAGCGGACCTGTGGCAGCACATCCGGGACCTGCGGCGGCGGGCCGGGGCGACGATCGTGCTCAGCACCCATCACCTCGACGAGGCCGACGCGCTCTGCGACCGCGTGCTGATCGTCGACCATGGGCGGCTGGTCGCCGAGGACAGCCCGGCCCGGCTGAAGCAGCAGCTCGGCGACGACGTCCTGATCGTCGACCTGGGCCCGGACCACGGCCGCGCCCACGACGCCGTGGCCGGCCTGCCGGGGGTGCGCGGGGTGCGCGGCGACGGCGCCCAGCTGCGGATCGGTGGGGAGAACGCCGACGAGCTGGTCAGCCGCGTGGTGCTGACCCTGCACGACCTCGGCGTCGAGGTCCGCGGCGTACGTGTGGAACGCCCCACCCTCGACGACGTCTTCCTCGCCCTCACCGCCGGAGCCGGGACCGGCCATGCATGACATCGCCGTCGTCTTCCGCAGCGAACTCGCCCTCGCCCTGCGCAACCGGGTGAGCATCGCCATCGGCCTGATCCAGCCCGTCCTCTACCTGCTGTTGTTCGGCCCGCTCCTCACGGGGGCGCTGCCACCGGGGCAGAACGCGTGGCTGTTCTTCATCCCGGGTCTGTTGCTGCAGCTCGGTCTCTTCGGGACGGGGTTCGCCGGGTTCAACCTGATCCCGGACATCCGCGCCGGCTTCGTCGACCGGCTGCGGGTGACGCCGGTCAGCCGGATCGCGATCCTGCTCGGCCGGGTCCTCAAGGATGCCGTGGTTCTGGTCATCCAGGCCGTCCCGCTGCTGGTGGCGGGCTACCTTTTCGGGATGGCGGCGAGCCCGCTCGGCGTCCTCGCCTCGGTCGTGCTGATCCTGGTCACCGGGGTCGGGCTCGCCTCGCTCTCCTACGTGCTGGCGCTCGCCCTGCCCAACGAGTACCTGTTCGCCCCGGCCGTCAATTCCCTGGCGATCCCGCTGCTCCTGCTCTCCGGCGTCCTGCTGCCGGTCGACGAGGGGCCACGGTGGCTCGACTGGCTCGCTCGTCTCAACCCGCTGCGGTACGTCGTGGATGCCACCCGGGCCCTGTTCGCCGGCTCCCTGACCAGCACCGTCTACGTGGGTGTCACGGTCGCCGTCGCGTTCGCCGCCGTGTCGTTCCTGGTCGGTTCCCGGCTGTTCGGTCGTCGCACGTCCTGACCGTCACGGGCGGCAGGCCGGTCGGCACCGCCGGCCGGCCAGGTACTGACGCCCTTCGTCGCGGGTCATCATCGCGCTTGCACACCACCGGCAGGTGACCGCGCCCCTGGAAACCAGCTGTCAGAACCTCCGTCAACCGAGGCCTGACACCTCGCGGCCGGGGCAAGGCCGGAGGTCAAGCACGCTCGACCTGTCAGTATTGCCTCGGGCTCACCTGGGTAGCGTTGACCCGTGACGGACGATCTCTTCGCCGGTGGCGGCGCCACCGGTCATCTGATGAGCCGGCTCGACTGGTCGGCCACAGACGTCGGTCCGGTCGAGACCTGGTCGCAAAGCATGCGGGCAGCAGTCCGTATCGTGCTGTCCTCCCGCTATCCGATGCTCCTGCTGTGGGGGCCGCGTTACACCCAGCTCTACAACGATGCCTACTCCGCGTTGATCGGCGACAAACACCCTGATGCACTGGGTCACGATGTACGGGTGACCCTCGCCGAAGGCTGGGACGTCCTGGAACCGTTGATCCTCGACGCCACGACGACCGGCGTGGCCAGCTGGGTCCCGGCGCTGCAACTGGCACTGGACCGGTCGGGCTACCGCGAGGAGGCGTACTTCAGTGTCTCGCACGCGCCCGCCCGCGACGACGACGGCACCACCGCCGGCATCCTCGCTGTGTGCAGCGAGGTCACCGAGCAGGTGGTCGGCGAGCGCCGGCTTCGCCTGCTGCGTGACCTGGCCGTGCCGGCCGGTGGCCGGACGGCCGGCGTCGACCAGGTCTGTGCGCAGCTCTGTTCGGTGATCGGCGAGCACCGGCTCGACGTGCCGTTCGCCGCCATCTATCTGCGCGACGGCGCGGTGCTGCGCCGTGCCGCGGCTGTCGGGGTCGAGGACTCCGGCGCGGTGCTGCCTCCGGTCGTCAGCCCGGAGGCGGACGGGTGGCGTCTGCATGTCGCGGCCGGCGGCGGCGTCGACATCGAGGACGTCGCCGAGCGGCTCGCCGTGACCGGCGGCGCCTGGGAGGATCCGGTCCGTACCGCGGTGGCTGTTCCGCTGCCGTCCGCCGAACGGTCGCAGCCGCTGGGCGTGCTGCTGGCCGGCGTCAGCCCGAGCCGCGGCCTGGACGAGACGTACCGGTCCTTCCTCTCCCTGCTCGCGCAGCAGGTGGCCGTGGCGGTGCGCAACGCTCAGGCCTACCAGCAGGAGCGCGACCGCGCCGCCGCGCTCGCCGAACTGGACCGGGTCAAGACCGACTTCTTCACCAACGTCAGCCACGAGTTCCGCACCCCGCTGACGTTGATGATGGGCCCCTTGACGGACGCCCTCGCGGACGCCGCCGAACCGCTCGGGCCGGCCCAACGGGACCGGACGGAGATCGCCCTGCGCAGCGCCGACCGGCTGCTCGCGCTGGTCAACGATCTCTTGACATTCTCCAGCGTGGAGGCCGGCCGGGCGCAGCACCAGCCACGACCGATCGACCTCGCCCGCTATACCGCCGAGCTCGCCGGGGTCTTCCGGGCGGCAGTCGAACGCGCCGACCTGCGGCTGGTGGTGGAGTGCCCGCCGCTGCCGCACACGGTGGCCGTCGACCCGGTCAACTGGGAGAAGATCGTCACCAACCTGGTGTCGAACGCGTTGAAGTTCACGTTCGTCGGTGAGATCCGGGTACGTCTGGAGGCCGACGCCACCACGGTACGGCTGATTGTCGCCGACACCGGCATCGGTATCGCCGCCGACGATCTGCCCCGGCTGTTCGACCGTTTCCACCGCGTCCGGGGTGTGCAGTCACGCAGTCACGAGGGAAGTGGGATCGGACTGGCGCTGGTCCGCGAACTTGCCCGGCTGCACGGCGGTGACGTGACTGCCGAGAGCACCCCTGGTGCCGGTACGACGTTCACGGTGACCATGCCACTGGTGCAGGCCACGGCCGTGGAACCGCTGCCGGACATGTCGGCCGCGCAGGCAGCGGCGCGAGAAGCCGCCCGCTGGCTGGACGTGCCTCCCGCCGGGCCGCAGGGCCCGCCCGAGCCACCGGCGCCGAGCGAGACGGGCACGGCGCGAATCCTCGTCGCGGACGACAACAGCGACATGCGCGCTTACCTGAGGCGGCTGCTCAGCGGCGAGGGCTGGCAGGTCGACGTGGTCGCGGACGGGCGCGCCGCCCTGGAGGCGATCCACCGCTTCCCGCCGGACCTGCTGCTCACCGACGTGATGATGCCCCGCATGGACGGCTTCGCCCTCGTACGAGCGGTCCGCGCCGACGAGACCACCCGGGCACTGCCGGTGATGATGCTGTCCGCCCGAGCCGGCAACGAGTCCGGGGTGGAAGGCCTGGAAGCCGGGGCCGACGACTACGTGGTAAAGCCCTTCTCGGCAGCAGAGCTGGTGGCGCGGGTCCGTAACACCCTGCGGCTGGCCCGGGTCCGCGCCGTGCACACCAGGCAACTGTCCGCGCTCGCCGACACCGCGGCGGTGATCGCGTCCGGTCGCGCCCTCGAGGAAGCGTTCCAAGCCGTCACGGAGCAGGCGCGGGCCCTGCTGGAAGGTACCGCGGCCGAAGTCGTGGTCACCGGCAGCGACCAACGGCCCGCGTTGCGATTCACCTCCGGCACGGACGACGTGGCGGCCGACGCACCCGGCACCGTGCGGGCCGTGATCCGCGGCCGCGACGGCGAACCGATCGGCACCCTCACCGTGCTGATCGACCCGTCGCGCCGGCCCGCCCATCAAGATCGCGACCTGCTCGAACCGATGGCCAACATGCTCGCCTCGCTGGCACAGACCGGCTGGCAACTCGACCACGACCGCCAGCTCGCGCTGACCCTGCAGCAGACCACCCTGCCCGAGGGCCTGCCCACCCTGGACGGCTGGGAACTGCAGGCGGCCTACCAGCCGGCCGCCGGGCATGTCGGAGGGGACTGGTACGACGCCGTGGTGCTGCCTGACGGCGGCACCGTGCTCAGCATCGGTGACGTAGCCGGTCACGGGCTGGGCGCCGCGGTCATGACCGGCCAGGTACGCAACGCCGTCCGCGCGTACGCGGTCGAGGACGCGGCGCCGGCGACCGTCATCACCCGGGTGGCCGAGCTGCTCACCCGCCTCGGTACGCCGACGATGGCCACTCTGTTAGTGCTTCATCTGCGTCCGGACACCGGCGACTTCACCTGGTGCAGCGCCGGCCATCCCCTTCCGGTGTACTCCGGCCCGGACCGGGACACCCACCTGATGCAGGGCACCGTCGGGCCACCACTCGGTCTGCGCCGCGCCTCGTACCGGCAGAACGCGGGTCTTCTGCCGCCGGGCGGCCAGTTGCTGCTCTACACCGACGGCCTGGTCGAGAACTTCCCCTCCCCCATCGACGTCGGGCTCGACCGGCTGCAACGCCAGAACCGGCAGTTGTACGCCGCGGGCACCTCAGCCACCGCGCTGCTCGATGCCGTGCTGGCCGGCCGACCCGCCCCGCAGCGCGACGACATCGCGGCTCTCGTCCTACGCCGCCGGCCCCTGCGGGACGCACCTCTGGTCGCCGAAGTGCCCGACCTGCACGTCACCTGGTCGTACCCGCTGGAGCGATCCGCGTCCACCATGCTGCGCCGCGACCTTCGCGCCGCGCTCAAGGACCACAAAATCGACCCTGATCTGCTGTACGACCTGCAGGTGGCCGCATCCGAGGCGGTCAACAACGCGGTGGAGCACGCCCAGCAGCCCAGCCGGCCGGAAGTGGAGGTCGAGATGCGGGTCCTCGACGGCACGGTCCTGGTCACGGTACGAGACTTCGGAGGGTGGCGGGCCAGGCCGGCCACGCGCGACCGTGGCCGCGGTGGCCTGTTGATGAGCGCCTTCGGTGACGTCCGAGTCGTCCCCACGGCCACCGGAACCACCGTCACGATCCAACGCCGCTGGCAGGCCATCAGTCAGTGACTCCCTCACCACGGTCGCCCTGTCCGGTGCCGAGCACACACATTCGCCACCACCAACGCCGGGGTGCGCGGGTTCGTCGGCGCGCTCATGAGTTGGTGCCGGGCAGGCTGCGGCGCCTGGGCACGCCCGTCGAGATTCCGGCTCGTTCGATCCGAGCGCGCGGCGATTGGTGCCCGGCAGGCTGCGGCGCCTGGGCACGCCCGTCGAGATTCCGGCTCGTTCGATCCGAGCGCGTGGCGAGTCGAAGCCGGGCTTCCCGATGCACCGCCACCGAGGCAGTAGATGGCCCGGTGGAGCCGGCCGCACCTGACCGGGGTGCGGCCGGCTCCACCGATCAGATCACGCAGTCCTGCGCGCGGGCCACGAACCAGCCGTGGTTGAGGTAGGTCAGATAGGCGTCGACGGTCTCCGCGTCGAGGGCCGCCTGCGCTGCCGTCTGCACATTGGCGCCGGCGTTGGCCAGCGTCCGGAGCACGGCGATCCGCAGGTCGGTCGCCCACGCCGGCAGCACGCCGCTCCGGAGGAACGCACGCAGCTCATCCGGCGTACCGTCCAGCTTCTGCTGAAGGGTGGAGGGCAGACCGGTCAGCGAGTTCGCCGTCGCCGCGGCCAGAATCTGATTGGCCAGCAACCGCACCCTGGTGTCGGAGGCGGTCTCCAGGTCGATGGTGACGAGAGCCCGGACATCCTTGTACACCACGACCGACCCGGCATCGGAGGCCCGGGCAACGTACCAGCCGTGGTTGAGGTAGGTCAGGTAGGCGTCGACGGTCTCCGCGTCGAGGGCCGCCTGCGCTGCCGTCTGCGCGTTGGCGCCGGCGTTGGCCAGCGTCCGGAGCACGGCGATCCGCAGGTCGGTCGCCCACGCCGGCAGCACGCCGCTCCGGAGGAACGCACGCAGCTCATCCGGCGTACCGTCCAGCTTCTGCTGAAGGGTGGAGGGCAGACCGGTCAGCGAGTTCGCCGTCGCCGCGGCCAGAATCTGATTGGCCAGCAACCGCACCCTGGTGTCGGAGGCGGTCTCCAGGTCGATGGTGACGAGAGCCCGGACATCCTTGTAGACCACGACCGTCTGGCAGGTCACCGCTGCTGTGACCGCCGGACTCGGCGACGCGGTCCGGGCCACCGCCGGGGCCGCCGGGATCAGCAGGGCGGCCAGTGCCAGCGTGACGCCGGCGGGAATCTTCCCACGCATGTGAACTTGTCTCCCCGTTCAGGCAAGCATTCATGATCTTTCACGCCGCAGTCTACGACCATCCCGCCGTCCACATAGCTCCCCGGTCGATCGACGATCGGTGGGAGCGTACGTCGGCCGGTGCCCGAGGCAGTGGCCTTGTGCAGCGATCGGATCGCGCAGGAACCGACGGCCACGCAACAGTCAGCTGTCATCGGCGGTCTTGAAGGAAAGCAGGGATGTCGGTGCGTGTCGGGTAGTTCGGCAGCGGCCCCGGCTGATCTTCGAGGAAGGCGGTGATGACGGTGGCGGCCCGTTGATTGTTGTCGTCGAGGCCGTTCCACATGTGGTGCCCGACGTTCGGCATGTACTGGGTTCGTTCGATGGCGGGGTCGGTGGCCAGGACGGTGGTCTCCCACTGGCGGATCTGCGCGGAGCATTCGGCGATCATCAGCAGCGCCGGGGTGCGGGACAGGCGCAGTTGCGGTGCCAGGGATGGTGAGTCTCTGAGTGTCTGCTGGACCCGGAGGCTGGCGGCGGCGTTGAAGGAGAAGTTCTGGGGGCTGTCCTCGGCCGGGATGCGGTGGGCGTCGGGTGCGCAGTAGGCGGATGCGGTGTCGCTGCCGAGGTCGGCGGCCGTGAAGGCATTGGCTGCTTCGGACTGGCCTATCAAGCTGTTGTCGAGTCCGAGTAGTCCGAGGCGCATGAGGCCGAAGGCAACGCCGTATCGGGGCGTGTACGTGGACCGCGGGCCGGCCGGACCGGGGGCGATGCCGCGGGCCGACGGTCGGCCGGGGTGTCCGTCGACCCGGGCGGTGGGGCCGTCCATCGGGCCTGGCTCGGCGATGATCGCCCGGTGTACGCGGGCAGCGAGCCCGGGGTTGGCCAAGCCGCGGGTGAGCACGATCGCGCCCGAGGAGAACCCGAGTACGTCGACCTGCCCGTGGCCCAGGCGGTCGATGAACGCCCCGAGGTCGGTCACCAGCCGGTCGATGGTGTACTGCGCCATGGGAAGCAGGTCGCTGCGTCCTCCGCCGGCCTGTTCGTAGGCGTAGACGTCGTAGCCCTGTCGTGCCAGCAGCCGGAGGAAGGCGTGGTCGAGCAGGGAGATGCCACGGATCGGGCCGCCGTGCAGATACACCAGCGGATTCAGGCGGCGCGGGGAGCCGGGGGCGGGTGGGTAGTGGTAGACGGCGACTCGGCTTCCGGTGGCGAGTCGCCAGTGTTCGACAGCGACGAATGGCAGGTCGGTGGGGTAGCGCCGGTGAGTGGGGACGGTGGGGATGCAAACGGTGATGGTCAGCGCCGCGGCGGCCGCCACGGGCAGCAGCCACTTGAGTTGAATTCGCCCGGTGTGCCGGCGGCGACGGCCGAGCCAGAGCGTGGCCGCCGTCGCCATGAGGAAGAGCGGCAGCCAGGCAACGAGTCCGCCGCCGGCTCCGTCGGTTGCCACGATCAGCGCGAGGAAGACGACGACCAGCCCGGCGAAGGTGGCCACGCCCGGGCTCAGGCGAGCGGCGCGGACCAGAACTCGTCGCATGCGGACCTCCATTGGTTTCGGAACAGTGTTTTGAAACACCGTATCAAAACTTCCGACACGGGTACCTCCCGGCGACGAAGGTTGACGGCGGGGCCTTAGGCTGGGAATCGTGGGCAGGCCGAGAACCAACGACGACGCGGTGAAAGACCGGCTGATCGAGACCGCCACCGAGATGCTGGCCACCCGCCCCAGCGAGTCGATCAGCGTTCGCGCCCTCGCAGCGGCGGCCGGCGCGGCAACCGCAGCGGTCTACACGCTGTTCGGCAGTAAGGATGCGTTGATCGGCGAGGTGCGCAACAGAGCGGTCAGCGGACTGTTCGCGGAGATGTCAGACGTCCCCACCGGCGCCGATCCGCTCGCCGACATCTACGCGCTCGCCCAGTCCTACCGGAAGTGGGCACTCGACCACCGCCACCTCTATGCGGTCCTGTTCGGCGGCATCCAGTCGTTCGACCCATCGGGCCCGGCGGGCACCGGCGACCCGGTCCGCCCGCTCCTCGACGCGATCGGCCGAGGACTGGCGACGTCGGCGCTCGACGGCGATTCGACCGCTATCGCCGTGTCTCTCTGGGTCACGCTGCACGGACTCGTGTCCCTCCAGCTGGCAGGGGCGCTTGACAGCACTACTGCGGATTTCGGTTTCGACTCAGCCGTGCACGCCACATTGCGGGGCTGGGCCCCCGGGAGGGTCCCGGGCACTGGTGCCACGCGAGGTGCCGACAGCTGAAGCCGGCGCCGCGAGGAGCAGACGCGCTGATGAGGGCAGGAGAGCAAACTGACCGCCGACGACGCTCCAGCACGTCGCCGGTCAGTTGCGGTCGCTGGTTTCCCCTTCGGCCGTGGCGGCGCTCATGTGCCGGACCGCCACCGGTACCGCGGTGGCGAGGATGAAGGCGACGTCGTCTTCGCGTGTGCGGGTGTTGGCGTCGCCGGCGAGCACGTCGGCGAACGTTGCCGGGTCGCGATGGCTGGTGAGCAGCCGGTGCAGATGGATGATGCCCTCGTCGATGCTGGCGTCCCGCGTTTCGACGAGGCCGTCGGTGTGCAGCAGCAGGGTGGCACCGGGCGCGAGCACGTGGTGATGGGTGATCCGGGTGCGGCGGTGCCGGGCGCCGAGCAACGGGTCCGTCCCCGGCAGGGTGGCAACCTGATTGTCCGCGGTGACGAGGGTCGGCGCCGGATGCCCGGCGTTGGACCATTGCACCCGGTAACCGCCGTTGGGTTGCGGGTCCAGGTAGACGATGATCGCGGTGGCGATGATGTTCGCGCCGAGGGCCTGATTGGCGTGGTCGAGGCGTTCCAGGACGGCCGAGGGCGTGTCGGGCCGATCGATGAGCAGGCCTCGGACCATGCTGCGCAGCTCACTCATGGCGGAGGCGGCGGTGAGGTTGTGGCCGGACACGTCGCCGATGACCAGCGCGAGCCGGTCGCCGCTGAGCGGGATCGCGTCGTACCAGTCGCCGCCGACCAGATCGCCGTGGTGGGCGGGCAGGTAGCGAGCGGACAGCCGCAGCGTCGTGGTGTCCGGCAGGGGGGTGAGCAGGGCCTGTTGCAGAGTGCGGGCGGCAGTGTATTGCGCGTCGAGGTGGGCGATACGTTGCAGCGCCTGCCCGACGTATCCGGCGACGGTGACGATGATGCTGCGTTGCTCTGCGTTCAGGTGCTGGGGGTGGCTCCAGGACAGGGTGAGGACACCGAGGGTGCCGTGGACGCCAGGCAGCGGCTGGCAGGCGACGGCTTTCCAGCCGAGGGCGGCGAACTCGTCGGCGAGTTGGGGGAACTCGGTGGCGATGGCTGCCGGGTCGGGCAACGACAGCAGTTGGCCGGTGCGAAACGCTGTCGCGGCCGGTAGCGGCGCCGAACTGGGGAAGCTGACCCAGCGGGACCCGACATCGCCGGGAAGCCCGTCCGCGCCGAACACCCGCAGCCGGTGCTCGTCGTCGAGCAGGACCATGCCGATGAGGGCCGGGTCGAACACTGGGGAGGTCAGCTGCGCGACCGCGTCGACGGTGTCAGCGACGGTGCGCGCCCGGGCCAGCAGAACGCTGGCTTTGAGCAGGAGTTCGCCGCGTGCGGAGACGGCCTGAGCCTGGCGGCTGGCCACGGTCGCGGCGGCGCTGCGGACTTCGGCGTGCCGGTTCGCGATCCGCAATCGCAAACTGTCCGAACAGGCCAGCGCGGCATCGGACAGCAGGGACAGCTCCGTCTCGGACCAAGCTCGCCGCCGGTGGTCGATGGCGCACAGTGCCCCTACAACCGTGCCGGTGGTGTCGGTCAGCGGCATTGCCGCGTAACCGCCGACCCCCAGCGAGACGACAGCCGGATGGTCAGCGCATCGAGCATCGGTGCGGGCATCCGGGACGACGACGGGACCCTGCCGCAAGTCAGCCGGCCGGTACAGCGCGTGGCTCAGCGGGGTCCGCCGCGAACTCGCCCAGGGCTCGGCCAATCCGGCCGCGCCGGGAAAGAAATGCTGCTCAGCGTCGAACAGGGCCACCACCGCCACCGGAACGTCGAGCAGGACCCGGACCAGCCCGGCAAGCCGGTCGAACGTCGGTTCAGCGCTCGCGCCGAGGCCGGTGTCCGCTACTGCCTGGCGTGACGCCGCAAACGACTCGACCACGTCGGAGGCACCCCCAGCCCGGGCAACATGCGGTTCGCTGCCAGTCCTATGCATCGGCGTAACGACGTACCCGGTCGAGGCCACGGCTACGCCGGCAGCCTACCGGACAGCCGATTCCATCCGGCGTAATCAAGGCACCATTGCCGGTGCGGTGATCTCGTACGCCTGGTAGCAGTGCTTGTGCAGATCGCGCCGGTGCCGTTCGGCCAGCCCGGTGAACGCCGGCTCGCCGGTTCCGTCCCACTCGCTCACTGTCCGCTCCTCCAGCCGCGTGTCCGCACTCATGCCGTGATCCTTCCGCCTCGTCAGCTCCTGTCGCAGGTATGACGGCCGCGGGCGTCGGAACTCATCACCCGCGTACGCTGTGGCCCGTTCATGTCCACAACCTTGGATAGGTCTGGCCCGATGAGAAGCCCGTTGCGCCCCGGCGATCCGCGATCCCTGGGTGGTTACGAGCTGCTGGCCCGGCTCGGCGAGGGCGGCATGGGATCGGTCTTCCTGGGCCGTCGCGCCGACGGGCCGCAGGTCGCCGTCAAGGTCATCAAGCCGGAGTACGCGCACGAGGAGGAGTTCCGCGGGCGCTTCCGCAGCGAGGTGAAGCGGGCCAGTCAGGTCCCGCCGTTCTGCACCGCCGCGGTCCTGGACGCCGACCCCGAGCACCGTACGCCGTATTTGGTGGTCGAGTTCGTCGACGGCCCGAGCCTGGAGGAGGTGATCCAGCGCGACGGCCCGATGACCGACAGCCGCCTGCACAGCGTCGCGGTCGGGGTGGCCACCGCACTCACCGCGATCCACGGCGCCGGGGTCATCCATCGTGACCTGAAGCCGCGCAACGTGCTGCTCGCCCTCGGTGCTCCCAAGGTGATCGACTTCGGGATCGCCCGGGCCCTCGAGGTGACCAGCCAGCACACCCGCCCGGACGAGATGGTCGGCACGGTCGCCTACATGGCCCCGGAACGGTTCGACGGCGTCGACCGGGAGATCACACCGGCCGCGGACGTGTTCGCGTGGGGCGCCGTGATCGCGTACGCGGGAACCGGCCGCACCCCGTTCCGCGCCGATTCGCCGGGGGCCACCGCCGCCAAGATCCTGACCCAGCCGCCCGACCTGACCGGCATGTCCGGCCCGCTCGCCGAACTGGTCGCGCAGACTCTCGCCAAGGACCCGGCCGAGCGCCCGACCGCCCACGAGTTGCTGAATCTGTTGCTCGCGCAGCACGCCGACAACCGGTCGCACAGCCGCGGGCACACGCTCGACCCGCGGCTGCGTCAGGCCGCGGAGGCCGCGCAGCAGTCCGGCCGGTACGTCTCCGGCGGCCACCGCGCGGGTGCGCCGGTCCCGCGCCGGCGTCGCGGCCGGACGATCATCGCCGTCACCGCGGTGGCCGCGACGCTGATGGCGGTGACCGGGCTCTACCTGGGCAGCCGGTCCGAGCCGGAACCGCTGCCGCCGACGCAGGAGAGCCTGCCCGTCCTGCCCGCGCAGCCGTCGATGCCGGTTCCGGGCGCGGTGCGCGGCCCATGGGTGATCGACGCGCTGAACCGGCCGGGCCAGTGGAAGAACTCGACCGACGACTACGGCGGGCGCTGCGCGTTCGGCACGAGCGGGCTGGTCATGACGACGCCCGGGGTGGGCATCGAGTGCCCGGGCGCGACCGCGACGTTCGCCGGTGACCAGGCGATCACCGTCGACGTGACCGTCACCGCCGCCCACTCGTGTGCCACGGTGTCGTTCCGCGCGACCGGTGACGGGGCGTACTGGCTGGATCTCTGCTCGAACCGGGTGCGCCTGCGCCACCAAGGTGCCGTGCAGACCACCACGCTGGCCGAGAAGGCCACCGACCTGTTCGCCGTCGGCAAGGTCCACACTGTCGCGCTGACCCTGCTCGGCCCGCGAGCTGCCGTCACGGTCGACGGATCGGCCCTGCTCGACGCGAGTCTCGACGACCCCAGTCTGCTCGCCGGCAAGGTGGCCTTCGGCGTCACCCCGGACACCGACGCCGAGCAGGCCGCGGCCGCGGTGGTGGCGCGCGCCGAGATCCGGCCGATCTCGTCCACGGTGGCGCCTTCGGCCGCCACCCCGACAAAGACCACGTTCTTCGACGTACGGCATGACTACGGCAAGTCCGTCGTCAAGGTGCACGCCTACTTCCCGAAGTCGAAGTCCCTGGTCGTCGAACCGGTGCTGTTCATGTCGGGCGAGCAGTACTGCAAGACGTTCGCCCTGAAGCCCTCCTCGGATGCGCCGTGCGAGCGCGAATGGGTCACCGAGGACAGCCGCATGACAGTGACGTTGCCGACTTCCGCCACCCCGAAGCTCAGCGGCACGTTCGACGACCCGGAGCGCTGCGCCGGCGACCCGGTGACCGTCGGCACCTGCAAGATCACCGCTGACCAGCTCGCTGAGCGGCTGAAAGGCGGTGGTCTGGCCCAGGTGACGACGGCCGGTGGCATCGTCACCGGGGTGGCCGAGGTCTACACACCGTGACATCCCGGAATACGCGAGTTGACAACGATCGTGGATTTCGCAAAATTGATCAACTCAGCGGTCAACCTTTCGGGCCCCCACCGCGTCTTCTATATATGCAACCATCGGCGGCACCCCCCCCCTCGATTGCGAGAGCCATGATTCAGCGACGCAAGGTAATCATCGGCACACTCGGTGTCGCCGCCACGGCCACGGCTGCCGGTTGTTCCGCCCACGCCTCGGCGAGCTCCGGTAACGCCGTCTGGACGAACCCGGTGGCCGACAACCAGGCCGCGTCGCCCGGCGCGTCCGCCCCGACCGAGTCCGCGTCGGCGGTCCAGCTGACCGTCACGCCGGCCGACAAGGCCACCGGCGTCGACCTGACCAAGCCGATCACCGTTGCCGCCGCGTCCGGCACGCTCCAGTCGGTCACCGTCACCACCGGTAAGACGAAGGTCGCCGGCGCCGTGCAGTCCGACGGGACGTGGACCTCGACCGGCGATCTGGACTACAGCAAGACGTACAAGGTGGTCGTCAAGGCCACCGACAGCGCCGGCACCGCTTCCGAGCAGACCTCGACGTTCACCACGGTGAAGCCGAAGAACATCGCGCGGATCACGTTCCAGGCCAACGGTCTGAACGCGCTGAAGGCCGGCGGGACGTATGGTGCCGGCCAGCCCGTGATCGTCGCGTTCAGCCACCCGGTCGACAAGGAGCTCGCCGAGAAGGCGATCGAGATCACCACGTCGCCGAAGGTCGAGGGCAAGTTCCACTGGGTCAGCAACAGCATCGTGCACTGGCGCCCGGCGAAATACTGGACGGCCGGCTCCACGGTCAAGGTCAGCGTCAACGTCCTCGGCAAGGAGCTGGGCAAGGGCGTCTACGGCGACCGCAACGCCTCGGCCAACTTCCGGATCGGCCGCCAGCTGATCGCGATCGCCGACAGCCGCACCCACATCACCAAGGTGATGATCGACGGCAAGGTCGTCCGCACCATGAAGAGCAGTTTCGGCATGGGCGGCACGACCAAGGGCGCCCAGGGTCAGGAGATCAACTTCTGGACCGCCGGTGGCCCGCACGTCGTGCTCTCCAAGGAGCTGTGGCACACGATGAACTCGTCGAGCTACGGCGTCACCGACCCCAGCAATCCGTACTACTACGGTGACGACAAGGTGCAGTACTGCACGCGTATCTCGTACTCGGGCGAGTTCCTGCACGCCGCCCCGTGGAACCACTCGCTGGGCGTGGCCAACAAGTCGCACGGCTGCATCAACCTGAGCGTCGAGGACGCCAAATGGGTCTACGAGAACTTCATGGTCGGTGACGTGGTCGACGTGAAGAACAGCCCCCGCACCCTCGGCCTCACCAACGGCCTTGGCGACTGGACCGTCTCCTACGACAAGTACGGCAACTGACCCACACCCCACGCCGGTCGACCACTGGCCGATCGGCGCCGGCGGGCCGGCCCGAGACGCGCCGCACCACGCGGTGGAACGAGATCACGGCGGGCCGGCCCGAGACGCGCCGCACCACGCGGTGAAACGAGATCACAGCGGGACGGCCTGAAACGCGCTGCGGCACTCGGTGCAAGAGGATCACGGGGTGGCGGCTCACGGCGTACGGCAATCGTCTGGTTCTGATGGTGATCCGGCCCGATCGCCCGTCACGCCGCCGGGAGCCGGAAGGTGAAGGTCGTGCCGCCGCCGGTTGCCGGGCCCGCCGCGATCGTGCCGTCGTGGGCTTCGATGATCGCCTTGGTGACGGCCAGGCCCAACCCGGTGCCCTTGATCCCGGCCTGGGTGGCGTTGCTGGCCCGGAAGAAGCGGCTGAACAGGTGCGGGTACTGCTCGGCCGGGATGCCGATGCCGGTGTCGCTGATCTGGACGACGATCAGGTCCCCGTCCCGGTACGCGGCCACGCCGACCTGCCCGTCGTCGGGCGTGTACTTGATCGCGTTGGACATCACGTTGTCCAGGGCCTGCCGCAGCCGCCGTGCGTCGGCGTGCAGGGTCAGCCCGGGTTCGATGCGCTGGACGACGGTGAGGCTTTTGGCCGCGGCACTGGGCCCGTGGTTCTCGATCACCTCGGGGATGAGCTGGTCGCCCGCGATCGGCGCCGGGTCGACGCTGATGTGCCCGGCGGCGAGCCGCGCCAGGTCCAGCAGGTCGTCGACGAGTCCTTGCAGGTGGAGGGTGGTGCGCTCGATGACCTCGGCGTAGCGGCGTTCGCGCTCGCCCAGCGTCGGTGATTCCAGCAGCGTCTCGTTGTAGCCGCGGATCACGCCGATCGGGTTGCGCAGTTCGTGGATGACGAGGGCGGCCAGTTCGTCCTTCATCTCGTCGAGGCTGCGGAGCTGTTCGAGCAGTTCTTCCCGTTTGTCGGCGAGTTCGCGGCGCTCGGTGACGTTCGTGCTGAGGCCGTCGACGTAGAACCGGTCGTCCTCCCAGCGCGCCTTGGCCCGCGTCCAGACCCACCGGGTCACCCCGTCGAAGCCGAGGATGCGGCATTCCAACTCGGCCGGCTCCCCGTCGGCGAGCGCCTGCTGGAACGTGACCATCAGCTCGGCGTCGTCGAGGTGGAGCCGTTCGATCAGGGTCGGGTTCGGAGCCCCCTCCGGGATCACGCCGAACACGCTGGAGGTGTTGGGGCTGGCGTAGACGATCCGTGGCAGTTCCCCGCCGACTGCCTCGACCGTCCACACGTAGTCGTCGACCTGCTCGACGACCCGGTTGAAGCTGCGCCGTGCGTCGGCCAGGGCCAGGGACATCTCCTCGGCCCAGCGGCGTTCCAGGAAGTGCCCGAGGTGAGCGCCGACCGCGTCGAACATGCCGGCGGTGTCCGAGTCGTACGGGAAATCGACGTCGGTGTAGAAGGCGAGCACGCCGAGCGTGCGCCGGCCGGAGCGCACCGGCACACCGACCGCGACCCGCATGCCGACCTCGCGCAAGGCCCGGCGGCCGAACGACACCATGTCCTCGGGCATGACCCCGGTGTGCCACCACACCTCGTTGTTGCGGTGCCAGACCAGCCCGGGCAGGCCTTCGCCGCGCACGAACGACAGCGGCTGGTCGCTGCTGAAGGCGGAGAGGTCGCGGTCGCCGGTGGTGTGCGAGCTGCGCCGTTCGATGCGCCCCCGGTCCTCGGAGACCTGCCAGTACTCGCCGCAGAGCCAGCCGAGTTCGTCGGTGATGGCCTCGACCGCACCGATCGCGGCCTCCTCGGCGCTGGTCGCGACGGAGAGGACCTGGGCGACCGCGTGCCGGGCCCGGCGCAGCTCCTCGGCCCGGTGTGCCGCGGTGACGTCGCCGACGACCGTGACCGCACCGAGCCGGCGCCCGTCGGCGCTGTCGATCGGGCGCGCGTTGGAGACCAGGTGCCGCCGCTCGCGGCCGCGGACCATCAGCAGGTGCTCACCGCGTACGGTCTCGCCGTCGCGCGCCCGGGCCAGCGGCAGCCGCCGCACCGGGTTCCGGCCGTCGGCGGTGTAGATGCCGTAGTGCCCGGCCCAGTCCTGCGGCCCGAGGCCGGCCGACGGCTCCTTGCCGAGGATGCCGCGCAGGCTGCGGTTGAAGTAGGTGAGGCGGCCCTCGTTGTCGCAGGCGGCCACCCCGGCGTCGAGGCTGTCCAGCAGCGCCTGGAGGAACGCGCTGTCCAGGGCGAACGTGTAGTAGAGGACGTCGTCGAGGGCCTGCACCATCATCTCGGCCGGGAACTCCTGGCCGGAGGCGCCGGCCACGGTGACCGGCATGTGCTGGTCGAACACGGCGGACAGGTCCCGGAGCCGTTCCGGGAAGACCAGGCCGGCCAGTGAGCGGCCCAGCACCTCGGCGGCGGGCCAGCCGAACATCCGCTCGGCCGCCGCGTTCCAGGCCAGGACCCGCCCGGAGAAGTCGGTGGAGATCAGCGCGTCGTGCGTGCTGTGCAGGATCGCCTCGACGCGCTGCCGGGCGGCGGCCTCCCGGGTGCAGGCCAGCCGGAGCGCGACCTCGACGGCCGCGGCCGCGGCCAGGTCGGCGAGGGTGGCGATCTCGTCGGCGGTCCAGTCACGGCGGCGGGAGTCGGTGACGCAGAACGAGCCGAGCACGCTGCCGTCGGGGGCGGCCAGCGGATAACCGGCGTACGCGATGGCCTGCGCGGTCACGATGTCGCGCAGTCGCTCGTCGAGGCGCGCGTCCGGCACGATCAGCGGCGCTTCGTCCTGCACCACGTACTTGCAGTAGGACTGCCGCAGCGGCGTGGCCGGTGGGAGTTCCGGCAAGCCGTACGTGCTCACGAAGCGCTGCCGGTCGGCGTCGATCAGGGTGACCAGCGCGCCGCCCGCGTCGAGCAGGCGAGCGGCCAGGGACGTCAGCCTGTCCAGCGACGGCACCCGGCCCGCGTCGAGCAGCCCGGTGGCGTGCAGCGTCTCGAGACGCTGGTCGTTCACTCTGTGCGACATGCCGAGCACTATCGGTAGGCCTACTGAGTGGTTGAGGCGACCTGCTCCCTCGAAGCAACGGAGTCGGGTGCAAATGCGTTGCGGCGCGGACCGGCTGACCGGCCCGCGCCGCGACGACTCAGTGCGCTTCGGCCGCGTAGAGCGCGGTGACCTCGTCGTCGGTCAGCGCCCGGTTGAACGCGTGGACCTGGTCGACGTTGCCGGACCAGTAGTCGGTCTTGTTCCCGGCGTACTTGGCCCGGCCCACCGACAGCGGCCCGGTGCTGACCACGTCCGCTCCGGCGGTGGTGGTCGCGACCCGCTTGCCGTCCACGAAGAGCCGGATCTCGCCGGTGGCGTGGTCACGGACCCCGGCCAGCTGGTACCAGCGGTTCAGGTCGGGCGTGACCGCGAGCCGCGCCCGGTTGCCGCCGGGGGTGCTGAACGCGAACGCGCCCTGCCCGTACTGCAGGTAGAACGGGTTCTCGACGCGACGCCCGTCCTGGCTGACCACGGTGGCGTAGTTGCCCGGCAGCTTGTCCAGGGTCACCCACGCCGACACCGTGTAGTCCTTGGTGGTGTCGAGGACCGGCGCGGCGGTGTCCGCGTAGTCGCCGTCACCGTCGAACTTCAGCGCCGACCCGGTCACGCCCGGTGTCCACGCGGTGTTGCCGGTCAGTGTGAGGTCGCTGGTCCCGCCGTTGTCGCGGGCGACCGTGCCGGTGCCCTCGTCGAGGTTCCAGTCGCCGTGGCCGGGGGGAGCCGGCTTGGCTTGCGCCGCGGCGCCGGCCGCGATCACCTTGAGGTTCACCGCCCGTACGGGATCGGGATCGACCTTGATCTGCCGCCGGTCATAGGTCCACAGGCCGTTGAGCTCGGTCTCCAGGTCGGTGATCTGGGTGTAGACCGAACCGGACAGTTCCGCCCCAGCCGCTTCCAGGTAGAAGCGCTCGGTGTTGTCGACGTATTTGGCGGTCAGCGCGTCCTTGTCGGCCACGCCGCTGTAGATCACCGCGGGCGTGCCCGGCCACATGTGCCCCGGCGTGCGCAGGGTGAAGCCGCCGTGCTCGCCGTCCATCGCGATCCGGGTCGCGTCCGGATAGGCGGGGTCGGTGTTGTTGTAGTCGTGGTGGTCGACGACATCGCCCTTGCCCGAGTCGCCGTGCGAGTTGCAGCAGTTCACGCCGCTGTGCGCGTTGACGATCCGGGTCGGGTCGGCCGCCTTCACCTGCTCGGCGATCTGGCCGGTCGCGGTGCGGTCCCACTCGCCCCAGCCCTCGTTGAAGACCACCCAGCCGATCACGGACGGTGAGTTGTGCAGCTGGCTCATCATCTCGCGGCCCTGGCTGTACCAGGCCTGCTGCCCGGCCGTGTTCGTGATGTCGGCCGATACGAAGTCCTGCCAGACCAGCAGGCCCAGCTCGTCGGCGTGCTTGTACCAGCGTGCCGGCTCGACCTTGATGTGCTTGCGGACCGCGTTGAAGCCGAGCTTCTTCGTCTCCACCAGGTCGAACTTCAGCGCGTCATCGCTCGGCGCGGTGTAGAGCCCGTCCGGGAAGAAGCCCTGATCCAGCGTGGCGAGGGAGAAAATGGGTTTCCCGTTCAACGTCAACTTCGGAAAACCACCCACATTTTGTACGCCCACCGACCGCATCCCGAAGTAGCTGCCCACCCGGTCGTGACCGAGGGTGACGTCCAGGTCGTACAGGTAGGGATCGTCCGTGGTCCACAGGTGCGGCTTGGCGATCGGCAGGCTCAGTTCCGCTCCGACGACGCCGGTGACCGTTGCGACCTTGCGCCCCTTCTTGTCCTTGGCCACCGCCGTGACCCGGGTGCCGGCCTTGGCCGTCGCCGAGTTGACGGTCACCTTCAGCGAGTTGGTCGTCAGGTCCGGAGTGGTCACGATCGCGTCGACGCTCGCCGCGGCCACCGGTTCGAGCCACACCGTCTGCCAGATGCCCGACGACGGGGTGTAGACGATGCCGCCCGGGTTCAGCGACTGTTTACCCTTCGGCTGGTCCGGCCCGGTCACGTCGGTGACCTCGACCAGGATCTCCTGCCGGCCGTGGCCGCGCAGCGCGCCGGTGATGTCCGCGGTGAACGCCGTGTAGCCGCCGGTGTGCTCGGTGACCAGGGTGCCGTTGACGTAGACCTTCGCCTGGTAGTCGACCGCCCCGAAGTTGAGCCTGACCCGCTCCTTCCAGCCCTTCGGGATCGTCACCAGCTTGCGGTAGAACATGTGCGACTCACGCCGCTCGATGCCGGAGAGCTGCGACTCCACCGGGAACGGGACGATGATCCGCTCCCCCAGCTTCTTGCCGAAGACGGGCTGCTCGGAGGCGCCCGCGCCGGCGAACTCCCACGGGCCGTTCAGGTTCAGCCAGTCGCGGCGGGTGAGCTGCGGGCGAGGGTACTCCGGCAGCGGGTGCTGCTCGTTGAGCTTGTCGCCCCAGACCGTGGTCAGCCGGTGCGTGGAGTTGTTGATCGCGGAGCGGATGATCTGCGGGACGGCCGCGCCGCCGACGACCAGGCCGCCGTTGCCGTCGTAGTTGACGCGCACCTTCTGACCGGCCTGGATCGGCTCGGACAGGATCACGGTCAGCGTCTTGCCGCTCCGGCGGACGGAGGAGATCGGCATCGGGGTGGTGTCCGCCTCGACGGTCAGGTGCGCGGCGGTCTCGGCGGCCGTGCCGACCTGCGCGTCGAACTCCGCGACGAGCTTGCGGCCGTCGGCTCCGACCGTCAGCGCGACCGGGTAGACCTGGAAGCCGTCGGGCGGTGTGAAAGCGCTCTCCGGCACCGGCTGCTTCGAGAGCCCGGCCCCCGACCAGCGCAGGAAGAGGTTCGCGCCACCGACGTCCTGGAACATTTCCACACGTACGTCGTGAGCCTCCCCGGCGACCAGATGCACCGCCGCGCTCGTCTGCTCGACGTCCCAGTCACCGACCCAGTGGTCGACCACCGGCTGCCCGTCGAGGTAGAACCGGAACCCGTTGTCGCCGATCATGAAGAACGTGTAGTCCCCGGTCGCCGGGGCGGTCAGCTTGCCGGTCCAGCGCGCGGTCGTGTGCTCGGTGCGCCCGAGGAACGACCGGAACGTGCCGGTGAGATCGGACAGGTCGATGTTCGGGTCGAGCGACACCCCACCCAGCTGGGCGAAGTCGCGGGCGCCCGGGGCGGACATCGCGTAGTACTCGCCCTTGAGGCCGTGCACGGTCACGGCGGCCTGCGCGGCCGACGGCACGGCGGTGAACGACAGGGTCAGTAGGACGGCCAGGAGCAGCGCTCTCCACGGCGATCGCGGCATCGAGTGTTTCCCTTCACCTGACGACGTAACACGTTCACATTGAGCCAGTTACATGTGTGATGTCAACGAAAAGAAACAGGAACCAACGCGTTCGCAAGATTTTTCGCCCCGGACACAGTCAAGGGGTAGCCGGGGCAGCCACGCCACCTTCGCCGCCCCCCTTCGCCGCCCCGCCCCTCGCCGCCCCGATCCCCCGACGCCCCGGTCCCCCGGTGCCACGGCCGCCTGACTCGATCCAGAAATAGCGACATTGCGCCCGTAAAAATGGCACGCCGGCACCCTCCGGCCGACTGCTGACTCAGTCAGCCGGCGGGCCTCGGCCAGAAATGCAGTCGACGGCGGAATTCGCCCGGCATCCCGGATTCCCGCGCATTTCCGGACACCTGACGACGCTCGGCACCGGCGCGGATTCGCCGGTTTCATCCCGTGTCTGCGGTCACGATGTCGGATCCGGCATTGACAGCTAACCGGCTCGATGGAAAAGATCTGCATTCCGCGATATGAGGGGAATTCGCGATGTTCACTGCCCCGAAGATTCCCGCGACGAATTCACCCGGCCGCCGCCCGGCGGTCACGATGCGATTCCTCGCCCGGATGCTGACCGCCGCCGTCCTCGGCACGCTGGCCGTCGCCGTCGGACAGCCCGCGACCGCCGCACCGGCACCGGCCGAGGCCTTCGCGCCGGCACCGGCCGAGGCCGTCGAGGTCACCGCGCAGGTCGAGACGCAGCTGACCGCCGCCGCCCGCAAGACGGTCGCGCTCACGTTCGACGACGGCCCGTCGAAGTACACGCCGCAGGTCCTCGACATCCTGAAGCGCTACAAGGTCAAAGCCACTTTCTGCATCCTCGGACAGAACGTCGGCACGTACCGCAAGGCCGCGCAGCGCATCGTCCGTGAGGGCCACCGCCTGTGCAACCACAGCTGGAACCACCCCGACTTCACCGACCTGTCCAACAGCAGCGCGCGTTCCCAGGTGGTCCGCACGCAGAACAAGATCGACGCGGTGACCGGCCGGACGCCGAAGGTCTTCCGATTCCCGTACGGGTCGAGCAACGCCCGCACCCGCACCGTCGTGCGCAACCAGGGTCTGCGGATTCTGGGCTGGACGGTCGACACCAAGGACTGGTCCCGCCCGGGCGCGAAGACGATCGAGAACCGTGCCGTCAACAACACCCGGCCGGGCGCCGTGATCCTCATGCACGACGGCGGTGGCAACCGTAGCCAGACCGTCGCCGCCCTCGACGACATCATCCGGCGCCTGAAGGCCAAGGGCTACACGTTCGTCCTGGCCTGATCGGCGCCGACCGCCTGGCTCCGGTCTCAGCCGGCCGGGGCCAGGCGGTCGTTCGCCCACTGATCGAAAGTGGTCATCGGGATGCCGAGCGCATGCGCGAACTCGGGCCGGGCCGGCTGCCCGGCCACGTTCATGAGTTGCATCGGCAGCGCCGAGTAGGCCGGCATGCCCGCCGCCAGAGCCTCCTCCTCGGTCATGTCGGGCGCGGTCAACGGCACGCCGAGCGCCCGCGACAGGATCGCCGCGATCTCGGTCATCGGAAGGTAGTCCCCGGCCAGCTCCAGCTCCACCTGATGAAACTCGTCCGGCCGGGCCACCGCGGCGGCCACCGCGACGCCGATGTCCTCCACCGCGATCAGGGACAGCCGCGTCTCCGGCCGGATCACGGTCGCGATGCCGCCCTCGACGCCGCGCGGCAGCAGATAGGCGGCGGACAGCAGGAAGTTCTCCATGAAGAACGCCGGCTTCAGCAGCGTCCAACGATCAAAACCGGCTTCCCGTACGCGTTGCTCCACGCCCTGCTTCGCGGCGTAGTACGGCTCCAGCGGTGTCCAGTCGCCGGGCGTCGTGGCCAGCCGGTCGGAGCCCGACACCGACGAGTGCACGAACTGCGGGACGCCGGCCTCGCGGGCGGCCGCGACCAGGTTCTCGCCCTGGCGCAGTTCACCGGCGAAGTCGTACGTGCCGTCGGTGCGGGCCTCGGGCATCTGCATCGAGAACACGGCGCGGACACCGTGGACGGCTTTTCTCAGGGAGTCGCGGTCGCGCAGGTCGCCGGCGACCACCTCGACGCCGGCAGCGACCGATTTTGCCGGGTCGCGGAGCAACGCCCGTACCGGGAAATCGGCTTTTTGCAGTGCTCGGACGACCGCACCGCCTTGCTGGCCGGTGGCGCCGACGACGAGTACGGGATCGGGCATGTCGCCTCCTGACAATAAACGGCGGACCCCGCCGTTTCCATGCGAGCTAAGATACGGCGGACCCCGCCACTTAGCAACCGTGAGGAGACGCGATGCCCGGTCAGCGCGCGGACGCCCGCCGCAACTACGCGCTGCTGCTGTCCGTGGCCGAGCAGGCGATCGCCGAGCAGGGCGCGGACGCGTCGCTGGAGCAGATCGCCCGCGTCGCCGGAGTCGGGTCGGGCACCGTGCGGCGGCACTTCCCGACCCGGCACGCCCTGCTCGCGGCGGTGTTCCGCAAGCAGACCGACGCGCTGGCCGACCGGGCGCGTGAGCTGACCGACCGGCCCGACAGCCGCGCGGCGCTGCTGGAATGGCTCGGCGAGGTCCTGACGTTCGCGGCGACCACGCGCGGGCTGGCCGAGGCGCTCAACCGTGACCACGTCGCCGACCCGGGCGAGGCACACGAGCACTGCGCGACCGCCCGGCTGATCGAAGCCGGTCAGCCGCTGGTCCAGCGGGCCGGAAGCGACGGCGCGGTGCACCCGGACGTGACCATCGGTGACCTGCTCAGCCTGGTCACCGGCATCGCGCTGGTCACCGAGCACCGCCCGGACGACGCGAACCGCCTGCTCCGCCTGGCCGTGGCCGGGATCGGCCCGGGTGACGGCGCCGCCGCGAACCGGCCGGCTCTCACCACGCCCTGATCGCGTCGACGGATCCGCAGCCGGGCGCGCGGCTGCCGGCCCTGCAACTCGGCTTCTGGCAGCAGGCGCCCGGCGCGCGGCTGCGCTACACCTCGTGCCCGTCCACCGAACGGCCCTCACGGTCGCGCGACGACCCCGACTACCATGCCGCACGTGTGGGCCAAGATCGTTCAGCACCGGCTGGTGTTCCTCCTCGGGGTGCTGGCCGTCGCTGTCGGCGGGGCGGCGCTGGAGCAGAGCGATGACCGGCACGTCGCCGACACCGGCCTGGGCGTCCTCGGCGTGCTCGACCTGGCCCTCCTCGTCGCCGTCTTCGCCGCAGCCAACGCGCGCCGCCCGATGGCGTTCCTGGTGCGGGCAGGTGCCTTTACGACGCCGCCCGACAGCCCGGACGTCCTGACGGGCGCGATGATGACCGTGAACTCGCTGTTGATGATCGGCTCGACCGCTTTCAATGCCGGCGGGCCGCTGAGCCGGCTCTCGTTCGCGCTGAGCCTGCTGGTCGTCCTGCTGCTCGCAGTGGTGTGGACCCGCCTGCTCGGCCCGTTCGGCCCGTCCCTGCGCCCCGACGGCCTGGCCGACCGGCAACCGTTCGGATCGCTCTTCGTGCCGTGGGAGGCCGGGCCCAGCGCCGAGCCGACCACCATCGGGGTCAAACTGCGGTTCGCCCGTCCCGACCTCGTCCAGCGACGGGGCCTCCGCCGGAGCTCGGGCGTCCGGTTCGGCGCCGACCGGGGCTTCGCGGCCTGGGCCGTCAACCTCTACTCGTCGCGGCCCGAGCTGCGGCCCACGATCGGCACCGACGAGGGACTGCAGCGGATCACTCCCCGCCCTTACTCGTCGACCGAGTCCATGTAGCTGGTCATCGCCGTCCGCAAACTGTCGACGAACCCCTCCACGAGTTCCAGCTCCGCCGCCGAGTAGCCACTCGTAGCCGCCCGTAACTGTTGCGCGAGCGGCGCGAAGAACGCCTCGGCCGCCGCCTCGACCGCCGGCGTCGCGTGCAACGTCACCACCCGCCGGTCGCTGTGCCCGCGCGTCCGCGAAACATGGCCCGCACCCTCGAGGCGGTTCAGCAGTGTCGAGGTCGCGCCGGTGGTCAGCGCCAGCCGCTCGGCGAGCCGCGCCGGAGTCAACGGCTGCCCACGCTCGTCCGCGTTGATGATCTCGACGATCGCCGCCGCGTCGGTCGTGTGCATCTGCCGGCTTCTCGCGAAGAGGCGGGCCAGTTCGCCCCGGGTGGACGCGAAGGCCTGCAGGCTCTGGACAACCCGGTCGTGCTCGTCACTCACCGTTGCAATGTAGCACTCCCGTAAAGTAGCTTCACCGCAAAACTACTTTATGAGGGAGCAACCATGCGCACTCCTGTCACCATCGTCGGCGCCGGGCTCGGCGGTCTCGTCCTGGCCCGCGTCCTGCACCGGCACGGCATCGCGAGCACGGTCTACGAGGCCGAGTCGTCGCCGACGGCGCGCACGCAGGGCGGCATGCTCGACATCCATGACTACAACGGCCAGCCCGCCCTCGACGCGGCCGGCCTCACCGAGCAGTTCCGCGCGCTGGTCCTGCCCGGCCGGGAGTCGTACCGGGTGATCGACCGGGACGGCACGATCCTCTTCGACCGGCAGGACACCGGCACCGGCGGCAGCCCCGAAGTGCAGCGCGGTGACCTGCGCCGGATGCTGCTGGACTCCCTTCCGGCCGGCACCGTCCGATGGGGTCACCGGGTCACCGGCACGCGCTCCCTGGGATCGGGCCGGCACGAAGTGGGTTTCGCCGGCGGCACCACGGTCGTCACCGATCTGCTCGTCGGTGCGGACGGCGCGTGGTCCAGGGTCCGGCCGCTGCTCAGTGACGTCCAGCCGGAATACAGCGGCGCCTCCGCGGTCGAGACGTTCCTCCTCGACGGCGACCACCGTCACCCCGCGACCGCGAAACTGGTCGGCAGCGGTTCCCTGTTCGCCTTCGACCGCACCACCAGCGGCAAGCTGTTCCTCGTCCACCGGGAGAGCGACGGGAACCTGCACGCGTATCTGTGGGTGACCCGCCCACTGGAGTGGTTCACCGCGCCCGGTGCCACCGAGCGGTTCGCGCACGAGGTGGCGGGCTGGGCACCCGAACTGGCCGCACTGATCACCGAGAGTGACACCGAGCCGGTGCACCGCCCGCACTTCGGGCTGCCGATCGGCCACCGCTGGGCCCGGATGCCCGGCGTGACCCTGCTCGGCGACGCCGCGCACCTGCAGCCGCCGAACGGTGAAGGCGCGAACCTGGCCATGCAGGACGGCGCCGAGCTGGGCCGGGCCATCGCCGAGCATCCGGACGACGTCGAAGCGGCGCTCGACGCCTACGAACGGGAAATGTTCACCCGCAGCGCCGAGATGGCCGTCGACGGCGTCACGATGAACCGCGTCCTGCTCGGCGACAACGCCGCCGGAAACCTGATCAGCATGCTCAGCGGCGACTAATCACCGCTGCCGCGTGCCCGGCATCGCCGGTGAGCGACCGTCACGTCCGCAGCCAATGTCGGCCCCGGTCGACGATCCACTCGGCCGGCACCGGCGCGATCACCTCGCGCGGCGGCTCCCCGCGCAGCGCCGATCCGCCCGCACGGGCCGCCGACAGTTCGGTCGGCAGGTCCGGATCGACCGCGACCCGGCGCCGCCGCTCACCATGGCCGAGATACAGCTCCAGGGCAGGCCCCGGGCCGGTGCGCCGACCACCCCCGACGTGACCATATGCAGATCAATATCGGTCGCATCGCCGAGGTCGGCTCGGCCCACCAGGCTCTCCGACTCACCCGCCTGAACTGCAGTCAGTCCACCGCCGACGATCACGAGGAGGTCGAGGTCGCTGCGGCCGGCCCGGAACCCGCCGAACGCCGGCCATCCCGCTGTTCTACCAGCCGTTTTCCGATCAGAACCGATCTGCCCACACGCCGTCAGCACCGGGCCTCAGATCAGAAACGGGCAAATCGCGCGCCCCCGTCGACGTGCAGAATCGAGCCGGTCATCGACGTGTTCGTGGCCGCCAGCGCGACTGCCTCGGCGATCTCGTCGGCCGTCGAGACGTGACCGACCGGCAGCACCTTCGCGGCCGCGGTGAACCAAGCCATGCGGTCGGGCTCGGGCATCCCGTTCCACCAGGGGGTGTCGACGAGCCCCGGGGAGACGGCGTTGATGCGGCGCGGGGCAAGCTCGACGGCGAGCGGCCGGACCAGCGCTTCCACCGCGGCGTTGAGTGAGCCGAGGCCGGCCGTCCCGGCCATCGCGGCGTGGGCGCTGATCGCACCGACGAGCGTGATCGACGCGCGGTCGGCCAGGTGCGGCAGCACGGTCTGCAGCACAGTGAGCGTCGGCCAGTATTTCGCCTCGAACGCGCGGCGCAGCGACCTCAGGTCCAGATCGGCGAACGCGCCGGACCCCTCGGCGCCGGAGAGGGTGACGATCAGCGCGTCCAGCGGCGCCAGCTCGGCGGCGAGCCGGGCGACGCCGACCGCGTCGTTGCCGTCGACCTGGTGCGTGACCAGGCCTGAGTCGTCCGCGAGCTTGGCGGTGTCGCGGCTGGCGACGTGGACGGCGTGGCCCGCGGCGGCCAGGCGGCGGGCGGTGGCGAGGCCGACGCCGGAGGTGCCGCCGACGACGAGGATGCGATTCGACATGACGATGCTCCTGTGAAACGAGACGGTTCGGTTCGTAAGCCAATCTAGCACAAACGAACCGCACCGTCTCGTATCGATAATGGGCTAGGATCCAGACCATGGAGCGCAGAACGGGACGCCCTCGCAGCCAGGAGAGCCGCGACGCGATCCTGCTGGCCGCCACCCAGCTCGTCGTCGAGCAGGGCTACGCCGCGGCCTCCATCGAGAAGATCGCGCAGCGCGCCGGCGTCGGCAAACAGACGATCTACCGGGGCTGGCCGTCCAAAGGCGACGTCCTGATGGAGGCGCTCGCCCGCAAGGCCGACGTCTACATCCCGTTGCCCGACGAGGGCAGCTGGGCCGCTGACCTGCGCCGCATGCTGCACGACAGCTACGCGCTGGCGCGCACTCCGCAGATCGGCGAGCTGCTGCGCGCGCTGATGGTCGAGGCCCAGCTCGACACCGTTTTCGGCGAGCGCTTCCGCACCGACTTCCTGCAACGTCGCCGCGCCGCACTGGCCACCCTCGTCGACCGGGCGCGCGACCGCGGCGACCTGCCCGCGGGCCTGACCGCGGAGGTGGCGGCCGACGTGATCTTCGGCGTTCTGTGGTACCGGTTGCTCGCGGGGCTCGGCCCCTTCGACGATCAGCTGGCCGAGAGCCTGGTCACCCTCTTGACCGCTGGCAAACCGTAGGTACAGATTCCGCTGAATACAGCGAAGGCTGTACTGTGGCGGCATGGAGACGGTCACGCACGGCGCTGTCCTCGCCCGGTTCGGCCACGCCCTGTCCGACCCGACCCGGGCCCGGCTGCTGCTCGCGCTGCGCGAGGCGCCGGGCTACCCGGCCGAGCTCGCCGAGCAACTCGGCGTCACCCGGCAGAACCTGTCGAACCACCTTGCCTGCCTGCGCGGCTGTGGCCTCGTCGTCGCCGTCCCCGAAGGCCGCCGGACCAGGTATGAGCTGGCCGACACCCGGATCCGGCACGCGCTCGGCGACCTGCTCGGGCTGATCCTCGCCGTCGACCCGGCCGCCTGCTCCGACTCCGCCACCGAGGACTGCTACTGATGACCGGCCCTGTCCAGCGACTGCGGCTGTCAGTCGCCGCCACCATCACCGACAATGCGGTCGAGGCCGACGAGGGGCCGGAAGCCCGGCACGGCGACCGGGGCCGCGCGCCCGCGAGCGGCTCATCCTTGATCGTCGCGGCGGCGGCCGATGTGTGCCGTCCGGACAGAACGGGCGCGCTGCCCGTCTCGGAGGGGGCACGATGAGCGGCCACGACCACGATCACCACGGCCACGATCATGGGGTGCGGGCCGACGCCGACCGCCGGTGGCTCGTCGCCGCACTCGCGCTGATCACGACGTTCATGGCCGGTGAAGTCGTCATCGGCGTGATCGCCGGATCGCTGGCCCTGCTCTCCGACGCCGCGCACATGCTCACCGACGCCGCGGCGATCGTCCTCGCCCTCATCGCGATGCGCCTCGCGGCCCGGCCGCCACAGGGCGGATACACGTACGGCCTGAAACGCGCCGAAATCCTCTCCGCGCAAGCCAACGGACTGTCGTTGCTGCTGCTCGGCGGCTGGCTCGGGTACGAGGCGATCCGCCGCCTGCTGGACCCGCCCGAGGTCGCCGGCAGCCTGGTGCTCGGCACGGCCGCGGTCGGTATCGTCGTCAATGTCGCGGCGGCCTGGTGCATGTCCCGGGCGAACCGCACCAGCCTCAACGTCGAAGGCGCGTTCCAGCACATCCTCAACGACCTGTTCGCGTTCGTCGCCACCCTGATCGCCGGCCTGGTCATGGTGGTCACCGGCTTCGCCCGGGCCGACGCGGTCGCCTCGCTGATCGTGGTCGTGCTGATGGCCGTCGCCGGCGTCCGCCTGGTCCGCGACTCCGGCCGCATCCTGCTGGAGGCCGCCCCGCCCGGTGTGGACGTCGACGAGATCGGTGCCGAACTCGCCGCCGTACCGGCCGTCACCGAGATCCACGACCTGCACGTCTGGCAGATCACTTCCGGTCAGACCGCGCTGTCCGCCCACGTCATCGTCGCCGACCACGCCGACTGCCACACGACCCGCGCCGACCTCGAGCGCCTGCTCCGCCACCGGTACGACATGAGCCACACCACGCTGCAGGTCGACCACCTCGCCGACCTGCCCGGCGGCCCGGACGAGCCGCACTGCGTCGAAGCCCACGGCCCCGCCCACCGCGCCGGCACCTGACGCTCACGCTCACCGACGGCCCAGCGCGCACCTCGTCCACGGGGCGGACACCGGTCTCGCGGTCCGGAGGCGGTAGGTTGTCACCCCGTGGTAGATCGTCTGCATCCCTCCGACCCGGAGTTCGTCGGGCGCTACCGGTTGCTGTCCCGGCTCGGGGCGGGCGGCATGGGCGCGGTCTACCTGGCGCGGGACCCGGACGGGCGGCTCGTCGCGGTCAAGGTCATCCGCCCGGAGTACGCGCACGACGAGCAGTACCGTGCCCGGTTCCGCAGCGAGGTGAGCCGGGCGCGGCAGGTCCCGCCGTTCTGCACGGCCGAGGTGCTCGACGCCGACCCTGATCACGAGACGCCGTACCTGGTCGTCGAATATGTGGACGGGCCGAGCCTGAACGAGGTGGTCGCCGAGAACGGGTCGCTCGGCGGGGGCAATCTGCACGGGGTCGCGGTCGGGGTGGCGTCGGCGCTCGCCGCGATCCACGGCGTCGGGGTGATCCACCGGGATCTGAAGCCGCGCAACGTGCTGTTCGCGCTCGGCATCCCCAAGGTGATCGACTTCGGGATCGCCCGGCCGCTGGAGCCGACGAGTTTCCACACGCGCGCCGAGGAGGTCGTCGGGACCTTGGCGTACATGGCTCCGGAGCGCCTCGACCCGGAGACCGACCGGCTGATCACGCCGGCGGTGGACGTTTTCGCGTGGGGCGCCGTGGTCACCTACGCGGGAACGAGCCGCACCCCGTTCGGCGGTGACACCCCGGCGGTGACCGCGGCTCGGATCCTCACCCAGCCTCCGCGGGTCGGCGATCTGCCGCCCTACCTGGCCGAACTCGTCGAGGCCGCGCTGGAGAAGAACCCGGAGAACCGGCCGACCGCCCCCGAGCTGCTCGACCGTCTCCTGGTGTCGGGTGCGCCGAGCGCTCCCCCGCTGCCACCGGAGCTGCGGCGGGAGGCGGAAGCCGCGCAGCAGTCCGGCCGCTACCAGACCGGTGGGCAGAAACGGACACGCGGGCGCCGCCGGGTGGCGGTGATCGCGGCCGGCGCGCTCGTGGCGGTCGCCGGTGTCGCCGCCGGACTCGGGTTACGTGACCCGATTCCCGCGGCCGACGTCCGTACCCCCGAATCGGCGAAGCCCAGCCAGGCTGCGACCGCAACCAATGGGCCGGCCCTTTTCGATCCCTTGACGACGGATGCGGCGTTCCCGTCGCAAGGCGCCTGCGCGGTCAAGAAAGGCCTGGTCGTCACGGCGAAAGCCGAGTCGTCGGCGGTGTGCGGCGAGTTCGAGCACCTGGTGTTCCCGCCCAGTCAGAACATCGGGGTGACCGCGACGCTGACCACCGGCACGTCATGCGCGACGATCTGGTTCCGCGCGACTGCCGACGAGGGCGAGCCGGACTACCTCGCGGACGCGTACCAGGCCGCCGTCTGCCCTGGCGAGGTGCGCCTGACCAGCACGGCTGCCGGTCCGGGCGACCCGATCGCGACGGTGAGGCGGGCCACCACGACCGGCCGGCCGCACCGGCTGCTGGTGGTGACCACCGACCGCGGGGCGACGGTCTCGGTCGACGGCGACCCGGTGCTGCAGGGCGAGCTGACCGAGAACAACCTGCTCAGCGGCCGGGTGATGCTCGGCGCCGAGGGGAACACGGGCGGTCGCGGCCAGGTCACGTTCACCGACGCGCAGTTTCGTTCCGGGCCGGATCCGGCCGTTCCGGCGGTGCCCGCGTTCACCACTGGTGACGCCCAGCTGACCGCGGGCATGTGGATGCTCTACCAGGACCACCGGCTGGCCATCGTGGAACAGGCCGACTATTTGTCCGGAAAGGACTACTGCCGGCAGTACGCCGTGGCGGCCTCGTCCCCGAAGTGCGCGAAGAAGACCGTGCCCGTCTACAGCGGTCTACGGGTGGCCCTGCCGGTCGCCGCCGACCTGAAGTACCTGGACTATCGAAAGTCCCCGGCGAAATGCCTCGACCCGGCGACCCACGCGGGGACGTGCCCGGTCAGTCGCGCGGTCTTCTCCGAGATGTACGACGAGTTCGACCCGTGGGCGGCCCTGGTCACCATCCGCGCCGGCAAAGTCGTCACCGTGGCCCACCTCGACTACCACTGACCCGCGCTCGACCCGGCCGGCCCCGCCATGAACAAAACCCTTGCGCCGGTACGGCTTCAGCAGGTGAAACAGTGGTCATGGAGAATGCCCCGCGTGCCCCGCACTCCGTTCCCCGTCGAGATCGGGCTCTCGCTCGCGGCCGGCGCCGGCTCGTTCGCGGTCTCGGCGCTGGTCTGCTCGGCCGCCCGCGGCCACGTGCCGGACGTCCCGCTCGGGCTCGCGCTGCTGGCGGTCGTGCTGCTGATCGCCCGCGCGGCCGGCATCCTCTACGCGCTGCCGGCCGGGGTCGCGGCGATCCTGCCTACGACTGGTTCTTTCTGCCTCCGCTGCGGGACATGAACGACGCCGCGTTCACCATTCTCACCCTGTTCCTGGTGATGGCGGTGATCGTCAGCGCGGTCACCACGGCGACCGGGCGGCGGGCGGTCGAGGCTGAGCGGGCCCGCGGTGATCTCGCCGACGAGCAGGCCGCGATGCGCCGGCTGGCGCTGCTGATCGCCCAGGGTGTCGCGCCGGACGTGGTCTTCGGTGCGGTCACGAAGGAGGTGCTGCAGCACCTGGGTGGCGGGACTGCGCGGCTGATCCGGTTCGAGCCGGACGGCACGGCGACGCTGCTGGCCAACGAGGGAACGAGCGGTCCGCACGTGGTCGCCGGCGGCCGGTGGGAGGGTTACCCGCCGCGCGGGCTGACCGCGGCGATCCAGCAGACCGGGAAACCGTCCCGGGTGGACGACTATCACGACGTACCCGGTGGGGCCATGTTCTTGAATGAGGGCCTGCTCTCGGCGGTCGGGGTGCCGATCCACGTCAGCGGCCGGCTCTGGGGCATGATCGCGGTCGGTTCCGAGTCGCGGCGGCTGCCGGTCGACAGCGAGTCACGGATGGCGCAGTTCACCGAGTTGGTGGCGACCGCGGTCGCGGCCGCGCAGAGTCGCGCCGAGCTGATCAATTCCCGGGCGCGGATCATCGCGGCCGCCGACGAGGCCCGCCGCCGCATCGAACGGGACCTGCACGACGGCGCCCAGCAGCGTCTGGTCGCGCTGGCGTTGCGGCTGCGCACGACCGGGATCGATCAGCAGGCCGCCGCCACCGACCTGCTCGAAGTGATCGACGAGCTGCGTGAGTTGTCCCGTGGCAGGCTGGCGATGCCCTCGCGCAGCAGGACGTCGTCCTCCGCGAGAACCACTCTCAAGCCGTCCATCCTCATCCCCCGGGTCAAGACTGTTACCGGCTAGCCGGTATTCGAGGAGTCAGGCTGGCCTCGATGTGTGCGCACGTCATTCTCCCGAGACTGATCACATGTGCGAACACCAGCCCCCGTGCCCGCCCATCGACCAGCCGGGATGGGACTCCGCCCAGGTCATCGCCGCTCACGGCGAACTGGGCTGGAGCATCCTCTGCAACGGCGCGGTCGTCGTCGGCGCCGCCGTCATCAAGATGCCGATCGTGCTGGCCAAGCGGCGCAAGGCGGCGCGCAGCCGCGGCACGATGGCCGCCGTCCGGCGCGCGGCGGCATGAGCATGCCGCGCGGTCGGCAGAACGAACAGCAGGCGCTCGACAACCCGCTCCTGCGGGTCCGAGGCGGGCGGCCGCGGGGCGGACGCCGGGGCGTACGCGCAAGTTCCGGGTTTGATCGGGGCGGCGGAGACGGCGCCGCTGAGCGAAGTGGAACGGGCGCGGGCGTCGCGGCTGCGGGCATCGGTCACCGTCGCCGTCCCGGAAGGGCCAGACGGGGGGAGGCACGGGTGGCGGCGGCCGAGCGGACGCGGGACGTGGATCCGGCGGGGGCTCGGGATGCGTGGCTGGCGCGCTCGGGGCGGCGATGCGGGGTGGGGGCGACGAGTTGCGGCGGGTGGCTGCGGCGATCCGGGAGGCGCTCTCGGCTTCGGCTTCTGCCGCAGTTGCGGGCTCCGACTCAGTTCCGGCCGACTCAAGGGTTGCGGCGGTCCGGACCGGCGGGGTCCGGGACGGCGCATTCCGGACCGGCAGCCAGGAAAACCGAGCGTTCCGGACCGGACGGTCCGACACGAGCTCCGCGGATCTGCTTCGGGACGGGCTGGTCCGCTGGGTGCTCGACGGGCGGGCCGCCGGGATGCCGCTGCTCGGCCACGCCTTGAAGATCATGGGTGACGATCAGACCGCGCCGCCGCCGCTGTCCTGTTGACCATGATGCGTGCGGCGCTTGCCGGTATTTCGGCGTCGTTGAGCCGCGGGTAGCGGACCGCGGTCTTGGCGTCGGCCACCGCAGCGGGCGCTTTGCCCGGCGAGGCCGTGTTCGCCGGCGGGGTGCGCGGGTACTCCCGCCCAGGGACGGCGGGAGTACTGGACGGGGCGAAGGCCGGTTCCCCGTGCGACGGGCCGAGCTCGACATATCCCACGTTGAGCACGCCGGCCGTGATGTTCCGGATCTGTCCGAACCGGTGGCCGGCAAACGCGGCCGCTCCACCGCCGAGCACCGGGGCGATGCCCGCGGCCACCGCGGCCGATCCACTGGCGATCAGGAAACGGCGGCGCGAGTCGTTGGTGTGCATGTGCGGGACCTTTCTCTGTGGTGGGTGTGCCACCACCCTTGCCTTCACCACACCCCCGGGTCCCCAGGGAGGACCACGGGCGCGGGCCGACCCGTACCCCCGGGAAGTCCCGGGTTCAAACGCCCGAAGCGGCGACCTCGCGCTCGGAATGGTCGGCGATCAAGGGTCCGACGTCAGATCGCCGCGCAGGAGATCAGCGAACCGGCCGCGGGCAGCTGACGTCGCTGATGGATTTCTTCCAGGTGGGCGGCTCTCACCCGGTGGGCGGCCCGCGCCGGCCACACCTCGGCTGAGCGGCGCGAGGCACCGACCGGCCGCGGCTGGCGATTTTGCCGATGCGTGAACAACCTGTGTGCACTGAGGATGCAGAAACCACCGAATCCAGGAGGTTTCATGCGTCGTCTCGTCGTCCTACTCACCGCCCTGCTGGCCGCTCTCGCGCTCAGCCCGGCCCTGCCCGCGGCCGCCGCCCCCGGCACCCCGGTGGTCTTCGTGCACGGCTACACCGGAAGCGCGTCGAACTGGACCACCGCCATGGCCGTGTTCCGCGCCGGTGGATACTCCAGCAGCGAACTGTTCGCCTACGAGTACAACTCGTACGGGAACAACATCACCAACGCACAGGGCCTGGCCACCTACGTCAACCAGGTCCGGGCCCGCACCGGCGCGGCCCAGGTCGACATCGTCAACCACTCGATGGGCGGCCTGGTCAGTCTCTGGTACGTGAAGCAGTTGGGCGGCGCCCAGTACGTCCGGCATCTGGCCTCGATCGCCGGCGCCAACCACGGTACGACAGCCGCCGGATCCTGCCTGATCTACGTCACCTGTCAGCAGATGTACCCGGGCTCGTCGTTCATCAACACGCTGAGCTCCGGTGACGAGACGCCGGGCGCCACGAGGTACGGCACCTGGTACTCCCCGTGCGACGGCATCATCATCCCCTACACCAGCACCGTCCTCAGCGGCGCGACCAACAACTACGTCGCGTGCCAGACGCACATCGGATATCTGACCGACACTGTCACCCTCACGCAGGTCAGATCGTTCCTGGCGAGCTGACGAACGGGCGTGGGGGGGGGGGGGGCGCGGGGGGGCGCCCCCCCCCCGCCCCCCCCCCCCCCCCCCGGGGCGGGGGGGGGGGGGGGGGGGGGCGCGCGGGGGGGCCCCCCCCCCCCCCGGCGGCCCGCCCCCGCCCCCCCCCCCCCCCCCCCCCCCCCCCCCCGTCCCCGGACCGGAAGCCGTGAGCGGCGGAGAGGTCTACCTGGACTCGGCCGCGATCGTGACAGGCCTGCTGTCCCACCCGGCCGTCGCCGGGTGCTGGGACGCCCCGAGCGCCCCGCCGAAGATGCGGCTGCGACCTCGACGGGGTCTGGTGGCCGACCTCGGAACACTACTTCCAGGCGCAGAAATTCAAGGGCACTCGTCACGCGGATCTCATCCGGCGTGCCCGCACCCCGCGGCGCGCGGCGGAGCTGGACCGCTCGATCGGGAAGCCTACGGGCGCGGCACCAGACGGAAAATGCGGAGTGTGCGGTGGGAGGCCTGCTCGCGATAACGCGCATACCCCGGCCACTGCGCCACGAACAACTGCCAGAGCCGCTCCCGCTCCTCCCCCACCGCTTCCTGCGCCTCGACCGCGATGTCCCGCCCGCCGACGGTCACCGTGGCCTTCGGATCGGCGCGCAGATTGTGCACCCAGCCGGGCGCGTTCGGCCCGCCCCAGTTGGAGCCGACCACCACGTAGGTTCCGTCTTCACCGACGTACTGCAAAGGGGATTTTCGCTCCTGGCCGCTCTTGCGGCCGACGGTGGTGAGCAGCAGGCCAGGCGCCATGCCGAGCGCGACGACGCGCCCGCGCGTGATCCGGCTCAGCCAGCGGTCGACGGTGACGGTGCGCCGCGCGATCGGCGTGAACCCGGGGATCGACCCGACCGCACGCCAGAAACTTTTCCACACCACGCGAGCCTCCGCTTCAGCCGATCACCTTTCCCGGACGGAAAAGGTCGAGCGGGTCCAGAGTCTGCTTGATCGCGACCTGCATGGCCAGCACCCCGGCGTCGAGCTCTTGTCGCATGCCGCCGCGTTCCAACAGGCCGACGCCGTGTTCGCCGGGCACCGTGCCGCCCATGCCGATCGCCGCGGTCAGCATCTGTTCGAAGGCGGCCCGCGCGCCGCGCCGTGCGTCGTCGTCACCGGCCGGCCGGCCACGGGATCGTTGCCATGGCCCGACCTTACGCGCGGCAATTTCGCACTCCGTGTGCAAGATTCTGCGCGGAATGCCCTACCGTGTCGGCATGGACGATCGACCTGTCGTGCTGATCACCGGTGCGAGCGCCGGCCTGGGCGAGGAGATGGCCCGCCAGTTCGCCGCTCGCGGCTACGACCTCGCGCTCTGCGCCCGCCGGATCGACCGCCTCACCGCGTTGGCGGCCACCCTTCCCGGCGTACGCGTGATCGTCAAGGAATTGGATGTCACCGACGACGACGCCGTCTTCCGCGTCTTCCAGGAATTCGCCACCGAGTTCGGCCGCATCGACCGGGTCATCGTCAACGCCGGCCTCGGAAAAGGCGCGCCCCTGGGCACCGGCCGTTTCGACGCGAACCGCGCCACCGCCATGGTCAATTTCGTCGGCGCGCTCGCCCAGACCGAAGCCGCCCTGCAGATCTTCCGCGCCCAGAACCGCGGCCACCTGGTCCTGATCTCGTCGATGTCCGCGCTCCGCGGCATGCGAAAGTCGATGACCACGTACGCGGCGACAAAAGCGGGCGTCGCGGCGATCGCCGAAGGTGTCCGTTCCGAAAACATTCCCGGCGTCGACGTCTCGGTCATCTATCCCGGCTACATCGAGTCGGAGATGAACGCCCACGTCAAACAAAAGACCAGATTCATGGTCAAAACCCCGGTCGGCGTACGGGCAATGGTGTCAGCCATCGAGAAACGCAAAGTAAAAGCCTACGTCCCCGGGTGGCCGTGGATCCCCATCGGTTACGCCATGCGCATGCTCCCCCTGTCCGCGGTCCGAAGGATGGTCTGACGCATGACCCGTCTGCTGCTGGTCCGCCACGGCCAGGCGTCGTTCGGCGCCGAGAACTACGACGCCCTTTCCCCGCTGGGCCACGAGCAGGCCCTGGTCCTGGGCCGTTCGCTCGCCGCCCGCGGCATCAAACCGGCCCTGGTCATCCGCGGAACGATGCGCCGCCACGAGGAGACCCTGTCCGGAATCCTGGAAGGTCTCGGATCCCCGGTCCCGCTGGTCCAGGACCCCGGCTGGAACGAGTTCGACTTCCAGCACGTGGTCGAGATCCACCGCCCGTCCTACCGCGACCGCGCCGCGATGATGGGCGAGCTGGCGTTGTCGGACCGTCCGGACCGAGCGTTCCAGCAGGTCTTCGACGCCGCGACCCTCCGCTGGTCGTCCGGCCGGTTCGACGCGGAGTACGCGGAGTCGTTCACCGCTTTCCGGACCCGGGTCGCAGCGGCATTGTCCGAGATCACCACCTCATTGACCGACCACCGCGACATCCTCGCGGTCAGTTCCGGCGGCCCGATCGCCATGGCCGCCTCTCTCATCACCGCCGGCCCGGATTTTCCCGCCGCGTTGTGGGCCTCGTTCAACCGGGTCACGGTCAACACCGGCGTCACCAAAATACTTTCCGGGCGCAGCGGGTTGTCGCTCTCGACGTTCAACGAACACACCCACGTCGAATCGGATCAGCGCCTGCTCACCTATCGCTGAGCCTCGTCATCAGCGACGCCGTCTTCACTCGCGATGTTGTCGGCTGAACAGGGCGAGTCTCAACATCATCGGATTCGGCGCCGCGCCGCCGAGCAGTGCGGCATAAGAGACGTCGGGCGACCGGGAAACGACGGTTGCCAATGCCGCGCGGGCCACATCCGAGTCGATGTCGGCCAGCGCTCGCACCACGTTGTCCGCCGCTGCACCGCTGAGTTCCGCCGCGTGTCCAGCCGCGGCCATCGCAGCCAGAACGTGTAGTTCCGGAGCGACCGCATCGAAATTCTCGGCCCACGTCAGGTCCTCGGCCTGAGGGAATTGATTCAGAAGGAGGAGCGCCAGTCGCTGTGCCGTGCCCGGTAGCTCGTGATCTATCAGGTGGTCCGGCTTGTGCCCTTCCACCAGAAGGCGACCGGCGGCGAGAGCGGCCGCGCGGGCCCGGTCGCCCGCGAGAAGCGCCACCATGTCCTCGTAGTAGCCGCTATGGCGCCGATGACTCAACGAGGCATGCCCGTCGCCCTCGATCTCGATCGCGTCGACGAACGTGACGAATTGGCCGGACTCCCTCAGCATCCCGTCCCAGAAGCCCACCTGCGCCGGCCAGCTGAGCTTTCGGGGGCAGAGCGCTCCGAGCGGAACAGGGCCCCCGGCAACGGCCAGCCGAAGCATCACCAGATTCGCGGTGTAGGCCGCGATCCGGTAGGTCACCGCCCGCTCGGACGGTTGATAATCGGCGTGCCTCCCCTGCTCCCAACGGTCGTGGCTCTCCCTGATCAGACGTTCGAGCACCTCGGCAACGGCCACCTCGCCACCGGCGAGCTCATGCACGAAGTCGATCCGTCGTGAACCGAAACCGACGATCAGCTGATGCGAGAGCAGGGCAAAGAGCAGATCGTCGTTCCAGGGCTGAAAGGCGCTGGGCCGCGACAGCACCGAAGCCGCGTCACGGAGCAGCTCGACAGTGTGGTGGGCCACGAGGAAGTCCGCGAAGGTCGCGTGCAGGAATTCATAGGAACGCCCGCCCTGCCCGGAATCGGCCTCCGAGGTGCTGACGAAGAAGAACCGGCCGACGATCCGGCGCGCGGGATCCAGCACCCGGCCCACGTCCCGCGAGGTCGCTGCCGGAGCCGCCGCCAGGTCAGGCAACGCATGCAGATCTGCGCTGAGGTCACGCTCCTGCAGGTGCTGCTGACCTCGGTTGAGCATGCCGAACGCTACGACTCCCAGCTTCCAGAACTCCCCGATCCGGCGTTTCTCCGCGGTCAGCTGGGTCGGGTGCTGATCGGGACGAGCCAGCTCCCTGCGGACGAAGTCGTCGAGCAGCATCCGGTAGAGCGCAGCCGAGTTCTCCTCGGGTGGCACATCGCGTTCGGCGGCCACGATCGCCAGCAGAAGGAGGAGCAACGGTTGGCGGGCGAGTTCGCCGTAGGCCCGCAGTCCCGGGCCGTCGATCGACCGGACGAGGCCACGCTCGACGCCGAGAGCATTCGCCTCGGCCCATCGCTGCGCCCAGGTGTCGATCTGCTCGTCGGTGAACTCTTCGAGCATCACGACCAGGCACCCGCGCGGGATCGCAGCCAGATCCGCAACCAGCGTCCGTGACGTGACCATCACCGCAACCGGACCGCCGGTGACCGCTTCCGTGCGCTGGAAATCCATGACATTGCTCAGGTAACGCGACTCCGTCGCACCGGTCGCCTGCATCAACTCGTCGAGCCCGTCGATGAGGACCACTCGCACCCGGCCCTGGCTCACCGTACACAGCCTGGACCACTCGACCCGTCCGTGCGTCGACTCCCTCAGCACGTCCTCGATCTGCCGGTACACGCTCGCCGACGGGTCCGGTACGTCGCGCAACGGCACCCGGACGGTTGTGAAGGCATCCGTCGCCGACAGCCGGGCGGCACAGATCTTGGTCAGCAGGCTCTTCCCGCTTCCCGGATGGCCGAGCACCACCAGCGGACGCTCAGCAGCCTGTGGTGAGGCGAAATGCGCGGCCAGGAAGCTCGCCAGATCGGTCCCCTTCGCCTGGTCACGCCACCATCCCTCCTGCGACGGCAAGGACTGACGGTCGACGACCGCCCAGCGGAACCCCGGCTCCACATAGCCGCGTTCGACGCTCGGAACTCGGACGGCGGTGACCTCCGCAGTCTCGTCGAGGTCGACGACCAGGCTGGTCAGGATCGCCCGGTTGATGTCGGCGATCGTCGCACGCTCGGAAGAAGTCTGGGCCGTCCCGACCAGCGTGGCAACCATTTGCTCAAGCCGGTGGAGCGCGTTCTGTTCCGCCAGGTGTTCTCCGAACAGCGCCCAGATCTGGAATTCGGGTATCTCGGCAGTAAGCGCCTTGTACTCGGCGCGGTACCGATCCAAAGCACGCTCCACGATCTGCTTCACCAACTGTCGATTCGCCGGCTCCGGCCCATAGGTCTGTTCCCAGGTCGCGAACCCGCTGAAGTACCGCAGGCAACGGTCGGCAAGGCGCTGATAGTAGGACCTGATGCCGCCGGCGAGATTGGTCTCGAACCCGCACCCCGCCCATGGCAGTGGGATCTCGGTCCACAGAAGGTCTTGCACCACGCTCACGGCCGACCGGTGACCGTCGAACTTGGCTGGATCGATCAGCCAGTTCTCCTCCGAAGCAGTGAGGTGTACCCCTGCCAAGGCTGGGCCGGTGAGTTCGCGGAGCGCGGCGAAGAAGGACCCTGCCACGAGAGTGGTGTGCGCGGCGGCGAGCACTTCGTGCCGCTGGCGACCAGCCGCCTTGCGCAGTTTGTCCCGACCCGCGCCGACCGCCTCCTCGAAACGGGCGATCAGCTCGTTCTTCTGGTCGACCCAGCCCCACAGGGCCAGGGCTTGCGGGTTGCCGGTGACCAGGCCGATCGGTCCGGCCGCCAGTAAACCCACCCCGAGCAGCGCGTCCAGCGTCTTGACGGTCCTCGAACGTCGACCCAGGAGGATTTCCCGGGCGGCCTCCAACGTGTACGGCGAGCCGGTCATCCCGCGAGTCTAGGGGCGCGGGACGGCCGCGCGAGGAAATCTACCTCGCTCGAGACCGTCCCGCGGCGGGACTGCTGCGGCCGTACCCCGAATGCGTTTTATGCGGCCGTGGAGAGGGTGTCGAATTCGGCGTCGGTGAGTTCGACCTTCTCGGCGGCCTGGTTCTCCTCCAGGTGGGCGACCGAGGACGTACCCGGAATGGGAACGATGATCGGCGAGCGGCGCAGCAGCCAGGCGATGGCGAGCTGGCCGGTCGTCACGCCGGGGTGATTCGCGGCGACCTTTTCCAAGGGTCCACCCGGACGGGCCAGGTTGCCGGCGTCGACCGGGGCCCACGGAATGAACGCGATCCCCTCCGAGGTGCAGAAGTCGACGAGTTTCTCGGCCCGGCGGTCGCCCAGGTTGTAGCGGTTCTGGACCGACGCGATCGGGACGCCGGCGGCCTGCGCCTCCTGCACGTCCTCGATGCTGACCTCGGAGAGGCCGACCTGCTTGACCAGACCTTCGTCGAGGAATTCGCGGAGGGTGGCGAACTGTTCGCCGCGCGGGGTGCGTGGGTCGATGCGGTGCAGCTGCCACAGGTCGATCTGTTCGACGCCGAGGCGGCGCAGTGACATCAGGACGCACTGACGCAGGTATTCGCGGCGGCCGAGGGCGGCCCAGATGTCCGGGCCGTGGCGGGTGAAGCCGCCCTTGGTGGCGATCACGACGTCGCCGTAGCCGGTGCCGTCGTGGAGGGCTTCGCGGATCAGGTCCTCGGAGACGTCCGGCCCGTACGAGTCGGCGGTGTCGATGAACGTGACGCCGAGTTCGACGCTGCGGCGCAGCACCCGGATCGCCTCGTCGTGGTCGGCCGGTGGTCCCCAGATGCCGGGCCCGGTGATGCGCATCGCGCCGTATCCGAGCCGGTTCACCGTCTTGCCACCGAGTTCGATGGTGCTCATTCATTCCCCCAGGAAATCGTCGATCACCGGCTGGATGTCGACGGTGAACTCGTCGAAGAATCCGTGCCGTCCGCCGTCGTGCAGGTGCAGCACCGCGCCCGGGATGCGCTTGGCCAGCAACGGCGCGTTCGCGGACGGGACCATCCGGTCGTCGGTGCCGTGCAGGACCAGGGTCGGCGCTGTGATCAGCGGCAGCACGTCCCACGCGTCGTGACGGTTGCTGGCCCGCAGGTGGGCGCGGCTCTCCTCGGCGGTCATCGTCGGGTCGCCGAAGAGGTGGCTGTGCCCGGCCCAGTCGTCGGTGTAGAACAGTTCGCGCAGCGTCCTGACCCGCGCGTCGGCCAGCAGCTTGCGGACTTCGGGCGTGCGTTCGTGGGCGTGTCCACCGCCGGGCGAGGTGCACGCCAGGATCAGCCGGTCGACGAGTGCCGGGTGCCGCGCGGCGAGGTGCTGCGCGACACGGCCCCCCATCGACGTGCCGTAGACGACCGCGCTGTCACCGTGCGCCTGGATCACCGCGGCGGCGTCGTCGGCGAACCAGGGGGTGGACCAGTCGCCGACCGGGCCGCGGCTTCCGCCCGTACCTCGGAAATCGAAGGTGACGACGCGGAACCTGTCCTCGAACGGCTCGCGCAGGCCGGTCCACCAGTCGTGGGAGTTCGCCTGGCCGGAGAGGAGCAGCAGCACCGGCCCGTCGGCCCGCCCACTGACCTGCACCGCCAGGGGGAATCCGTCGCCGGTCAGCACGGGGCTGATCTTACGCGCCGGCCGGCAGCGGGTCGGCTCCGCGCGCGCCTCCGGGCCGGCAGCGCAGCAGGCGCCGGGCCGCGAGGGCGACACCGCGCACCGGGCCGCGGCGCTGGATGGCCTGCGCCGCGTACTCCGAGCAGCTGGGCGTGAACCGGCACACGGCCGGCCGCCGGGAGCTGATCTCCCGCTGGTAGAACCGGATCCCGCCGAGCAGGAATCCACCCTGGCCCCGGCCGGCGACCGTCGCCAGGAACAGTCGCGGCAGCAGCGGGAGCGTCAGCATCAGGCAGTTGCCGTCGAGTCCTTCGGCGACGCAGCAGCCGGTCTCCAGCAGGCAGGCGTCACGCAGGCAGGACGACTGCTGATAGCCGCGGCGGCGGTCGTAGTAGGGGTCGTAGTAGCGGTCGTAGCGGCGGCGGCTGGTCCATGGCATACCGGACGGATACCCTGTCTCAGGAATCCATGCCGATGACCCTGACCACATCTGTCGCACCGCGCGGGTCGCGCATAATCGCGTCCCATGACGACGTCCGCCTACCGGCACGCGCAGGCGCTGCTCGAGATCGAGCGTTTCGCCCAGGCCGAGACCACGCTGCGGACGGCCCTGGCCACCGACCCGGGCGACGCCGGCCTGCTGACGTTGCTGGCCTACGCGTTGCGCCGGCAGAGTTCGTTCGCGGAGGCGCGGTCGGTGATCGAGGCGGCGCTGCAGGCCGCGCCGGAGGACGCCGAGGTGCACGCCGAGCACGCCGCGCTCCTGATGGCGCTGCCGCGGTCCGGTGCGGCGGTCGCCGCCGCGGAACGAGCGGTCCGCCTCGATCAGCGTCACCTGCCGATTCTGGCCCGGGCGCTCTCCCTCGACGACCGTCACGCCGAGGCCCGGAACGTCGCCGCACGTCATCTGGCCCAGGCCCCGCACTCGGCCGAGGCCTTGGTCACGGTCGCCGACGTGGCGCGCCAGGCCGGTGACCACGACGAGGCGGTACGGGCGGTGCAGGCCGCCCTTGCGATCGATCCCGGACACCGGCACGGCCGCTGGCTGCTGGCGATGCTGGACTCGGAGCGCCTGCGGGTCCGGCGCTCGATGCGTTTGCTGCGCGATGTCGCCCGCGACGACCCGACCGACCCGGACGTCGTCGCGATGGTCTGGCCGATCCGTCGCCTGCTGCGCGACCTGCGCCGCTGGTCCCTGCTGGTGGCGCCGCTGGTCTGCGCCCTGGCGTACCTTCTCGGCGGCCCGGCGCCGCGCCTGATCGCGGCGACCTCGGTGCTGGTCACCGCCGGTTTCGCGGGGCGGCTGCTGCTGCCCGCCGGCCGCACCCCGTGGCGCAGCCTGCGGCTGACGGCACCGGCCTTGCAGCGGGCCGTTCATGCCGGTTGGCTCACGGCCGCCCTGGTGCCGGCTTTCCTTTGCGCGTACGCCGTGACCAGCGCCCCTTGGCTCACGATCGGGCCCGTGGCGCTGGTCCCGGTGCAGTGGTCACTGGCCCTCGCCGAGCTCCACGGCGAGGTCGCCGACGACCCGCGCTACCACCAGCTGCTGATCGATTTCCGCCACGACCTCCGTAAGTGGTCCGCCGAGATGCGCGAGTGGTGGGAGGAGACCAAGCGGGAGGTGAAGCAGGCCTGGCGCGAGGGCTGACCGTCACCGGGCCGGCGCGGCCGTCGTGGTGGGATGCTGTCCGCGCGCCGCGCCCGCTTCGCGTTCGCGGCGGGAGCGGCGGGCCCGCAGGACGCGGGCCAGCAGGCGCTCCCGGTCGGCCTCGGCGACCAGTTCGCGGCGGTGCTGCTCGACCAGCTCCAGCATGAAGATCGGGTGCATCAGCATGGTGTTTCTCCCTGTCCGTCGTCGTTGCATCAATCCTCGACCGGGCAGGCTCGCGCCACATCGGACGCTGTTGCGTATCTCCGCTGCTCAGAAAGCCTTAGGTGGGGGCTTACGCCGCCTTAGGCATACCTAGGCCCCACGTCACCGACGGCACCACCTCGGACGTGTGCGGACGATCGAGGCGGCGCAGGAAGGTCAGCATGCCGCCGTAACCGGTGGCCCGGGACAGGGGTGCGTCCTGACGGTCGAAGGCGACGATGCGCGGCGCGTCATCCGGGCCGAAGCTGCGCCGCAGCAACTGCCGGGCCACCTCGTGCGCTGCCGCCCGCCACCCATGCGTCGCCGGTCTGCTCGGCGCCGTCGACGAGGAAACCACCGACCCCGGCGAGGCCGCAGCACTGCCCGGTGTTCTGCATCCGGGACACCCAGGTGGCACAGGCGGCTGCGGCCGCGACGGCCACCCGTTCGTACGCCGGTTCCCCGAGCACCGTGGCCGCGGGCAGCGCTGTTCACCGTGCGGGCCGCCGGCTATCGGGAAGAGGGTGCTCTGACGCGGGCCGGCCGGACCGCTGCATCAATCGCGATCTACGTCTACAGTGGGCGTAGTTCGTGCAGGCAGGGGGCCGCGCATGAAGTTCGGCGCACTCGTGTTTCCGTTCCATGACCCGACCGAGGATCCGACCCTGCAACTGGAGGGCGATCTGGCCCTGGCCGAGCACTGCGACCGGCTGGGCTTCGACGAGTTCTGGTTCGGTGAGCATCACTCCGGTGGCTGGCAGATCATCGCGTCGCCCGAGTTGATGATCGCGGCCGCGGCGCAGCGGACGAGGCGGATCCGGCTCGGGACCGGCGTGGCGACGCTGTCGTACCACCATCCGTTCCTGCTGCTGGACCGGATCATCCAGCTCGATCATCTGACCCGGGGCCGGTTGATCTTCGGGGTGGGCTCCGGGGCGTTGCCGCTGGACGCGAGCATGATCGGGCACGATCCGATGCAGGCGCGCCGGATGATGGAGGAGTCCCTCGAGGTCATCACCGCCCTGTTGCGTTACGACGGGCCGGTCACCCGTAAGACCGACTGGTTTCACCTGGATCAGGGCGTCATGCATCTGCGGCCGGTCCAGTGGCCGCTCGACATCCGGGTCGCGGCGTTCAAGTCCCCGGCCGGGCCACGCCTCGCCGGGCGGTTCGGGGCGGGGATCGTGTCGTTCGGGGCGTCGGTGGCGATCGGGACCGGCTCGGAGAACCCGTTGCGGACCACGGCGGAGATCGCTCAGGCCGAGGCGGAACAGGTCGGGCTGCAGTTCGATCGCAGTCGCTGGTCGGTGATGAGCCTGATGCACGTCGCTCCGACGGAGGCGCAGGCCCGCGCTGAGGTCCGGCACGGCCTGACGACGTACATCAAATTTGTTCGTCAGATCTTGCCGATGAACGTCCCGGTGGATCTCGACGACCCGGATGCCGTGGCCGATGTTCTGATGACGACCGGCACTGCGGTGATCGGGACCCCGGAGCAGGCGATCCGGCACATCGAGAAGATGTGGGAGCTCAGCGGCGGGTTCGGCACGTTCCTGATCGAGCAGTCGGACATCGCGGACCCGGAGGCGACGCGCCGGTCATACGAGCTGTTCGCGCGTCGCGTGATTCCGTATTTCACCGCCGCCAACTGGCCGAGGATCCGGGCGTACGAACAGGAGCTGCAGTCCGGTGGCCTGACCCGGCGCACGATGGCCGCGGCCCAGGCCAAGGCCGGTGTGGAGTACTACCACGAGGTGGCCGATCGGCGGCGCGCCCAGTGACGAGCACCCTGTTGTCGCAGGTGCTGCTCAGCCTGGCGGTCATCGTGGTGCTCGCGCGTCTCGGAGCGTTCGTGGCCGAGCGGCTCGGCCAGCCGCCGGTCGTCGGGGAGATCGTCGCCGGGATCGCCGCCGCCCAGTTCAGCGGGGTGCTGCTGCCGGAGGCCGCTCGTCCGTACCTCAATGTGATCGCGCAGTTGGGTCTTGTCATCTTCATGCTGATCGTCGGCCTCGAGGTGGAGGCGACCGCGCGGGCCTCGACGGTCGGCGTGATCGCGGCCGGGGCAACGGTCCTGCCCTTCCTGCTCGGCGTGCTGCTCGCCGTCGTCGTCTGGCCGTGGTACCGGGTGCCGGCCGGCCACGTACCGTTCCTGCTGTTCGTCGGGGTGGCGGTGGCGATCACCGCGTTCCCGGTGCTGGCGCGGATCCTGCGCGATCGGGGCATGTCCGGCACCCGGATCGGCGGCATCGCCATGACCTGCGCAGCGATCATCGACGTGGTCGCGTGGCTGGTGCTGGCGGTGGTGATAGCCCTGGCCGGCTCGGGCGCGCACCGGCCGTGGGTGATGCTCACCCTGGTCACCGCGTTCGTGCTGGCAATGCTGCTGCTGGTGCGGCCGGTGCTGGCCGCGGCGCACCGCCGCGGCGCGCTCGACCGGGTCTCGCCGCGCACGTTGCTGATCGGGGTGCTGGTCGCGGCGGTGCTGGCGGCCTGGTTCACCGAGAGCATCGGGCTGCACAGCATCTTCGGCCCGTTCGTCGTCGGCCTGGCCCTGCCGCGGCACCGGCCGACCGTCGACCTGGTCGTCACCCGGGCCGCCGATCTGAGCAGCGGTTTTCTGCTGCCGGCGTTCTTCGTGCTGGCCGGCCTGGGCGTGAGTTTCACGGCGCTCGGCGGGCGAGACATCGGGGTCCTGACCGCGGCGATCGTCGTCTCCGTGCTCGGCAAGATCGCCGGCGCGGCCGGGCCGGCCCGGCTGACCGGCATGGGCGGGCGGGACGCGCTGACCCTCGGCGTGCTGCTCAGCACCCGCGGGTTGACCGAGCTGGTGGTGCTCACCGTGGGCGCCGCGGCCGGGCTGCTCACCACGACGCTCTACACGATTCTCGTGATCAATGCCGTGGTCACGACCCTGGCGACCGGTCCCCTGCTCAGCCTGCTGGAGCGCGGTGGCCGACATGCGAATGATCGGAAGGCGGACACCTCATGGACACCCGCGTCGACGTAACTGTCCTCGGCAGCGGCATCGGCGGCAGCACCGTTGCCGCGATCCTCGCGCGCCAGGGCCTCTCGGTCGCGATCGTGGACGCGGCCAAGCATCCGCGGTTCGCCCTCGGCGAGTCGACGATCGGCGAGACGTCGTTCCTGCTGCGGCTGCTCGCGGCCCGCTACGACGTGCCCGAACTGGCGCACGTGTCGACCAGCGGCGGCATTCAGGAGCACGTGAGCAAGCGGTGCGGCATCAAGACGAACTTCGGGTTCGTCTACCACCACGAGGGTCAGGAGCATGATCCGTTCGAGGTGACGCAGTGCAGCGTTTCGGAGGGACCGTTCGGTCCCGAGTCGCACCTGATGCGGGCGGACATCGATCAGTATTTGTATGTCGCCGCTCTGAAGTACGGCGCGATCGGCCGCGAAGGTGTCCGCATCCAGTCAGTGGACTTCTCTGCTTCCGGGGCAGCGGTGGAACTCGGCAACGGGGAGACCTTCCACAGCGACTACGTGATCGACGCGACCGGCCGCACCTCCGTGCTCGCCGACAAGTTCGCTCTGCGTGAGGAACCGTGCCGGTTCGAGACGAACTCGCGGACGATCTTCACGCACATGCGCGGCGTCGTCCCCTACGACACGGTCGAGAACTCGTCGGGCCAGCCGAACCTGTGGCACGAGGGCACCCTGCACCACCTCTTCGACGGCGGCTGGATGTGGGTGATCCCGTTCGACAACCGCGAGGGCAGCGAATCCGACCTGGTCAGTGTCGGGCTGAACCTGGACGTCGACAAGTTCCCGCGCCGGGACGGCGTCACCGCCGAGCAGGAGTGGAACGAGTTCCTCGACCGGTTCCCGCCGCTCGAACGCCAGTTCGCGAACGCCACCTCGGCGTTCCGCTGGATCTCCACCGGCCGCACCCAGTTCTCGTCGTCGCGGACCGTCGGCGACCGCTGGGTGCTGATGAGCCACGCCGCCGGCGCGATCGATGCCTTGTTCAGCCGTGGGATGGCGAACACGATGGCGGTGATCGAGGCGTTCGTCCCGCTGTTCCTGAAGGCGCGCGAGACCGGCGACTACTCGGCCACGCAGTTCGCCTACCTCGACACGCTGAACCAGAACATCCTCGACAACAACGACAAGCTGATCGCCGGCTCGTACATCGCCTTCCGTGACTTCGACCTGTGGCGGGCCTGGTCCAAGATGTGGTACCTCGCGTGGAATCTCGGCGTCATCCGCATCGCCGGGACGTACTACCAGTACCTCGAGACCGCCGACGCCTCCCTGCTCGAACGGCTCCACCAGGGGCCCGTCCCCGGCTCGTTCTGTCCGGATCTGCCCAGCGCGCAGGCGCAGTTCAACGCCTGCTTCGACGTGATGCGTCGCGTCCGTGACGGGCTGCTCACCCCGACCGACGCGGTGCCCGAGCTCGCGTTCATCCTCGGGGACGGGGAAGCGTCGCCGTCGCCGCTGAACCTGCACGACGTGCTGCGGCGGTGGCACGACGGGTCGGCGGAGACGCAACGGTTGATCTACCAGTGGGGGCGGACGGCGGCGCCGGCGGCGTTGCGCCCGTACTTCAACTACGACCGCGCCACGATCCCCAAGGCCGCCACCCTCGTCAAAACCGCGTGAAACCCGATTTCCCGTACGTCGCAGGAAGCGTCCCGCCGCCCGGTGCCGCCAGGCCGCTGCCGGTCGCGGTCCGCGGCGCGCCGCAAGGTTCCGGCTGGTTCTCAGGGGCCTTCGTCGCCCCGGACAAGGCCCGTGCGAGCCAGCGCTCAGAGTTGCAGCAGGGAATCGGGGGCGGGCCGGGCGACGTGCCGGCTGAAGTAGGCGTCGGCGGCCGGCACGGTCTGGCAGATCAGTGCGACCCCCAGCGTCGCCAGGGCCACCCCGATCAGCGTCATGTCGAGCGTGTGCAGCCAGTCCGGCCACGCTTCGTCGAGGCGCCGGTCGAGCTCGGTCTCCGGCGACTTCCCTCCCCCGAAGACCACGTAGATCGTCTCCAGGAGCCCGTACCAGAGCAGCACCGGCATAGCCATGATCCACGCGACCATCCGCGCCCATCGGATGCCGAAGAAGCTGAGCAGCCCGGCCACCACGACTCCGGCGGCCACCAGGAGGCCCAGGGTCGCCATGCACAGATGCAGCGCGCCGCCGTACGCCGCGAAGGCCGTCTGACTCGCGATGATGTGGTCCACGGCTGCCTGCTCGTAGACCCTCATACCGGTGACGTACTCGTCGTACGACAGCAGCACCTCGCCCGCCACCGTCAACCCGGCGGTCACCAGCAGCAGACTCCCGGCCGTGACCACACCCGGCCGTGTCCCCGAATTGGTCTCCACACCGTTCGACCGTATTCGCCGTTTGCCATCGGTGGGCGGTCGTGATGTGGAGATGTCGTGGAGAAAGGGACGCGGAGTCCCCCGATCCCGCCCTCGCCGTCGTGGATCTGCACCTGGTGCTGAGTTGTTCCCTGTGCGCCGTCACTTGTGCTCGGTGCTGCCGGTACCCGCGCTGCCCGTCACCGGCCGCGGCGTCCGCCGCCGCGGTGAGCATGCTGTGCCGCAGCCGCGGGACGTCCCGCCGGGCGAGCGCGTTTCATGCCACCAGCATGGCCGACCAAGATCAGCCTGGCGCGATCGGGTGAGTGGCACAAATCATTGACGGCATTCCACGCGTAGCGTCGCCGAAAGAACCAATCCGGCAATACTGCCTAATCAACCAAGTCGGTCACCGGACTCAGGGCGGCCGGGCCGTATAAACGGCGACTACCAGGCGTCACGACGAGGCCGCGTTCGCGGCGGTCCAATGGCTCATTCACTCGCGTGAACGCACCGGATGCCCCATTTGCCCACTCGCTATCTTTCCGGCCGAGCGACCGTCAACGACCATTCAGACGACCCCGGGGTGGAGCTTCGGAAAAGAGTCGTTGCCACTTACCTTCTTTCACTGCCAGGACAAGTGCGCAGCACGGAGAAGTGTGAGGTTGACGGGATGGCCCCCAGTATCGACACCGGAGAGCGGATTGGCCGCCATGGCACGATCTCCGCGCAGCGCTCACTGGGTGAGAGCACACGACGGATCACCGCCACCGGCCGGGCCCGCCGGATCGTCGCGGTGGTGCCCGCTTACAACGAGGGTGACGCCATCACCGCCACCGTCCGGTCACTGCAGCAGCAGACCCGTCGCCCCGACCTGATCGTCGTGGTGCCGAACAACTGCACCGACCACACTGCCGACGCCGCCCGGGCCGCCGGCGCGCACGTCATGGAGTACCCGGGCCGGAACCCGGACAAGAAGGCCGGCGCCATCAACTACGCGCTCGACCAGCTCGAGCCGTACCTGGACGATCCGTGGAACGTCGCCGTGCTCATCATGGACGCCGACACCACGCTGGCCCCCGATTTCCTGGCCATCGCCGAGCGCAACCTGGTGGCCGGGGTCGGCGGGGTCGGCGGCACCTTCGCCGGCCGTGAATGCTCCAGCGCTCTCGGTTACCTGCAGCGGATGGAGTACCACCGGTACGGCCAGGTCGCCAAGCGCATGGCGAACCGCGCGTTCGTGCTCACCGGCACCGGCACTCTCTTCTCCTACGGCGCGCTGGCCGACGTGCGCCACCAGCGCCGGTCCGGCGCGCTGCTGCCGGAGGGCGAGTCGTTCTACGACACGCACAGCCTCACCGAGGACAACGAGCTCACGTTCGCCCTGCAGGCCTGCGGTTACCGGGTGCTGTCGCCCGCCGGCATGTGGGCCACCACCGACGTGATGGAGCGGGTGCCCAAGCTCGTGGCCCAGCGGGAGCGGTGGTACCTGGGCGCGCTGCGCAACATCGCCCAGTACGGCCGCCGGATGCCGTTCCACATGCGGTGGACGTACTGGCGGCAGCAGTTCGGCCTGCTCCTGTCCGCTCTGGTGGCGGTCGTCTACCTGCTGGCGCTGGCGGTGTCGGTGCTGTGGCTGGGCGACGTGTCCTTCCACTGGTACTGGACGCTGCCGTCGCTGATCCTGCTGGCCGAGCGCGTGTGGAGCGTCTGGTCGATGGGCTGGCGGGCCCGCCTCTACGCCGCGTCGTTCGTGCCCGAGCAGGCGTACACCCTGCTCCTGACATTCATTTACATCAAATCGCTGCTCAAATTCGTGCGCGGCGACAAGGGCTCCTGGGTCGAAAGCTGAAAGGCTCCAGGACGAGAAAGGGATTCAACTCGTGTACCAATCAATGCTCCCCAAGACCGGAATCGGCCTCACGGTGGGCGGCGTCACGCTGTCCGTCCTGAACGTCGTATGGGTGGGCGTGGCGATCGCTGTCATCGGCGGCGCGCTGATCACGTTGTCGAAATTCGGCCCGCGGATCGCCTTCGAACCCATCCCGGTGGGCATCAACGGCAGCCGCTTCCGCCTCACCATCAACGGCGAGCCCGCATTCGGCCGCACCAACGCCCAGCACCGCGCCGAATAACCCCCGGCCGGCCTCGCGCGGGAAGGTTCACGACCGGCCTTCCCGCGCTGCCAGGCACCAACCGGTCCTCCCGGAGGCGCCGACGACCCGCACGACCTCACCGGCCGCGCCTTCGCGGTGATCACTCCGGCATTGACCCCGAAAAATCAAGATCAAGAGCCGATTCCCGACGTACGTCGTGAGCCGCCCGCCTCCGCGGCCACTGAATCAGTCCTCGGGCTGCTCCTCCGGCTCGACCGCGACCGGACCCGGTTTCTCGGGGCGGGGCGCGTCCTGCAGGTCGACCGGACGCGGGATGTCAGGGCGCTTGGTGAGCTCGGGGAGCTCCTCGTTTTCGGTCATGACCGGTGCGTACCCGGCCCGGGCGCTGATGAACCGGTGCAGCTTGACCCACTCGATCTCGAAGAGCGCGCCGTAGACCCGGGCGTCGTCGATCCGGTCCCGGGCCTGCTCGTAGTCGCCGGCGAGAAACGCGGCACTCGCGGCGGCGTTGGCCTGGTAGCCGGCGGCCCGCACCTGCTCGTGGCTCGGCCCGGGCGTCACCGGCAGGCCCTTCTCGGCGACCCGCTGCCGCAGCCAGTCGCGTTCGGGCTCGGTCGCCTCGGCGATCTCGAAGACGTACGTCAGGGTGTCCCCGGCCACGTCACGGTAGGCCGGCGCCCACCGTTCCAGCGCGAGCAGCAGCTCCCGCTCCCGTATTCTCGTCCGGCGTGCCTGCAGATCATTCTCGGCCAGCGCGGTCACTGAGCCTCCCCCCAACCAGAAGATCATTCACTTGCGGCGGCCGATGATTCCCTCGATCCCCGGCCGCAAACGGCACCCGGCGTAACGGTCAGATCACGGGCCGGCCGTCGCCCGCGAAGTCGGTCGACGGCGCGAGCACGCGGCCCGGGCCGGAAGAAGCGCCGGTGATCAGCCAGGTCTGTGCGGTCATGGCAGGGGCCCTCCGAAGAAGTCGATCAGTGGGGGAAGTCGGTCCTACGGCTGAGGCCGGCCCACTTCTCGGCCTCCTCGTTGCGGGCGGCGCCGGCGCTGATCGCGGTGGCGAGCGCGTCGGAGCCGAGCGGCAGCCGGCGCGGCGGGTCCTCCAGCTCGACGACCTCGACGATCACCTGGCCGGCCCGGTCCGGGTCGCCCTTCTGCTTGCCGTCGCTCTCCTCGCGGAGCCGGTGGAACTTGCCGACGCTCGCCTCGTAGTCCGGGCCGACCTCGTGCCGAACCATCGACGCGCCCTGCCAGTCGGTGCGGAAGGCGCCCGGCTCGACGATGATCACTTTCAGCCCGAACGGGGCGGTCTCGGACGCGAGCACCTCGGAGAAGCCCTCGACCGCGAACTTGGCGGTCTGGTAGGCGCCCATGCCGGGGGTGCCGCCGACGCGCCCGCCGATCGAGGAGATCTGGACGAACGTGCCGCTGCGCTGCTCCCGCATGACCGGGAGGGCGGCCTTGCTGACGTTGATCACGCCGTACAGGTTCGCCTCGACCTGCGCCCGGAAGTCGTCGTCGGCCATCTCCTCGATCGGCGCGCTGTTCGCGTAGCCGGCGTTGTTGACCACCACGTCCAGGCGGCCGAACGCCTCGACGGCGGCCGCGACGGCGTCCTTGGCGGCCTGCGGGTCGGTGACGTCCAGCGCCACCGCGCGGACCTGCTCGGGATACGCGTCGACGAGGTCCTTCAGGTCCTCGGGGCGGCGCGCGGTGGCGATCAGGTTCGCCCCGGACTTCGCGACCTGCTCGGCGATCGACCGGCCCAGACCCCGGGAACTTCCCGTGACCAGCCACACCTTCGGTTCTGACATCGTTCTCTCCGCCTCTCGGTGAACGTTCGCTGACGTCATCGAGAGTGCCCCGCGGAGTTCCGGCCCGCCCCAGGGACAGCTACTGGTATGTCCCCCGGTGGTACCCCGGTTACCTCAGATAGATCTGGATCGAGCCGCCGACCAACTCGTCCTTGCGGCTGGTGGCCAGGATCTGGTCGAGCTGCGCACGGGCGGCTCTGCGGTTGCCGGTGGTGGGCAGGCACGCGCCCATCGGGGCCAGGCATCGTTCGGAGATCGCGATGACGCCGTGCACCTGATCGAGCGGGACGCTGAACGGGCTGATCGCGGTGATCCCGTAGTAGGCCGGCTCACCGCGCCCCTTGTACATCAGGAACACCGGCTGCCCCGGATACCTCTCCTTCAGGCGCGTGCCGAGCCGGGACAGGTCCTGACCCCAGTCGACGTTCGAGTCGGTCAGCACCTCGTGCGTCCCGTTCACCCCGCCGAACGCCTCGTTGGAGTAGGCCAGGTAGTACGGGAACGCGCTGAGCGAGCTGACCGCGACATACGCCGCGAGAAGTCCCGCGGCCACGTGCAGCCACCGCTGCCGGTACGCCATGACGGCAGCCGCCACGACCGCCAGGATCACCGGCACGAAGATCGCGTAGCGGACACCCCAGTTCCGTGACCCGGCCAGCGCCACCAGGGTCAGCAGCAGGGTCGGAACCAGGATGTACGGCGCGGCCGCACGCAGCCGGGGGGTGATCAGCATGGCGACCGTGCCCATGATCCAGAGGATCAGCATCCCGATCGGCTCCTTGATCAGCAGAGCAGCCGGAATGTAGTACCACTTCGAGCCCTGGTACGACTCGCCGAACAGGAACCCGGAGTACGTCGCGTGTTCGAGGTTGAACTGGTAGCGCATGCCGTCCCGATACGCGCGCGGGTACGGCAACAGGTTCGTCAGGTTCGCCTTCACCCCGGTCAGCGGGCCCACGCTCGTCGGCGACACCCAGTGCATCTGCGGGTCGACGACCAGATAACAGACCCAGACCACGGCAACGGAGATCGCGACGACCCCGGCGGCCGCCGCGGCCCCGAGCCCGAGCCGCCGCAGCACCGGACGCTCCCCGGCGACGCGATCACGGGTCAGGTGCCACACCGTCAGCACCACGAGCAACCCGACGATCGGCACCGCGGGCAGCGTGCTCATCTTCGAGGCGGTGGACGCGCCGAGCGCGACACCCGCCAAGGGCAGATAGACGTACGGCCGTTGCCGCGCCCGCCACAGCAGCCACAACGCGGTCAACAGGAAGCCGGCGGACGGCAGGTCCACGTTCGCCAGCGCGCCGAACGCGATCGCGTCGGGCGAGAACGCGTACAACGCCAGCGCCAGCAGGCCGCCGATCGGGCCGGTCAGGTCCCGCGCGAACGCGAACACCACCAGCCCGAAGAGCAACGTCAGAATGATCATCGGCAGCCGGGCGGCGAACAGCACGTGCTGGGCGTCGTTGCCGTCCTCGTACAGCAGCGACGTGCCCAGAGCCGACGGGTGATTCGAATACGGCTTCAACAGCTTCACGTCGGTGAAGGCGAGCCCGGACGCGATCACCAGCTTCGCCAGCGGCGGATGCTCGTAGTTGTAGGTGAACCGGTGATCCTGGAGATAGGTGGCCGCGGTGCCGATATACACCGGCTCGTCGACCGTCGGGGACTGCTGCCGGGCCGCCGTCACCATGCCGGCCGCCATCTGCCCGAGGAACAGCAGGATCACCACGAGGATCATCCACGGCCGCAGGCGCGAACCGGCCCGGACCCGAACGTCGGGCTGCCGCTGGGCCGGGACGACCGGCGTCGGTTCGCCGGTGTCCGCAGGCGCCGTTTCCTGGCTCATCGAGCTGGTTCCTCCCCCGAGGTCGGCCCGGCTTTCGCCGAAGCGGACCCCATACTGGCACGCCGACGCTGCCCGAACCGGCCCGTACGGCCATCGGGCGACTTACAGCCACCAGGAAAGACCAGGTCAGTACGTCTGATCGGAGGTGTGATCGAGGCTTGCACCACACCTCGTCGGCCGTCCTCGTCCCCCGGACGTGACACATCTCCTGTGCGCGCCGCGTGGATCTGACGATGGTCACTGGGTAGGTTGGAGGCCATGGTCATGGACTCGGCGCGCGGTGTGCTGCTCCGACTCCTGTGCCTGTTGCGGGCCGTGCTGCTGGCCGTGTTCGGCGGCGCGTCGAAGCCCCTGGACGACTCGCTTGTGGACACCGGCGAGGCGACCGCCCGCCCGGTGATCGGGCGCGAGCGGGTCCTCACCGAGCAGATCACCGCGTCGACCGGTGTCTCTCGCGCTCCGCCCGCGCTCTTCGCGTAACAGCGCGCTTTCTTCTTTTCCCCGGCTTCCCGGCCGCCCTTGCTGCCACATGCATTGAGGAGTCTCGATCATGGAACTGGTGTCACACGTGCTGCTCGCCGACTCGGCCCGCCCGGTCGCGATCTGGCTGATCCTGATCATCCTGGCGCTGCCCGCGCTGCTGCTGCTCGGCAGCCCCGAAGCGATGCGGCACCCGAAACTCGCCCTCCTGGAAATCCTCGGGCAGGCCCGCAGCTACCAGCAGGAACGCGAACGCCTCGAAGCCGAAGCGGTCGAAACCGTGCGGTTCGCCGAGGAGATGCAGGTCGCGGCCGAACGGGCCCACGAGTCGTCGCAGCGCTGGCAGGAACTGTGGCGCCGGACCGAGAAGGATGCCGACACCGCGTGGCAGGCCTGGCAGGATGCCGAGGAGCGGCTGACCCGGGCCCGGACGACGGCCGCGTTCGCCGCCCCCGGCACGCCGCAGACCCCGGCCGAGTACGCCGACCGTGAGCGGTTCCTGCACCGGGCCCTGACCCACGCCGTGACCGACGGTGACCTGCCGGCCGAGGCGTGGCGGGCCGGCTGGGATCCGCGGCTGCACCCGGTCGAGCAGGAACTCGTGCTGCTGACCGCGATCAACGAGCACCGGCAGGCCGTCTACCGTCGTTCGGCCGCCGCGGAACGCGCCGCCTGGCACGACTCGCAGGTGGCGTTCACGGCCCAGGACAGCCTGCGCCGCCAGGCCGCCGACGCGGAGCAACGGGCCGACACCGTCCGCAAGAACCTCCCCGTCCGCGAACGCCACCTCACCCCCGCCCGCCCCGCCTGGGTCCACCGCACCGCCTGACCGACCCCACCGCGCCTCGACCGCGCCACCCACTCCGGCGCGACCCACTCCGACGCAACCACCCCCGCGCACCCCTGGCCCGCTGCTACCCGGCTCCATTCCGGCGCACCCGCGGCTTGCCGCTTACCCGGCTCCGCTCCGCGCCCGGCCGGCACATGACCCGACCGTCGCGGCCGGCTTCGAGGACGACCCTCGCGGGTCGGTGCGGCGGGCCGCTGGGCGCGGGTCAGGCCAGGCCGGCGTCGTGGGCGAGCAGGGCGATCTGTGTGCGGTTGTCGAGGTCCAGCTTCGTCAGGATGTGCGACACGTGGGTCTTCACGGTCGCCAGGGTCATGTCCAGCGCCCGGGCGATCTCCGTGTTCGACCGCCCCTGAGCGATCGCGACCACCACGTCCCGCTCGCGCGGGCTGAGCGCCGAAAGCGTGACTTTGGCCTGCGCATATGCTCCCGCCTGCACGGCCGCCCGGTCCATCAGCCGGCGGGTGATCCGCGGCGACAGGATCGGCTCGCCCGCCGCGACCTGCCGGACCGCCTCGGCGATCCGCGCCGGTGGCGTGTCCTTCAACAGGAACCCGCTCGCCCCGGCCCGCAGCGCATACAGAATGTTCTCGTCGGCGTCGAACGTCGTCAGCACGATCACCTCGGGCGGCCGCGGACGCGCCCGCAGCCGCCGAGTCGCGGTGATCCCGTCGACGCGCGGCATCCGCAGATCCATCAGCACGACATCCGGCCCGTGCGCATCCGCCGCCGCCGGCACCTCGTCGCCGTCCGCCGCCTCACCGACCACCGCAATCCCCGGCGCCCCGTCCAGCATCATCGTCAGCCCGGCCCTGACCAGCGCGTCATCGTCCACCACGAGCACCCGCACCGGCACCACCGTGTCACCATCCGTCACAGGCACCATCCCATCGCACCGGCCACAGCCACCACCCGATCACGCCGTCAGCACCGGCCGCGGCCACACCCGATCACCGCGTCACCACCGGCGGCAGCCGCCACCGCATCACAGCGTCACCACCGGTCACCGGGACCACCTCATCACCGCTCGTCACGGACACCACCGCGTCACGACCGGCGTCATGGCGGCCATGGTATCGACGCGCGGAGACGGAACTCTCCGGCGACCTCCTGGTGATCGAGCCGCCCACCGGCCAACTGGACGCGCTCGGTGAGACCGACCAGCCCCGCCCCACCCGACCAGCCGGGCGGCGCATGACCCGGGCCCAGCGCGTTACGGACCTCGATCTCCAGCCCGTCGCCCGGCCCACCCCGCACGGCCACGCGGACCCCCTGCCCCGCCGCGTGTTTACGCGCGTTGGTCAAGCCTTCCTGAATCACCCGGTACGCCGTACGCGCGACGACCGGCGGCGCCTCCCCCGGCTCCTCCACCGCCTGCTCCAACTCGACCTCGGTGCCCGCCGAGCGGGACTCCTCCACCAGCCGGGGCACGTCGGCCAGCACCGGCTGCGGATGGAGCTCCAGCGAGTCGTCGTCGCGCAGCAGCGAGATGACCTCGCGCAACTCCTCCAGGGCCTGGTGCACCCCGTCCCGCACCACGCCGGCCGCCCGCGACATCTGCTCCGGTGACGAATCCGGCCGGAACTCCATCGCCCCGGCGAACGTCGCCAGCAGCGACAACCGATGCGCCAGCACGTCGTGCATCTCCCGGGCGATCTTGCGGCGCTCCAGCATGCGCGCCTCGGCCACCCGGCGGCCCTGTTCCGCCTCGGCCCGCTCGGCGCGCTCGTGCAGCGACCGGATCAGCGCCTCCCGGGCCTGCGCCCACGCACCCCAGCCGACCAGCCCGCCGTAGCCGACCGTGACCAGAACCAGCCACCACCCGTACGGCATCCCGCCGCTCGACCGCCACCAGCCCTGCACCGCATGCGCCCCGATCCCGACGGCCGCGACCGCAACCGCGGCCCGGAGCGGTTTGCGCCGCGCCACCTGAATCGCGCCGATCGTGGCCGCCGGGGTGGCCGTCGGCGACACCGCCGCCAGCACACTGAGCACGACCGTCGCCTGCACCGGCCACCACAGCACGAGCGGCGCCACGGCCCAGCTCAGCAAGCCGGTCACCACGTCGAGCGCGAACAGCGGGCCGAGCGGATGCCCGGCCCACCAGGAGACGAGCGTGGTCACCCCCAGCACGACGGCGGCGCCGAGAACGGAGCCGATCGCGCCGAGGGGATAGTCACGGCAGCGGGGTGCGGTCACGGAGCGAGGCTATCCGGGTGCGTCCGGGCGCCGACACCTTCCAAAGTAGGAGGGTGCAGTACCGAAGGAGGGTGCCCGGCCCGCCCTCGGTCCGATGTGGTCACCGGCCTCGGGCCGCCAGTCTGATCGGCATGACGAACACGACGCACACCGCCGACACGAAGCGCACCACCGGCCGCGCCCTCACCGTACTCGCCGGGGTCGCCGGCGCCCTCCTGCTCTGGGCCGTCAACGCCCCGTGGGCCGGCGTGCCCCTCACCGTCCGGCAGGGCAGCGGCACCCAGCAGATCGGTCCGGTCGCGGTAGCGTTGACCGCGCTGGTCGCCGGGCTGGCGGCATGGGGTCTGCTCGCGGTTCTGGAGCGCAAGTCCGGCAACCCGGTCCGGATCTACCGGATCGTCACCGCGGTCATCCTGTTGATCTCGCTGGCGGGGCCGCTGGGCAGCGGCATCGGTATCGGCACGAAGCTCGCCCTCCTCGGCATGCACCTCACGGTCGGCGCCGCCCTGATCATCGGCCTCCCCGGCCGCCGCAACTGCCGCTGAGGTCCGGTCCGCCGAGGCCGGCCGGTACTCAGGGGTGCAACGGCAGCTTTTTGCACCTCTCGGGGCCAGCCGAGCCCAGGCGCCCGGGCGTCAGCGCTGTATCTCCCGGCGGGCGCGCGCAGCCCGAGTGAACTGATCGTCCCAGCGGCGCGCGAACGGCAGCATCCGGTGCTTGGATCGCCACGGCCGCATCTGCCGGACGACGTTGAACCCGGCCGCCGAGATCACCCGCTCGGCCCCGGCGAAGAGCGGCCACACCGGATACACGTCGATGTGGTCGACGTCGCCGGGCGGCGGGTGCGGCGACGCGACCAGCAGCCGCGGCTCACGATCCTCGAGGCCGGCGCATTCACGGGCGTACGCGATGAGCTCTGCCGTCTCCGAAGCCGGCCCGGCGTGCGGAATCAGCCAGGTCCCCGCCGCGATCGGGAGCGACGGCGCCGGCGGATCCACCAACTCCAGCCGGGCGACATCTCCGGAGATGCCGGGTGGGAGCGTCGCCTCCTCCACCGTCCAGACCTGATCGAACCGCACCGGCCGCCCCGCATAACCCCGCAACAATCGAGCGAGCAGAACCGTCCGAACCCGGTCCGGGACAGTCAGCTCCCCACCGATTCCCGCCGGGAAGACGTCGACCACGAGAGTCGACGGCCGTAGTTCCCGCAACACATCGTCGATCGGCCCTCGCACCACCCGATGCGGCCCCACCACCCGTGGATCCCCCGCGAACGGCGATTCACTGACAATGGTCGCCGGCTCGTCACCGTGAACGGTGTGCAAATAGGCGCGGATCCGGGTCAGATGCCCGAGCCCACCTCCTTGCGCATAGCAGACGATCACTGCGTCGAGGCCAGCACTTTCAGGTAGCCGTCCGTCTCACTGGCGACGTCGAACCGTTCCCGGACGCGACGGGCACCGGCCGCTCCCAAGGCCGCGAGCTCGTCGTCCGTGGCGAGCGCAACCCGATGCACGGCCGCGCGGCAGGCGTGCGGATCCCCGGCCGGGAATCGGAAACCGATCTGCTCGTCGACCAGGTCGGCGAGACCTCCGGCGTCGGAGGTGAGCAACGGAATGCCGAGGGCGGCCGCTTCGAGGGCCACGTTCGGGAGTCCGTCGTAATAGGAGGGCAGGGCAATCACGTCACAACCGGCGTACACGGAAAGCAGTTGGAATCTGTCCTGGAACGGCAGGACCGTGTGGGCCACGGACGGGTGCGCGGAAAGCCACTCCTCGATTCCGGGCTCGAGTTCGCCGGCGAGCACGACGTGGAAACGCTCGGCGTGACCGCCGGCGACGATCGCGTCGAGCAGGAGGCGTACCCCCTTCTTGTTTTTCAGTTGGCCGATCAGGCCGAGCGTGCGGCGCCCCAGGGTGGAACGCCAGGCGGCGGCCCGGGCCTGTTCGGACGGCAGGATCTGCCAGTCCTCGGTGTCGATGCTGTTGGTGACCCATGTGACCGGCACGCCGGGTGCGAGGGCGCCGACCTGCGCGGCGGTGCTGCTGGCGACGACGCAGACGTGGGCGGAGGCGCGCAGTGCCTCGAGGACGACGGGCTGGCGGCGCAGCGAGAACATGCCGGTGTCGAAGTCGTTGCCACGCAGGAGGGTGATCAGCGGCAGTGCCGCCCACGCGGCATACACCGGCGCCGCCAAGAGCGGATAAGTGCCACCGAAGGCGACGATATGCGAATAGGAAGCAGCAGAAGGACAGATCTCAGTCCAGAACATGCGCAGCGCGTGCTCCGGATCCCTCCCCAACGGAACCGTCCGCACCCCGTGCCGAGCCGGTAACGATCGCCGGCTCAGGTGCACCACATCCACCGCCACCCCGGCCGCCCGAAGCCCCCGGACGATCCGATCGCACGAGTTCGCCATCCCACCCGAACTGGGCGGATAGTTCTCGGTGATCCAGAGCAGGCGCATCAGCTGTCCACCAGCGCGTCGTTCCCGTCGTCGAGATAGTCCTGGTCAGCGCCCATCCCCGGGTCGAACGGCGCCCGGTCGTAGGAGTCGAATCCCCCGTACCAGACGGTGTCGGAGAACTCCTGCGAGGTCCGGTGCCGATGGCGCCTCCGCCGGTAAGCGGCCGCCGCGGCCGGATGTCCGACCTGGTTGCGGGCGGCGGCGCACTCCGGGCAGAGGCCGCCCTCGGTGACGTGGTTCGCGCAGAGCGCCCGTCCGCAGGCCGGGCAGCCCGCCACCGCCATCACCCCGCACTTGCCGAGGGTGAAGAACCCGGTCGTGACCGTGCAGGGCGTCATGCGTTTCCTCCACCGAAGGTCCACCGGAACGGCTCGGTGGCGACCGTGAGGATCCGGTCGACCTGTTCCTGGCCGTTTCTCGGCATCCGGGTCAGTTTGGCGCCGGCGAGCACGCTGCGACGCTCGCCCTCGCGGACGAACACGCCGATCCACGGCGGTGGTGGCGTCGCCGGGACCCGGCTCGGCAGGCCGGCGGGCAGGCGGCGGCGCACCTTGATGGTCTGCACCAGTTTGCTCTTGCGCTTCCACTTGGTCTTGCCGCGCGGATTGCGTTTGGTGATCCGGCGTTTGCGTTCCCGGTCGACGACAAGGATCTCCAGGATGCTGCCGTCGCGCAGTTCGCCACGCAGCCGTAACCACGGGTCGACGACCCAGGCCTCGCTCGCCGACTTGACCGGCGGGCGCACCGCGAGCTGGCGTTCCGGCCCGGTCTTGCCCGGTGCGTCGCGTCCGCGCAGGTCAGCGGTGACCGTCAGGGTGCCCTTGGGGCCGAGGTCGGAGCAGAGTTCGGTGATCAGCGGCACGACCACGTCGAGGGTCCGCGCCGGAAGCGCCCATTTGCGCCGTTTCACCAGGCCGGCGTGGCGGTAGAGACTGTCGATCAGCGCGGTCCAGCCGGCTGCCGGTTGCGTCGCGGTGAATCCGCGCTCGTGCACCAGGCTTCGGTGCAGCGGGTGGAACCCCGCGAGGGCTGCCTTCTGCGCGCGCCAGAACATGATCGGACCGTATCAGCGAGCCTGTACCTGGTCATAGACGACAGCCAGCCGACGACGGACGTCCGACCAGGTGAGGACTCGTTGTTGCGCCCGCGCCGCGAGAGCGCGAGCCGCGTCCGGGTATTCCAGCATCACCCGGATGGCGCGGGCCAACTCGGCGGGACGGTCCGGCGGCACCAACCGGCCGTCGTCGCCGAGAACCTCGCGGATCACCGGCAGATCCGAGGCGACGACCGGGGTGCCGGCGGCCATCGACTCCCACACCTTGATCGGGCTGCACCCCTGGTCCAGGTTGCGCGGGCCGGCGGTCAGCGGTGCCACGGACAGCTCGGCGTTGGCCAGCCACGCGGCGACCTGCTCGTGCGGCAGCGTGTACTGCCACTGCACGCGATCACCGAGGCCGAGCCGGTCGGCGAGCCGGCGCAGCGGGCGGGCCCGGTTCGGCGACACCGACGAGCAGACGACCAGGTGCAGGTCGGTCAGGTCGGCGAGGCGCGCGAACGCCCGGAGCAACACGTCGACGCCCTGCCAGGGCTGCAGCGCACCGACGTAGATCAGATAACGGCCCGGCGCCGCTCCGGGTCGCGGTAGTCCGGCCGGCACCGGGTCCGCTCCATTGGGAATCAGATGTACGCGGTCCGGCGCGGCGCCGCGATCAACAACGGCCTTCTCGATCACGTACGACGGCACAACCACCGCCGCGGCCCGCCGCAGACAGTCCTGTTCCAGCTCACGGATCTTACTGAGCGTGCTCGGTGCGACCATCGGCCACGCGTACGGCAGCTCGACCGACGGCAACCCGTTCGCCTCGTAGACCATCGGCCCGGTCACCGGCAGCGCACTCCACGGATCCCGCACGTGACACAGCTGCAGAGTGTCCCGATGAGGTGCGAGTTGCTCGGCGACCCACGCGGTGAACGCCTGCGCCCGGTCGAGCAGGTTCGGCACCACACCGGTGAACCGGACGATCTCCACGGCGCCCTCGCGCTGGTAGGCGGGAAGATCACCACCGCCGAGCACGCACAGCAGCCCACCGCCGTGGCGCTCGAACAGTTCGGCCGCCATGTGCCGGATGTGCACGGCCGAGCCCTTGGTGGACGGGAAACGGTCGAACGCGACGTACGCCGCGCGATGCCCCTCAGCCACGGGCACGCTCCCGATGCCAGGCGATCTGCCGCGCCAACCCGTCGTCCAGGCTGGTCGTCGCGGTCCAGCCGAGCAGCTCCCGCGCCCGGTCGGTGCCGGCCCACGTGCACGCTACGTCACCGGGCGCGGGATCCTTCGGCACGGTCGGCGAGGCGACTCCGAGCAGTGATCCGATCCGGTCAAGCGCGTCGTGCAGCCTGACGGTCCCCGGGTGCCCGACGTTCAGGACCGTCGCGTCCGGCAAGGGCACCCGGGCGGCGCGGATCGTCGCGCTCACCACGTCGTCGACGAACGTGAACGAACGTCGCTGACCACCGTCGCCGTAGAGTGGCGCCGGCGAGCCGGCCAGCGCGGCCTCGACGAAACGGTGGAATGCCATGTCGGGGCGCTGCCTGGGTCCGTACACGGAGAAGTAGCGCAGCACCACGGCCGGCATGCCCTCGGCAGCCGCCCGTCGGACCAGCCGTTCCGCCTCGACCTTCGAGGTCGCGTACGGACTTCTCGGGTCCACCGGATCGTCCTCGCCCGACGGCCGGGCCGCCTCGCCGTAGACCGACGAGCTGGACGCCAGCACGAACCGCGGCCGGCTCCGGGCGCACGCCGCGAGCAGCCGCTCGGTCGCGGTCACGTTCGCCCGGTAGGTCTCCGCCGCCCCGCTCCCCCACGAGCTGCGCACGCCCGGACGCCCCGCGAGATGCAGCACGACCTCCGTCTCCGCCAGCGGCGCAAGATCGTCAGTAATGAGATCACATTCGGTCACCGTGACCCCGGCGTCAGCCAGCACAGTTCGGTTCTCCGCAGCCGCTCCGGGAGACGCGTTGCGCCCGGGAGCATCCACCGCCAGCACGTCGAACCCGCCCTCGACCAGCGCCAGCACGAGATGACTGCCGATGAAACCGGCCGCGCCCGTCACCACCACCCGCACACCCGGCACTCTAGCCGTCCCGGTCATCCGACCAGGCCGGCAGCGGTCAGCGAGACGTGCCGCGCCAGTAACTCGGCGGCCAGGTCGGCCTCCCCGGCCAGCGCCGCCTCCTCCAACGCGCGGTGCTCGCCGACGTGATCGCGCGGCGGTGCCAGGTCGGTCGCCCAGACCCGGATCAGCTCGCTCGCGACCCACAGCCGGTCGAACGTCTCCAACATGATCGCGTTGCCGCAGCCGTCCAGCAGAGCGCGATGAAACTCACGGTGGGCGGTGGTCCAGGCGCTTTTCTCGTACGCCGGGGTCCGCGCGAGCCGATGATGTGCCGCCCGCACCCGCGACTCCCACTCGACGTCGCCCCGCTCGATCGAGAGTCGCAGCACCGCCGGCTCGAACGTGGCGCGTGCCTCGGCGAGATCCTGCCACCGCTGGTCGGACGGGGTGGGCACCGCGAATCCACGGTTGGTGAGCCGATCGGCGAGCCCGTCGCCGACCAGCCGCACGAGGGCTTCGCGGACGACGGCGAGGCTCACGCCGTACGCCCCGGCAAGCTCTTGGGGTTTGAGGGCGACCCCGGGGGCGAAGACACCGGACAGGATCTCGTCGCGGATCGTGGTGTAGACCCGTTCGGAGAGCATCTGCTTCATGCCAGCATCGTAGACCATTTGCCAGATAATCGATTATCAGTGCTATGGTCGATCACGTCAGATCGTTCTTGGAAGGACACCGCATGAACGACCCGTTCGCCCGCCATCCCGAGACGGGCACCTTCACGGTCACCAGCAGCACCGTCGCCGACGGCGCCGCCTGGGCCCAGGCTCAGTACTCGGGGGCGTTCGGCGTCCCCGGCGGCCAGGACGTCTCGCCGCAGCTCTCCTGGTCCGGCGCACCGGAAGGCACGAAGAGCTACGTCGTCACCGTCTACGACCCGGACGCCCCCACCCAGTCCGGCTTCTGGCACTGGGCCGTCGCCGACATCCCGGCCGACGTCACCAGCCTGCCCGAAGGCGCCGGCGACGACACCGGCTCCGCCCTGCCGACCGGCGCCTACCAGCTGCGCAACGACGCCGGCCAGGCCCGCTTCATCGGCGCCGCCCCGCCCGCCGGGCACGGTCGGCACCGCTACTTCATCACGGTCCACGCGCTGAGCACCGACAAGGTCGGCGTGGGGCCGGACGCGACGCCGGCGGTGCTCGGCTTCACCATCCACAACCAGACCCTGGCCCGAGCCACCATCGTCGCCGCCGGTGAGATCCCGGCCGGCTGACCGACGCCGATGGCCCGCCCACCCGGCGGGCCATCACAGCGCACCCCGGAACAGAGACACCACCCATCCCGAACAGCTTCCCGAGCCGCCGCACGGTCAGGCCCGCGGCGCCATCCCGACCGACGATTTCGACGGCCCCGGCCGCGATCCGTTCCAGCACCGGCGGCTACGCGACCTCGGCAGCGGCCGGCAGGCTCCGGAGACGGCCGGATGGAACGATCCGCCGGAGCCGGAGCAGGCCGTCAGCGCGGCAGCCGCACGATGGAACGCGCCGGTGTTCGCCGCCTACGTCACGGATTACTGCGCCCGGATCCACGGCGCGACCGCCGGCACGTCCGCACGGTCGGGACATCTGGCCGATCCCACCGAGCTGAACTGCGGAATGCGTCACCGCCCGCCCGTCGCCGAGTGATCCGCGGGACAGAATCTAGCGGTCCCAGCCAGGATCCACCAGGCGAGCGCTCTCCTACGCCTGGACGGACTCGAAGTGGCGGCCCCAGTGCGGGCGCCGCCCGTCGACATCGGAGACCCCGTACTGCTCGGCCAGGTCCCAAGACGTCAGCACCTGCCCGGATCGCGACGCGACGTCCGGGTCGGCGGCCAGCGCGGCAATGGCACGACCGACGAAGTGCGGCGTTTCCGAGGCCAGGAAGTGCGGGTCCTTCTCCCCGCCGTCCCGCCAATTCGCCTCGGTCACGCCGAAGTGGTCGAGCATCGCCTCCGAGCGCAGGAACCCCGGGGTCACCGCGACCGCCGTGATCCCGTGTTCCCGCAGCTCCGAGGCTTGCGCGAGGGCCAGCCGGTTGACCGCCGTCTTGGTCAGGTCGTAGGTCAGGTTCCCCCGGTACTCCTTGCCGTCCCCGTCGGTCACCTCGATGATCAGCCCGGCCCGGTCGCGGATCATCAGCGGCACGGCATGCTGGCTGGTGATCAGGTGGGTGAGCACGGCTCGTTCCCACATCGTCCGGAACTTGCCGACGTCGAGCTGCCAGAACGGTGTGCCCCACTCGCTGAGCGGATCCCCGCCCCAGACGTCGTTGACCAGGATGTCGAGGCGCCCGAGCCGCCCGATGAGTGCCGCCACCTGCGCGGGGTCGCTGTGGTCGCACGCCACCGCGACACCCCGGCCGCCGGCCGCGGTGACCAGCTCAGCGGTCTCCTCGATCGTCTCCGGCCGGTCCATGTCGGAGCGGCTCGCCCGCGTGCTGCGCCCGGTCACCCAGACTTCCGCCCCGGCCGCGCCGAGCTCGACGGCGATGCCTCGCCCGGCTCCCCGCGTGGCCCCGGCGACCAGGGCGGTTTTTCCTGCCAATGATTTCTCCACCGAGTTAGTTAACCATGATTCACTAACTCGGTCGACCCGGTATCGTGCTGGCATGGCACGCCCCCGCACGGTCTCCGACGACGCGATCCTCGCCGCCACCGCGAACGCCGTCGCCGCGTCCGGCCCGGCCGGGGTGACGCTCGCACAGATCGGCGCCGGGGTCGGCCTGACCGCCGCGGCGCTGCTGAAGCGCTTCGGTTCGAAGGATCAGTTGCTGCTGGCCCTGGCCCGGCATTCGGCCGAGGTCGTCCCGGCCCGGCTGGCCGCCGCACCCACGGTGGCCGCGCTGGTCGACGAGTTCGTGGCGATGGCCGCGAGCGTGCGCGACTCGGCCGAGTTCGCCAACCACCTGGCGTTCCTGCTGATGGACCTCTCGGTCCCCGAGTTCCAGCAGGTCGCCCGGGAGTATGCGACCGCCGTCGAGTCCGCGATCGCCGTCGTCCTCCGATCCGCCGCCGCGTCCGGGGAGATCGACCCCGATCGGATCGACCCCGGGCTGGCCCGTGCGATCCACGCCGCCTACAACGGCGCGCTGATCACCTGGGGCATGACCGGCGCCCCGGACGGTCCGGCCGATCAGGTCCGGGCCCAGCTGCTGCGGGTGATCCGGTGAGGGTCCTGGTCGTCGGTGGCAGCGGGCTGCTGGGACGGGAGGTCGCCGGCCAGGCGCGGCGGGCGGGTCACGACGTCACGGCCACCTTCCACACCCAGCCGATCGGGCCGGGCGGGCGGCGGCTCGACATCCGCCGCCGCGCCGACGTCAGAGAGCTCGTCGCCGACGTGCGACCAGAAGCGATCATCAACGCGGCCTATCTGCAGGCGGACTGGACGACGACCGCGGACGGCGGGATGCACGTGGCCGCGGCCGCCGCGGAATTCGACGCGCTGCTGGTGCACGTCTCCAGTGACGCGATTTTCTCGGGGCGCGCTCCGGAATACGACGAGTCGTCGGTGCCGGATCCGATCACGCCTTACGGCGCGGCCAAGGCCGCTGCCGAGGTTGCGGTTCGCGGTTCGGTCCCGGCCGCTGCCATTGTGCGTACGTCGTTGATCGTCGCCTCCGGGGAATCGCCCACCGAGAGATTCGTCCACGACCTCGCCACCGGAAAACGAACAGGCGCACTGTTCACCGATGACATCCGGTGCCCGGTCCACGTCACCGACCTGGCTGCGGCAATTCTCGGGCTGATCGGCGTGCCCGGCGTGCACCACGTCGCCGGGCCGGACGCGATCAGCCGCCATGAGCTGGGTGTGCTGATCGCCCGTCGCGACGGCCTGGACGAGCACGCCTTGCCCACGGCGTTGCGCGCGGCGAGCGGACTTCCGGGCGCCATCGCCGTACGCCTGAGGGGAAAGACCCGCTTGCGTGGCGCCCGCGAATTCCTGCGGCCAGTCGATCCGGGCGCGACCTTCGCGGCGGAGGTGGTCGCGGCCGGATCGACGGACGGCACGGACGGAAGTTCGCCGTCGAAGCGGACTATCCGGTCACACGACGGACCGGCGGGTGGATCACCAGTGTCACCACGACCAGGACCAGTACCACCGCGGTGAGCAGGACCGGGATCGGCGTGATGGGGTCCAGCAGCACGAGCAGGCCGCCGAGCGGGACGACGACGTTCACGATTCGGTCGGCGTTCTCGCGCAGCGCGATCCACCAGATCCCGAGGACGAAGACCGCAACCGGGATCGTCACCGTCAGCGACGCCGCGACCGCGCCCAGCTCGCTGTGCCCGGTGAGCGCGTCGATCTGCACCTCGATGCCGGCCGAGAACGCAGCCGCCGCGGCGAACACGAAGTAGTGCACGTATCCGTAGCGGATGTTCTGCGCGAACCCGCGGATCGACAGGTGGTGCGGCGGCCAGAAGTAGATCCACCACAGCGCGCAGGTGACCACGAGGGTCATGACCGAAATGGATACCAGCGGGGCGAGCGCCTCGTGGTCGTGCAGCGCCTTGATGATCGCGTTGGCCGAGGCGAGCAGGCTCTCACCGAGCACGATCAGCGTGAACAGTCCGTAGCGTTCAGTGATGTGGTGCGGATGCCACGGCGTCCAGCCGGTGCGCTCGGCGATCACCGGGACGGCGAGTTCGCCGAGGATCAGAACTGCGTGCAGGTAGGGCTGGATCTCGGCCGGGAGGAAGAGCCGGACTATCCAGAACGCCTGAACGATGGCGATTCCCACGGCGTACCGCAAGGTGGTCTTTCGATTGGAACCGGCGAGACGGGATGCTCGCAGCCACTGGACGACCATCGCGATGCGCATCACCACGTAGCCGATCGTCACCGCGAGCCAATTACCGTCGGTGAACGCCGGTTCCACCCCGGCGGCCAGTACCAGCACGCCGCCCATCTGCAGGAACGTGAGAAGGCGGTAGAGCCAGTCGTCGGCGCCGTAGGAGGTGGCGAACCAGGTGAAGTTCATCCAGGCCCACCAGATACCGAAAAAGATCAGCGCGTACGAGATCAGCCCGTGCGCCGCGTGCCCCTCGGTCAGTGCGTGGTGCAGTTGCACCGCGACGATGCTGACGGCGACCACGAACACCAGGTCGAAGAAGAGCTCCAGCGGCGTGGCGGTCCGTCCCTGCTCGGCAGGGTCACGGGGTCGCATCGGGGTCAGCATCAATGGCACCGCGGCAGCGTAACCGGGGCACCCCCGCCCGTCGTTGACCACGCGTGCTTCCGCAACCACCACGCCGCACCACTCACGCCTACGGCACGCCGCGTAATCGGCTGATATACGACCGATGGGGACGTTTCGGGCGTCCGGTCGTCCTGCTGCACGGCCTGCGCTACGACCGCACGATGTGGTGGCCGGTCGCCGCCGAGCTCGGCAGCAGTTGCGCGGCCGTCGCCGTCGACCTGCCCGGGCACGGCGACTCGGCGCCCCGGGAGGACCTGTCCGGTCTCGCCCAGGATCTGGCGCTGCTCGTCCGCGGACTGGACCTGCACCGGGCGCCGGTGCTGGTCACGCACGGGGAGTCGGTGGTGCTGGCGCGCACGTTCGCCGAGCGTTACGCCGTGCAGCAGATGATCACGCTGGACGCCGGCACCGCGGCCGACGCGGGGGCGATTCCCGGGGCTTACCGGCAATTCGCCGTACGGCGCAATGATCTGACCCTGCCCGAAGCCTACCGTGAGTGGTCCGGGATCCGGGTCGGCGCGGCGCCGCAGGCGCCCGTCGCCGGCCGAGGGTTCCCGCACCTGCGTGACCCGGCGGCCTTCGCGGCGCTCGTCCACGACGCGGTGTAGGCCCAGTCCACCACGGCCGGGCACGGCGCCCGCGACTCGCGGATCTCCCACCACGACTCGACGGTCCGGGTGCGGGTTTCCATCGGGTAGACCCAGGACTCGCCGTCGTCCCCGAGGTCGCCCGGGTCGAGCAGGTTCCGCAACATCGCCAGGATCCGCATGTCAGCGCCTCGTCGCCCAGGCGTAGTGCGTGGCCCGCTCCTCGTCGAGCAGCAGCCGCCGCAACCGGCCCAGGGCACGGGCACGGGTCGGCCCGATCGCACCGACCGGCATGTCCAGCCGGGCGCTGAGCTCGGTGTACCGCGCGTCCGGGTCGGTCGCGATCTGCCACAGCAGCCGCCGCTGGCGCTCCGGGAGGCGGGCCAGCGCGCGGCGGACACTCGCCGCCTGTTCCGCGCGCAGCAGGCCCGCCTCCGGCGCCTCGCCCGGCTGGGCCAGCCACTCGTCCAAACCGGTCACCGGATACTCCCGGTCCCGGCCCGTGAGCGCGTGCAGGCAGAACCTGCGCATCGTCACGGCCAGCCACGATCCGACCGCTTCGGGGCACTGCAACCGGTCGATACCGTTGAACAGTTGCAGCCACGTCGCCTGCAACAGGTCACCGGCCTGATCCGGCGGGATCCGGAAGCGGCGGGCGATGGCCCGCAGGCGTGGGGGGGGGGGGGGGGGGGGGGGGGGGCGGCGCCCGCCCCCCCCCCCCCCCCCGCCCCCCCCCGCGCGCCCGCGAAGCCGTCGACTGAGTTGGCTATGAGGTGTGGGGGGGGGAGT